>NZ_JBHZAL010000007.1:242362-289516 GCF_042754245.1 Nocardia sp. NPDC059228 | reverse complement strand
CGCCCGATGGGCAAGGGGCGCGCGGCTTCTCGCTGTCAGCTCTTGTGGCAGCAGTTCTGGCAGGTGCCGAAGATCTCCATGGTGTGGCTGATATCGGTGAACCCGTGCTCGGTGGCGATCGAGTCCGCCCAGGCCTCCACGGTCGGCCCCTCCACCTCGACGGTCCGGCCGCACTGGCGGCAGACCAGGTGATGGTGGTGCCCGGTGGAGCACTGCCGGTACACCGATTCGCCGGTGTCGGTGCGCAGCACGTCGACCATCCCGGCGTCGGCCAGCGACTGCAGGGTGCGGTACACCGTGGTCAGCCCGATGCCCTCACCGCGCTTGCGAAGTTCGTCGTGCAGCTCCTGTGCGGAGCGGAATTCGTCGATGTCCGCGAGCAGGGCGGCGATGGCACTGCGCTGACGGGTGCTGCGGACCCCCACGGTCTTCTCGCTTGTTCCCACGGATCACCCTTCCTCGGCGTGTGCGACCGCGTCGATGACTATGTGCGCGAGATGTTCGTCGACCAGTTCGTAGATGACCTCGCGGCCGGTGCGTTCACCGCGCACCACCCCGGCGGACTTGAGGATGCGCAGGTGCTGGCTGATCAGCGGCTGGGTCACTCCGAGGGTATCGACCAGTTCGTGCACGCAGCGCGGTGACTCGCGGAGCTGGAGCACGATGGCAATGCGGACGGGCGCCGCCAGTGCGCGCAATAGTTCTCCGGCGGAGTCCAGAATGGTGCGCGACGGCACGGCCGGCGGCTGGGGAGACCGGTAGGGGTACGGGTCGTGGGGGATCGCGGCCGGGGTCTCCGTCGCGACGTGCGAGCGCCGCAGGGGCGCGCCGCTGTCCGTGGTCATCGAACCAACTCCTTATTGGAAACCGATGCCATTCTTATATGCACGTGTACGCATGTCAAACGCGACACGGTGTTAAACCCGTAGCACACGGCAGATAGTCTGGACCGAATCCTTTGCAATCTTCCGGACACGGATGGAGAACTGTTCAGTGGCACCCAAGTCGAAGGTGGACACCGTCGCCAATCTCGCCAAGCGTCGGGGTCTCGTGTACCCGAGCGGTGAGATTTACGGCGGAACGAGGTCGGCCTGGGACTACGGTCCGCTGGGCGTCGAGCTCAAGGAGAACATCAAGCGGCAGTGGTGGCGGTCCATGGTGACCAGCCGTGACGACGTGGTCGGCCTGGACTCGTCGATCATCCTGCCGCGTCCGGTGTGGGTGGCCTCGGGCCACGTCGCGGTGTTCAACGACCCGCTGGTGGAATGCCTCAACTGCCACAAGCGGCACCGGCAGGACCACCTGCAGGAGGCGTACGCCGAGAAGAACAAGATCGACAACCCGGACTCGGTGTCCATGGAACTCGTCGTGTGCCCCGACTGCGGCACCGTGGGCAAGTGGACCGAGCCCAAGGACTTCAACATGATGCTGAAGACCTACCTGGGCCCGGTCGAGTCCGAAGAAGGCATGCACTACCTGCGCCCGGAGACCGCGCAGGGCATCTTCGTGAACTACAAGAACGTCGAGACCACCGCGCGCAAGAAGCCGCCGTTCGGCATCGCGCAGATCGGTAAGTCGTTCCGCAACGAGATCACCCCGGGCAACTTCATCTTCCGTACCCGCGAGTTCGAGCAGATGGAGATGGAGTTCTTCGTCAAGCCGGGCGAGGACGAGCAGTGGCACCAGTACTGGATCGACACCCGCCTGGCCTGGTACACCGACCTGGGCATCGACCCGGAGAACCTGCGGCTGTTCGAGCACCCGAAGGACAAGCTCTCGCACTACTCCACCCGCACGGTGGACATCGAGTACCGCTTCCGCTTCCAGGGCTCCGAGTGGGGTGAGCTCGAGGGCGTCGCCAACCGTACCGACTTCGACCTGAAGACCCATTCCGAGCATTCCGGCACGGATCTGAGCTTCTTCGATCAGAACACCAATGAGCGCTTCATCCCGTTCGTGATCGAGCCGGCGGCCGGTCTGACCCGCTCGCTGATGGCCTTCCTGGTCGACGCGTACCACGAGGAGCAGGTGCCGACGGCCAAGGGCACCATGGAGACTCGCACCACCCTGCGCCTGGACCCGCGCCTGGCGCCCGTCAAGGCGGCTGTCCTGCCGTTGTCGCGGAATGCGGACCTGTCGCCGAAGGCCAAGGACCTGGCCGCGCAGCTGCGCCGGAACTGGAACGTGGACTTCGACGACGCCGGGGCGATCGGCCGTCGCTACCGCCGTCAGGACGAGATCGGCACCCCGTTCTGCATCACGGTCGACTTCGACACGCTGGAGGACCAGGCCGTCACCGTGCGTGAGCGGGACTCGATGGCTCAGCAGCGCATCGCTCTCGACCAGGTGGAGGGCTACCTGGCGGCGCGCCTCATCGGCGCCTGACCCCAGGTTCACAGGAAAGACCGGTCAATGCCTGACCGGTCTTTTCTTTATTCATTGCCCCCGAAATTCGGGGCGGTGTCACGAAATTGGGTAACCGACTACTCACGTTAACGGCCCATGACCGGAGCACTATTTAAGGATGTGGGCAACGGCGCATCTCTGCCGTAGCTCGATCATCCGAGGTGAGTCATGAGCGAGCGTGTTATCGGCCCCCGCTCGGGGCTGCAATGGGTCTCATTGGGGGACACCGGATCATCGTGCCCTGCCGCCCGATCCACGGTGGCGGCATTTCGATCATGGGCCGACTCCTATCTGACCCAACCCAGTGACGAACTGGGCCGCGACGGACCGGTCTGCCCGTATGTACGACCGGCCATGCGGCGAGATCTGATGTGGCTGGCGCAGGTTCGAGCGGCGGAGCCGCGCCCGACGTGGGTGCGCGCGATCATTCGTGACGCGCTGGAGGCCTATTCCGGACTGCCCACGGGGAACGGCAGTTCCACCTCCGTGCTGCGCGCATTGATCACCGTATTCCCGAATTTGACGGATTGTTCGCTGATCGATGAGATCCACGATGAATTCAAGAGCAAATTCGTGGAACGCGGCATCATGCTCGGTCAGTTCTATCCGGGCTGTGACCAGGCGGGCCTGTGGAACAAGGATTTTCGGCCGCTGGACGCACCGATGCCGATGTTGGTGGTGCGCAGCATGATGACGACCGATTTTCCGTTCCTGCTCGACAGACCGGAGTGGGCCGACGCCTTCGTGCGCAAGTTCGCGCCGGGGCTGCCCGCGCACGTGCGCTCGGTCATGGTGGAGCGCTTGACATCTCATCCGGCCTTCGTGCCCGCCTACGAGGTGGGCGCCGTCGACGACGCATCCTTCTCGGCCAGCAGTTAGGTAGTGGTTTATGACGCGTGAGATCGCGGCGGATCGGACCGCCACCGTCTTCCCGCTCTCCCCGGCTCAGCTGGGGATGTTCTATGCGCAGCAACTGGATCCGGCGGTGCCGCTGTCGGAGGCCCAGTACATCGAGATGCACGGACCGCTGGATATCGCGGTGCTGCGGCTCGTGGGTGCGCAGGCAGCGCGGGAATTCGGTTCCGGTGTCCTTCGATTCGTCGAGATCGAGGATCGGCCGTATCAGGTGGTCGATACCGAACTGGACGCGACGGTCGGCTTCCTGGACTTCCAGGACCGACCGGACCCGGTTGCGGACGCGTTGGAGTGGATGCGCGCGGATGTGGCGGCGCCGATCGAGCTGTTCGGCGCACAGGCTGGGATATCCACCGTGATCCGGGTCGGTGAGTCCCATCACCTGTGGTACACCAGAGCACACCACCTCCTCATCGATGGATTCGGCTCGATGACCACGCTGTATCGGGTCGCCGAGCTGTACAACGCCGCGGTGCGCGGGCAAACGGCGCCTCCCGGCACCGCGGCCTCGCTGCTGGACGTGCACGAGTCGGAGATGGCGTACCGGGAATCGAGCCGGTACGCCACCGACGAGCGCTACTGGCGCGAGGTCACCGCGGGCATGCCCGACCGGTGCAGCCTGGTCGGGGCCACCGCGCCCGCGAGCGCGCTGGCCCGCGAGGCGCGCGCCCAGCTGGGGGAGCGGACGGCCGAGCGGCTGGCGAGCGCGGCCCGCCGTTTCGACACCAGTGCGGCGGGCGTGGTGATGGCCGCGGTCGCGCTGTACTACGCCCGGCTCACGGCCACCGAGGACGTCGTCCTGAGCCTGCCCGTATCCGGCCGCACCACCGCGGTGCTACGGCGTTCCGGCGGCATGATCGCCAATGTGGTGCCGCTGCGGGTTCCGGTGCCGCGCGCGGGACGGGTGGGGGATGTCCTGGATGCCGTGCGGGTGGCGGCGTCGGGGGCCTTGCGGCATCAGCGCTTCCGCCACGAGGACATGCGGGACGAGGGCGACCGGGACGAGTTCGGGCGCGGCATGACCGGGCCGGTCATCAACATCATGATGTTCCCGGCCGGGATCGACTTCGAGGGCGTGGAGTCGAGCCTGCACGTGGTCACCTCGGGCCCGATCGAGGACCTGTTCGTCAACTTCTACCAGCACGGTGCGGACGCGCCGATCCATGTCGACTTCGCCGCGAATCCGCGCCTGTACGACGAGGATTCGCTGAACCGGCATCACCGGCGATTCCTCGCCGTGCTCGATTCGCTGCTGGAGGCGGAGGCCGGAACACCGGTCGCGGCACTGGATTACACGGTGGCGGACGAGCAGCCGGTGCTGGCGGGCGCGCACGGGCCGGCGGCGCCGCAGCCGCGGCTACTGCCGGAGATCCTGGCGGACGGCCTGCGCCGCGCCGGACCCGAGACGGTCGCCGTCATGGGCCGCGACCGGCGGCTGACCTACGGCGAGCTGGACGCGCTGTCGAATCGGCTGGCGCGCCGGATCATACGGGCGGGCGCGATGCGAGCGGGCGCTGCCGACTCCGGTTCCGGGATACCGGAAGCCGCGGCCGTCGGACCGGAATCGACCGTGCTGCTGGCGCTTCCCCGTTCGATCGAGGCGATGGTCGCGCTGTGGGCGGTGGCCAAGACCGGCGCGGCGTTCGTGCCGCTGGGTACCGCGCTGCCCGCCGACCGCGTGGCGCGCATTGCCGCCGACGCGGGCGCGAGGATCGGCCTGAGCCTCGCGGAAACGACTGCCGCGCTCCCGGATTCGGTCCACTGGATCACCCTCGACGACCTGCTCGACGAGGACGTGGCGCCGGCCGATCCGCCGCTCACCGCCGAGGAGGTGCGGGGGCGGCCGCGGGCCGGCAATCCGGCGTACGTGGTGTTCACCTCCGGATCGACCGGGGTGCCCAAGGGTGTGGCGGTAACCCATGCCGGATTGGCCGGGCTGGCCGCGGCGATCGTGGCGGCGTACCGGGTCGCGCCCGGTGCGCGGGTCCTGCAGTGCCTGAACCCGAGTTTCGATGCGTCGGTGCTGGAATGGCTGATGGCGTTCGCATCGGGCACGACCCTGGTGGTGGCCGAATCGGATCCGGTGGTGGGCGCCGAATTGGCCGGGCTGGTCCGGGATTTCGGCATCACCCAGGTGTGTTCGACACCCGCGGTGCTGTCCACGCTGGAGCCGGACGCGCTCGACGGGGTGCGGGCGGTGTCGTCGGGCGGGGAGCCGACGCCGCCGGATATCGTGGCGCGCTTCGGGATCGGGCGGGAGCTGCTGAATTCGTACGGTCCCAGCGAGACCACGGTGGCCGTCACCTACACCCGGGGGCTGGTGCCGGGCGTGAATGCCGGGCTCGGCGACCCCATTCCGGGCGCCGGGATGCTGGTGCTGGATCGCTGGCTGCGGCCGGTGCCGATCGGGGTGGCCGGGGAGCTGTACGTGACCGGGCCGGGGGTGGCGCGCGGGTACGTCGGCCGTCCCGGGGTGACCGCCGAGAGTTTCGTGCCCGCCCCCTCGGGTCCGGCCGGGGCCCGCATGTACCGCACCGGAGATCTGGTGCGCTGGACCGAGAGCGGCGTACTCGAGTACGTGGGTCGCAGCGACTTCCAGGTGAAGCTGCGCGGTATGCGGATCGAGCTGGGTGAGATCGACGCCGTGCTCAACGCGCACTCGTCGGTGGAGATCGCGGTCACGGTGGCGCGGCCCGGTCCCGGCGGCGGCACCGTGCTGGCGGCGTATGTCGTACCGCACGCCGGTCAGGTGATCACCGAGCCCGAGCTGCTCGACCACGCCACCCACCGCCTGCCGCCGTACATGGTGCCCGCGACCGTCACGGTGCTGGGCGCGTTGCCGCTCACCGCCAATGGCAAGGTGGATCGCCGGGCGCTGCCGGAACCTGTCGTGGCGCAATCGATGTCCGCTCGCGCGCCCGCCACCGCCACCGAACGCCTGCTCTGCGTCCTGTTCGCGGAGGTTCTCGGGACCGAGACCGGTCCGGACACCTCGTTCTTCGCCCTGGGCGGCGATTCCATCATGGCGATCACGCTGGTGTCGCGCGCTCGCGCCGCGGGCCTGGTCTTCTCCGCCCGTGAGGTTTTCGAGCACCGCACCCCGGCCGCCCTGGCGGCCGTGGTCACCCGGCTGGAGGACCGTCCGCAGCGGCTGCCCGAACTGGCGGGCGGTGGCGTCGGCCGCCTGCCGCTGACGCCGATCGCGGCCTGGCTGCTCGGCCGTCCCGGCTGGCGGCATTTCGCCCAGTCGATGGTGGTCCAGGTGCCGGCCGGGATCGAACTCCCGGTGCTGCTGCGCGCCGTCCAGGCGCTGCTCGACCGCCACGATGTGCTTCGCGCCCGCCTGGTCGACACCGACGACGGGCTCCGGTTGGACGTTCCGCCGGCCGATGACATCGAGGCGGCGACGCTGCTGACACACTTCGAGTGGACGGCGGCCGACGTATCCGGGGCGGCGGTCGACCGAGCGCTGACCGATGCCGCCGGTCGGTTGGATCCGCGTGCGGGTGTGATGATCGCACTGAACTGGCTGGACGCCGGTCCGGCGCGGCCGGGCCGGTTGGCGATCGCGGTGCACCACCTGGCCTGTGACGCGGTCTCGTGGCGAATCCTGCTGCCCGACTTGATGTCCGCCTGGACGCAGGCCGCGGCGGGGACGAAGCCCGAGCTGCGGGAGACTGGCACCTCGCTGCGCACCTGGGCGTATGCGCTGGAGGCGCTGGCGTCACCGGACATCCCGAGCACGCCGGCCGATGGTTCGGCCGCTGTCGAATCGCCCTGGCCGGTCAGCGAACTCGGGTACTGGCGTGACGTACTGGCCCCGGATGCCCTGATCGGGCGGCGCCGGCTGGACGTGGCGGTGGACACCCATCGGACCGCCCGGCGGATCGATATCGAGGTGCCGGCCGAGGTGTCGGCGGCGCTGATCGCCCGGCTCGCGGGCACCTACCGCTGCGGCGTCGAGGACGCGCTGCTGGCGGCCCTGGCGCTGGCGCTGGGGCGCTGGCGGGACGGGCAGGATGCGGCCGCCGCAGGCACCGTGGTCACGGTCGAGCGGCACGGCCGCGACGAGGCCGCGGTGCCCGGGGCGGACCTGTCGCGGACGGTCGGCTGGTTCACCACACAGGTGCCGGTGCGGCTGGGGCCCGTTGCCGTGGACGGAGATTCGCGCGCGGCCGACGTGGACCGCGCGTTGAAGACGGTCAAGGAACAGCTGCGGGCCGTGCCGCGCGGCGGCTTCGGCTACGGGCTGCTGCGCTACCTGAACACACCGACGGCCCCGGACCTCGCGGCACTGCCGGATCCGCAGCTCGGATTCAACTACCTCGGGCAGATTCCGGAGCTCGCCGCAGGCGATTGGCTGCCGGTCGCGATGGGGGACCGGCTGGGCGGGCACGCGGATCCGGATATGCCGCTGGCGGCGGTCATCTCGGTGGATGCGGTCATGCTCGAGTCGGGGAGCGGGCCGCGGCTGCGGGCGGTGTGGCAGTTCGCCGGCCACGCGGTCGCGGCCGGTGACGTGGAAGCGCTGGCGCGGGAATGGCTTTCGGTCGTCGGTGAGATCGCCGAGCTGGTGCGGCGACCCGACGCCGGTGGCCTCACCCCCGCCGATCTGCCGCTGCTGACCGTCGCGCAGCCGGAGATCGAGTCATGGGAGCGGGCGTTCGGCCGCCTGGCCGATGCCTGGCCGCTGACGCCGCTGCAGCGCGGCCTGCTCTTCCAGGCGCAACTGGCCGCGGGCGGCCCGGACGGCTACTCGGTGCAGGCGATCATCGATGTCGAGGCCGACCTCGATCGCGACCGGCTGACGGCCGCCGCCGAGGCGCTGGTCCGCCGCCACGATGTGCTGCGTGCCGGGTTCCTGGCCTCGGACACCGGTGCGGTGCAGGTGATTCCGGCCGAGGTCGCCGTGCCGTGCGCCTATCGCGAGGCGATCGGCGCCACGCCGGAGGAGCTCGACGAGATCGCGGCGGCCGAACTGCGCGAGCCGTTCTCGGTCGATCACCCGCCCCTGATCCGGTTCCTGTGCATCGAGGCGGGGGAGCGGCGCTACCGGCTGGTCATCACCAACCACCACCTGATCCTCGACGGCTGGTCCATGCCGATGCTGTTCGCGGAGCTGATCGCCCTCTACGAAACCTCCGGCGACGACACCGGATTCGCGACCCCGGCCCCCTTCCGCACGCACCTGGAGTGGCTGGCCACCCGCGACGGCAACCTGGCCCGGGAAGCCTGGGCGCAGTCCCTGTCCGGCCTCGACGGCCCGACCCTGATCACCCCGACCGCGCCGCGCGCCGACGCCGCGACCGCCCCGGTCGCCCACGAGGTGCCCCTGCCTGACGGCCTCCCGGACGCCCTGCGCCGCACGGCCGCGGCCTGCCAGGTCACCGTCAACACCCTGGTGCAGGTGGCCTGGGCGCTGCTGCTGGCCGAGCAGACCGGCGGCTCCGACATCGTCTTCGGCGCCACGGTGTCCGGCCGCCCGCCGGAACTGGCCGGCGCCGAGCGCATGGTCGGCATGCTGGTCAACACCGTCCCGGTCCGTATCGCCCTGGACCCGGCCGAATCGATCGCCGACCTGCTCACCCGCGTGCAGCGCGAGCAGGCCGCCCTGGCCGACCACCAGCATCTGGGCCTCGACGAGATCCAGGCCGCCACCGGCCTGGGCCCGCTCTTCGATACCGCCACCGTCTTCGAGTCCTACCCGGTGGACGCCGCGACCCTCACCGCCGCCACCCGCCAGGCCGACCTCACCGTCACGTCCCTGCGCGCCCAGGACGGCACCCACTACCCCCTCTCGCTGGCCGCCTACGCCAACAACGGCCTCCGCCTCGAACTGACCCGCTCCCCACGCTATTTCGACGCCTCCCAAGCCGATGCGCTGGCGGCGGCGCTGTCCCGCTTGCTGACCGACCTGACCGGCGACTCGCGCCGCCGCGCCGCCGGGCTGCGGGGCACGGACCCCGGCGCGCGGGTCTCGACCCGACCCGGGGCCGAGTCCCGCGAGGCGCAGCTGCTCCCGGATCTCCTGTCCGCCACCGGATACCCGGATACACCGGCGATCGTCAGCGCAGCCTCACCGGCCGGCAGCGCCGCCGAGCTGACCTACGCCGAGCTGGCGGCCGCGTCGAATCGGTTGGCTCGTAGGCTGATCGAAGCCGGCGCCGGGCCCGAGCGCGCGGTGCTGGTGGCTCTGCCGCGGTCGGTGATGTCGATGGTCGCGGTGTGGGCCGTGGCGAAGACCGGGGCGGCGTTCGTGCCGGTGGATGTCACGCAGCCGGCGGCGCGGACGAGCGCCATCGCCTCGGAATGCGGTGCGGTGCTGGGGATCACCTCGGATCAGGTGACGGATCTGCCCGGCGACGTGGCATGGCTGCGGCTGGACAGCGACGAGTTGGTCGCCGAATGCGCGGCGTGGTCCGCCGAGCCGGTCACCGATGCCGACCGGCTCGCGCCCCTGCGCCCGGAGCATGCGGCCTACGTGGTGTTCACCTCCGGGTCCACGGGCACGCCCAAGGGTGTCGTGGTCTCGCACACCGGGCTGGCCAATATGGCGGCGGCCATGGCGGAACGCGGTGGCATCGATCGCGATTCGCGCGTGATGCACTGCCTCAACCCGGCTTTCGACGCGGCCATGCTGGTGTGGATGTCCGCGTTCGCCGCCGGAGCGACGCTGGTCGTCGCACCGCCGGAGGCGAGTGCGGGTGCGGAGCTGGCGGCCGTCATCCGCGCGGGCGCTGCCACCCACCTGACGTGTACGCCGAGCGTGCTCGCGACCCTCGATGCCGCGGACCTGCACGGCGTGCGGACGGTCGTCATGGGTGGCGAACCCTGCCCGCCCGCGCTGGTGACACGCCTGGGCCAGGGTCGCGCGTTCGTGAATTCCTATGGCCCGGCCGAGACCACGATCGCCGCGAGCTTCGGCGACCCGATGACGGCCGGCACCTCGACCCTGCTGGGCGACCCGGTGCCGGGGACGACCCTGCTCGTGCTGGACGCCTGGCTGCGCCCGGTACCGCTGGGCGCGGTCGGCGAACTGTATGTGCGCGGTGCGGGGCTGGCGCGTGGCTATGCCGGTCGCGCAGCGCTTTCCGCGAGCCGGTTCGTCGCCGACCCGTTCACCGCCGGGCAGCGCATGTACCGCACCGGCGACCTGATGCGCTGCACCGCGGACGGTTTCGAGTACGCCGGTCGCAGCGACTTCCAGGTGAAGATCCGCGGCATCCGGGTGGAGCCGGGCGAGGTCGACGCCGTCCTGCTGACGCATCCGGGCATCGAGGCCGCGGTGACCGTCGCCCGGCGCAATCCCGCCGGCGCGATGACGCTGTGCTCGTATGTCGCACTGTCGGATCCGGCCTCGGTGCCGGAACTGCTGGCCTGGGCTTCCGGCCGGCTGCCGCGCTACCTGATGCCCGCCACCCTGCAGGTGCTGCCGGAGCTGCCGCTGACGGCGAGCGGCAAGGTGGACCTGCGCGCCCTGCCCGAACCCCAACTGGTACAGGCCGAATACGTCGTCCCGGCCGGCGCCGAGGTGGCCATCGCCGAGACCTACGCCGAGGTACTGGGACTGGATCGCGTCGGTGCCCGCGACGACTTCTTCGCGCTCGGCGGCGATTCGCTCATCGCGACCCGCGTCGCCGCCCGTCTCACCGCGCATCTGGGCCGCACCGTCCCGGTCCGCCTGCTCTTCGAGGCCCCGGTGGTCGCCGACCTGGCCGTGCGGCTGTCGGCCGCCGAGACCGACACCGCCGCACCCGCTCTCACCCGGACCGAGCGCCCCGACCTGGTCCCGCTCTCCCCGGCCCAGCAGCGCATGTGGTTCGTCAACCGCTACGACCCGGCCTCCCCGGCCTACAACGTGCCGGTGGCGCTGCGTCTTTCGGGCCATCTCGACCAGGACGCCCTGCGCGCCGCGCTGCGGGATGTGCTGACCCGCCACGAGACGCTGCGCACGGTCTACCCCGATATCGACGGTGTCGGCATGCAGCGGGTGCTCCCCGCCGAGGACGTCCCGCTCGACCTCGACCCGGTGCCGGTGCCCCTCGACCGGCTACCCGAGGTCGTCGCGGACACCATCGGCCGCGGGTTCGACGTCACCTCGGCGATTCCGCTCCGGGTCCGGGTGTTCGTGGTCGACGACCGCGAAATCAGCTCGGCCGCAGCCAGTTACGGCCCGCGAGCCACGACGGACGGCCAGTTCGAAGAGCATGTGGTCGTGCTGGTCGCACATCACATCGCGACGGACGGTTTCTCGATGGCCCCGCTGACCCGCGATGTGGCCGCCGCCTATGCGGTGCGGGCCGCCGGGCAGGCGCCGGCGTGGGAGCCGCTGCCGGTCCAGTACGCGGATTACACGCTGTGGCAGCGGGATCGGCTCGGCTCCGAGGCGGACCCGGACTCGCTGGCGGCCCGGCAGCTCGAATACTGGTCGGACGCCCTCGCCGGGGTGCCGGATCACCTGGGGCTGCCGACGGATCGGCCGCGTCCGGCCCGCGCCTCGCATCGGGCGGCCGAATGCACCGCCCGCGTGGACCAGGATCTGACGGCCGCGATCGACCGCTGCGCCCGCGCGCATCGGGCGACCCCGTTCATGGTGGTGCACGCCGCACTGGCCGTGCTGCTGTCCCGCCTCAGCGGCACCACGGACGTGGTGGTCGGCACCCCGGTCGCGGGGCGCGGCGTGCGCGAACTCGACGACCTGGTCGGCATGTTCGTGAACACCCTGGTATTGCGCACCGGTGTCCGCCCGGAGGAGGGTTTCGCCGCGCTGCTCGATCGGGTGCGGGATACCGATCTCGCCGCCTTCGAACACGCGGACGTGCCGTTCGAGCGGCTCGTGGAGGTGCTGGCCCCGGCCCGGTCGGAGTCGCGGCACCCGCTCGTCCAGGTCATGCTGGTGTTCCAGAACCTGGCCATGCCGGAGCTCCAGCTGCCCGGGCTGACTGTGTCCCCGCTCGAATTGCCGCAGACCAACAGCCGTTTCGACCTGAGTCTCACGGTCATCGGCGACGCCGACGGCATGGAACTGCGGTGCTGCTACGCCACCGACCTCTTCGATGCGTCGACCATGGCGGACTTCACCGGCCGGCTGGTGCGCCTACTGGCCGAGATCACGGCCGAACCCGCCCGCCCGATCGGGGACCTCGACCTGCTCACCGCCGCGGAGCACGAGCGACTGTACGCGGCCGCCGAACCCGTCGCGTCCCCGCGTGCGCTGGCCGACCTCATGGCCGACGCGGTCGCGGCCAACCCGGACGGCCTCGCCGTCATCTGCGGGGACCGCCGGCTCACCTACCGTGAGCTCGACGCCCGGGCCGAGCAGCTGGCGCGGCGGCTGACCGCGGCCGGCGCCGGACCGGAAACACTGGTGGCCGTGGGCATCCCGCGGTCCATCGAATCGGTGCTGGCGGTCTGGGCCGTCGCGCGGGCCGGGGCGGCCTTCGTCCCGGTGGATCCGGCCTATCCGCCGGATCGGATCGCCCGGATCATCGACGTTTCGGGGGTATGTCTCGGTCTCACCGTGCGCGCGCAGTGGGACCGACTTCCGGGCACGGTGGAATGGTGGTGCCTGGACGACCGTGACGCGGAGGAGTATCCGGTCGCGGTTCGTGAAATCAGCAGGAACACAGCCCATCCGGCGTACGTCATCTTCACCTCGGGATCGACGGGCGCACCGAAGGGGGTTGTGGTCTCCCACGCGGGTCTGGCGAATCTCGCTGCCGCGCAGCGGGACCGGGACGCACTCACCTCGGAATCCCGGGTCCTGCACGTGGCGTCGCCGAGTTTCGACGCCTCCGTCGTGGAACTGCTGATGGCGGTGGGCGCGGCCGCCACCCTGGTGATCGCGCCCCCCACCGTCTTCGCCGGACCCGAGCTCGGCGAACTGCTGTCACGCGAACGGGTTTCGCACATCGCGCTCACGCCCTCGGCGCTGTCGACCGTGGATCCGTCCGGCCTGGACGATCTGCGCCTGATCGTCACCGGCGGCGAACCCTGCCCGCCGGAACTGGTGGCCGCGTGGGCGGCCGAGGGCCGCAACCACTTCAACGACTACGGGCCGACCGAGGCCACGGTGACGGCCGCTGGCGCGCCCGTGCGTCCCGGTGCGCCGATCACCATCGGCCGGGCCGCACCCGGCATGCGGGCCCTCGTCCTCGACGACCGGCTGCGCCCGGTCCCGGACGGCGTGGTCGGCGAACTGTACCTCGCGGGAATCGGCTTGGCGCGTGGCTATTTCGACCGCTACGACCTGACCGCCACCCGGTTCGTGGCCGACCCGCACGGCCCGGCCGGCCGGCGCATGTACCGCACCGGCGACCTGGTGCGACAACGCGACGGGAACCTGGAGTACCTGGGCCGCACCGATACCCAGGTCAAACTGCGCGGCCTGCGCATCGAGCTGGGCGATGTCGAGGCGGCGCTGACCGCGGAGCCCACGGTCGCGCGCGCGGTCGCGGTGGTCCGCGACGACGGGCGCGGCGGCATGCTCGCCGCCTACGTGGTCGCCGCGGCTGGCACGGAACCCGCACCGGTGGCTCTGAAGAAGGCGGCCGCGCAACGACTCCCGTCCTACATGGTGCCGTCTGCCATCACGGTGCTGCCCGACCTGCCGCGCACCGCCAACGGCAAACTGGACCTCGACGCCTTGCCCGCACCGCGGCTGGTGGCCGGGGAACAGCGACCGCCCGAGGGACCCGTCGAGACGGCGGTGGCGGCGGCCTACGCCGAGGTCCTCGGCGTCGACCAGGTCTGGCGTGACGACGATTTCTTCGCCCTCGGCGGCAATTCGCTCATCGCCACCCGGGTGGTGGCGCGGCTCGGCGCGGCGCTCGACACGGCCGTCCCGGTGCGCGCCCTGTTCGACGCCCCGACGGTGGGCGAGCTGGCGGCGCTGGTCGCCTCCGGTGGCGCGTCGGATCGTCCGCGCCCGGGACCGCGCCCACGCCCGGAGCGCATCCCGTTGTCGGCGGCACAGCAGCGCATGTGGTTCCTCAACCGCTACGACCCCGCCTCGCCGCTCTACAACATCCCGGGAGCGTTCGAAATCACCGGCGCACTGGATATTTCGGCGCTGCGTGAGGCGCTCGACGATGTCATCGCCCGGCACGAGACACTGCGCACCATCTACCCGGTCGGGCCGGACGGGCGTCCGTACCAGCAGATCCTGCCCGCGACAGCGGGTTCGCTGCCGATCACCGAACTCGAGGTGGCGGAGGCGGACATCGCGGCGGCCCTGATCACCCAGCTGTCCCGCGGCTTCGACATCACTCGCGAGACGCCGCTGCGGGTCTGCGTGC
This sequence comes from Nocardia sp. NPDC059228, assembly GCF_042754245.1. Taxonomy (NCBI): domain Bacteria; kingdom Bacillati; phylum Actinomycetota; class Actinomycetes; order Mycobacteriales; family Nocardiaceae; genus Nocardia; species Nocardia sp. NPDC059228. Next base: position 274,898 of record NZ_JBHZAL010000007.1, on the reverse strand, counting down.
TCCGCGTCGCGCCGGACCGTACGGTGCTGGCCATGGCCGTGCACCACATCGCGGCGGACGGCTGGTCCATGGCCCCGCTGGCCCGGGATGTCATGTACGCCTTCGTCGCTCGCTCGGCCGGGGTGGCGCCCGAGTGGATTCCGCTCCCGCTGCAATACGCCGACTACGCGCTGTGGCAGCACGAGCTGCTCGGCTCCGACCGCGATCCCGACAGCCTGGCCAGCCATCAGCTGGAGTTCTGGCGTACCACCCTGGCCGGTGTGCCCGAGGTCCATGCGCTGCCCACCGACCGCCCGCGCCCGGAGGCTCCCTCCGGGTCCGGCGACCGCATCGAATTCACCATTCCCGCAACGGTTCACGACCGCATCCAGGTACTCGCCCGCAACCACGGCGCCAGCCCGTTCATGGTGGTGCACACCGCGCTGGCGGTCCTGCTGGCGCGGCTGTCCGGCCGCACCGACATCGCGATCGGCTCGGTGGTCGCGGGCCGCGGTGACGGCGAATTCGACGACCTGGTCGGCATGTTCGTCAATACCGTGGTGCTGCGCTCGCAGCTCGATCCCGCCGCCGGCTTCGCCGACACCCTCGACGCCGTGCGGCAGGCCGACCTCGCCGTCTACGGCAATATGGACCTGCCGTTCGAGCGGCTGGTGGAGGCGCTGGCCCCAGCCCGCTCCACCGCGCACCACCCGCTGTTCCAGGTGCTGCTCGCCTTCCAGAACCTGCAGACCGAGGCAACCACGCTGCCCGGCTTGGAGATTCGACCCCTGGATGCGCCCGCACCCGGATCCAAGTTCGATCTGGAATGGATGCTCGCCGAGCAGTTCGGGGCGGCGGGGGAACCGGCGGGCATCACCGCCTCCCTCACCTTCACCACCGACCTGTTCGACCGCGGTACCGCCGCCACCATGGTCGACGGCTTCCTCGCACTGCTGGACGCGGCGACCGCCGCCCCGATGGGGGCGATCGGCACACTCGCTGTGACGTCGGCCGACGGAACCCCGCTGCCCGCGCTCGCCGTGCATCCCCAGGACGAAGCCACCGCCGTGGTGAATCCGCAGCCCGCTCCGGCCCACCGGGCCTACCGCGCCCCGCGGACCGACGCCGAACGCATCCTCGTCGACGCCTTCGTAACCGTGCTGGAATCCCCGCGAATCGGCGTGGACGACAACTTCTTCGATATCGGCGGCAACTCCATGGGCGCGGTCCGCCTGGTCACCCTGGTGCGCGAACACACCGGCATCCCCATGCCCCTGCAGTGGATGTTCCTCGACCCGACGCCCGCCGCGCTGGCGGAGCGCCTGGTCGAGGCCGCCGACCAGCCGGGGGTGGACGCGTCCATGCGGGTGCTGCTGCCGATGCGCCCGCAGGGCGACGCGCCGGCCCTGTTCTGCGTGCACCCGGCCATCGGACTGGCCTGGTGCTATGGCGGACTGGTGCAGTACATCGACGGTGACCGCCCGATCTACGGTATCCAGTCGCCCGGCGTCACCGACGGCGGCACCGCCGACCGCACCGTGCGCGAACTGGCCGTCCGGTACGTCGAGGAGATCCTCCACGTCCAGCCCGAGGGCCCGTACCACCTGCTCGGGTACTCGGCGGGCGGGCCGCTGGCGCACGCCATGGCCGTCGAACTGCGCCGCCGCGGTGCGGAGGTGCCGTCCCTGGTCATGATCGACGCGCGCGCCGACGTCGCGGTGCGCGACGACAGCGCCCTCCCGCCCCTGTCGATGCTGCTGGCCGAATTCGGTGGCATCGACATCCCGCCGGAGCTCGAGCACCTCACGCCCGCCCAGGCGGCCGATCTGCTGGCCGCGTCCGGAATCACCTTCACCGCAACCGATCTGGAGAACTTCTACAGCGATCTGCAACACCTGCTGCGCCAGATCACGGCCCACGAGCACGAGGTCTTCGACGGCGACCTGCTCTTCTTCGCCGCCGCCCGCAACCCGGACCCCATCCCGAACGTCACCACCTGGCGGCCGTATATCGGCGGCAGCATCGAGGATCGGCCGCTCCCGTACCGCCACAACGAGATGATCACCGCCGAGGCACTGGCCGTCATCGGACCCCTCGTGGACGCCTACCTGCGCCGGTGATGCCGGGCAAAGGGTGCGATCTCACGCCGCCGCTGGGGAAGAATGGGCGCTGGAAACCCGGTCGGCTACGGAAGGTTCGGGCAAGTGTCGGTGAATGGGAAACGGCGGCCGCTGGGCGCGGCGGCGGTGGGGCTGGGTGCGCTCGGCGCGGGCGAGCTGCTCGCCGCGGCCAGAGGCGGGTCCGTGCTCGACGGAATCGGGCGGCTGGCCGCCGACTACGCGCCCGTGCCGGTGGTCGAGACCATGGTGGCGCAGGCCGGGGAGCACGACAAGGAGATGACCCGCCTCGGGGTGGCCCTCGGCGGCATCGCCGCGGCCGCCGGGATGGCCCTGCTGCCGCCGCGGCTGCGGACCCCGGCAGCGGTGGCCTTCGGTGCGGGAGCGGCGGCCGCCGCACTGCGCAGCGCCAACCGGTCGGTGCCCGGCGCGGCGGGCGGCGTGGCCGCGGCGGCGCTACTGCGCGCGGGGCTGCGCCGCTCCACCGCGCCCCGTCACGGATTGCTGTGGGCGGCAGCGGGAACCGGAATGCTCGCCGCCGCCGAGGTGCTGGTGCGCCGCGAGGACCAGCGGTACCGCGAGGTGGCGCGGCGGTCCGGGTCGTGGGGTGCGCACGCGCCGGTCCCCGAGGACGGTCTCGGGCTGGAACCGGGACTGTCGCCCCTGATCACACCCGCGGGCAAATTCTATGTGGCGGACGTGAATTCGCGGCCGCCGCGCATCGATCCCGCCCAGTGGCGGCTGGCCATCGGCGGCCGGGTGGCCCATCATCTGCGGCTGTCGCTGGCCGATCTGGCCGAGCAGGCCGTGGAATTCGATGCCGTCATGGTGTGCGTGCACAATACGGCCGGCTCGGGCCGCTGCGGCAATGCCCGCTGGTTCGGTGTCCCGCTGACCGCGCTGCTCGACCACGCCGTCCCCGAAGCCGGGGCGACCCGGCTGGTCACCCGCGCCGCCGACGGCTACACCATCTCGCTGCCGCTGGAACCGCTGCGCACCGGCGAATGGCCCGGCTACCTGGTCATCGGCATGAACGGCGAACCGCTGCTGCCCGAACACGGCTTCCCCGCACGGGTTTTCGTGCCCGGCATCTACGGACAGTACTCCGGGGCGAAGTGGATCACCGAGCTCGAACTCGCCGACGACACCCATGTCGACTACTGGTGCAAGCGCGGCTGGCCGGTCGAGCCGCTGTGGGTGCGCCCGCAGGCCCGCATCGATGTGGCGACCTGCGGCGGCACGAGTTCCGGCAAGTTCACGGTCGCGGGCGTGGCCTGGGCCCCGCCCCACGGGGTCGCGGGCGTGGAGATCCGCGTCGACGAAACCGAATGGCTCCCGGTCGAACTCGGCTCGGAAATGGCGCCGGCCGCCTGGCGGCGCTGGCGTACCCTCGTCGATCTCCCGCCGGGCGCCCACACCCTCCAGGCCCGCGTGATCAGCCGCTCCGGCGAGGTCCAGGACTCGGCCGAACGTCCGCCCTTCCCGTTCGGCCCGGGCGGCCTGCACACGATCACGGTCACCGCCTAGTCCACCGCGCACCGGCCATGACATCTGTCATGGCCGAGTAGTGACGGACGACGGAGGTGCCGCGGACCCCGGCGGCCGACAGTAGAGCTATGAACGCTACTGCTGATGGCATCGCGGTCCAGCGGTCCGGGCACGGGACTGCCCCGGCCATCGAGATACGGGGGCTGGTCAAGACTTTCGCCGCACCCGGTGGGACGGTGCGCGCCGTGGACGGACTGGATCTGACGGTGCGGCCGGGTGAGATCGTCGCCTTCCTCGGGCCCAATGGCGCGGGGAAGACGACGACCATCGACATGCTGCTCGGCCTCGCCCGGCCGGATGCGGGGGAGGTGCGGGTCTTCGGCACGGCACCCGCGGAAGCCATTGCCGGAGGACGTGTTTCGGCGGTCATGCAGTCCGGCGGGCTGCTGCCGGACCTGACCGTGGGCGAGACCGTACGCCTGATCGCCACCCTGCACGCGCGCCCGCGCCCGGTGCGGGAGGTGCTGGTGCGGGCCGGGATCGACGACATCGCCGACCGGCCCGTCGGGAAATGCTCGGGCGGCCAGCAGCAGCGGCTGCGTTTCGCACTGGCCCTGCTGCCCGATCCCGACCTCGTCGTGCTCGACGAACCCACCACCGGCATGGATGTCGAAGGGCGGCGCGACTTCTGGCACGCCATCCGCGACGACGCCCGCCGCGGCCGCACCGTCCTGTTCGCCACCCACTACCTCGACGAGGCCGACGCCTACGCCGACCGCATCGTGCTGGTGCGAGCCGGGCGGGTGGTGGCCGACGGCAGCGCCGCCCGGATCAAGAGCCTGGCCGCGGGCCGCACCATCAGCGCCACCCTGCCCGCCGCCGATCCGGCGCGGCTGCTGGCCCTGCCCGGCGTCGACCAGGTGGAGCAGCGGGGCAGCCGGATCATCGTGCGCGCCAAGGACTCCGACGTGGTGGCCCGCTACCTGCTGACCGCCACCGAGGCCGTCGACCTGGAGATCTCCGGACACAACCTGGAGGACGCGTTCCTCGCCCTGACCACGACGGGAGACCACCGATGATCACCCTCGACACCCGGCCCGCACGACCGCTGGGCGGCTTCCGGCCCGCCTTCCTGCGCCTGGAACTGCGGCGCACCCTGCGCGACAAGCGCACCGTCCTGTTCGCCCTGGTCATGCCGCCGCTGTTCTTCATCATCTTCGGCACCAGCGCCGGCTATCGAAGCGAGGGGTTCGGCACCGGCAATGCCACCGGCTACGTCATGGTCTCCATGGCCGTCTACGGCGCGCTGCTGGCGACCTCCACCGGCGCGGCCCGGGTGGCCGTCGAGCGGGCGGCGGGCTGGAGCCGCCAGCTCCGCCTGACCCCGCTGCACCCGCTGGCCTACATCGCCACCAAGATCCTGGTGGCCATGGTGCTCGGATTGCTCTCGGTGACAGTGGTTTTCGTAGCGGGGGCCGTCTTCGGCGCATACCTGCCGGCGTCGGCGTGGGTGAGCTGCTTCCTGATCGCCTGGCTGGGCTCGCTGGTCTTCGCCGCCTTCGGCCTGTTCATGGGCTACCTGCTGCCCGCCGAGAACGTCATGCAGCTGCTCGGCGTCTCCCTGGCCCTGCTGTCCTTCGCCGGCGGCCTGTTCAACCCGCTGCACGGCTGGTTCGAGATCGTCTCGAAACTGGTGCCCACCAATGGAATAGCCGTCCTCGCCCGCGCCCCCTTCGCCCAGCCCAGCGCCGCGGGCATCGTCCTGGCCATCGTGAACGTCGTGACCTGGGCCGCCGTTTTCACCCTCGGCTCCGCCTACCTCTTCCGCCGTGACACCGCCCGCTGAACGACCATTGGACGCCGGTCCGGCTGAGCGCACCGCCCGGCCGGGCCTCGGCGCGTCGGTCCGCGCGGTGTGGAGCGGCTCCGCGGACGACGGCGGCCCGGAGGACACGGAGCGAGCCGTCCGCGGCACAGCCGGTCCGCGACTGTCGCCGCGACCGATCCTGTTCGGTGTAGCGTCCGGCTCTGTGGACGCGGAGGAAGAGGGCATTCGGCGACGGCGGCGGTTCGGGGCGCTGTTCGCGGCGGTGTGGGCGGTGTATCTGATCGAGCCGCTGCGGCGGGGCTGGGAGCTGGAGAATCCGGTGGCCCGGGTGTACACGCTCACGGTGATCATGGCCTTCGGCGCCTGCTACATCTGGTCCTACTGGCGGATCGTGCGGGGCGACCGGCCGGTAGGCGGGGCGTGGCCGCCCAACCCCGAACCGCGCACGGTCCTGGTTCCCCTGGTCATGCAGGCGGTGCTGATCGCCGCGGCCGCGATCACCCTGCACTCCTCGATGCTGGGCATGAGCGTCTACATGGCCTCCTACATCGGCTTCAGCGCGCCGGTCCGGTGGGCCATCCCCCTCGAGCTGGTGCTGATCGTGGCGTTCGGGGTGGTGCCGCAGCTGGTCACCGGTCAGCCACCGAACTGGGGGCTCATCCAGCCGATCGCGCTGGCGGGCTTCGCCGTCGGCGGGATTCGCGTGATCCTGGTGCGCAATCACCAGCTGTACCTGGCCCGCAAGCAGCTCACCGAGCTGGCCGTGGCGGAGGAACGGCTGCGGGTCGGGCGCGACGTGCACGACATCCTCGGCCATTCGCTGACCGTCATCACGGTGAAAACCGAACTGGCGCAACGACTCGTCGATCTCGACCCGGACCGGGCGAAAACCGAGATGGCCGATGTGGAGCGGCTGGCCCGGGAGGCGCTGGCCGGGGTGCGCTCCACCGTCGGCGGCCTGCGTGAGGTGTCGCTGGCGGGTGAGCTGGCCAATGCCCGCACGGCGCTGCGCGCCGCCGAGATCGAGGCCGAGCTACCGGATTCCGACGATCTGCCGATCCGCCACAGCGTGGTGTTCGGCTGGGTGCTGCGCGAATCCGTGACCAATGTGGTGCGGCACAGCGGCGCGGCCCACTGCCGGGTACGGGTCACTCCCACCAGCATCGAGGTGTCCGACGACGGCGTCGGCATGAGCGATTCGGCGCGCTCCGGCTCCGGCCTGGCCGGCCTGCGCGAGCGGGTGCAGGCCACCGGCGGCACCCTCACCCTCGCCAACCGGCCGGAGGGCGGATTGCGGGTGCTGGCAAGCTTTCCGGCGACCATCAAGGAGCCGGAATGATCAAACTGCTGCTCGCCGATGACCAGGCCCTGGTGCGCGGCGCCCTCGCCGCGCTGCTCAGCCTCGAGCCCGACCTCGAGGTGGTCGCCGAGGTGGGCCGGGGCGACGAGGTCCTCGCGGCCGTCGCACGCACCGCCCCCGATGTGGCCCTGCTGGACGTGGAAATGCCTGGCCAGGACGGCATCTCGGCCGCGGCGCAGGTGCACGCGGCCCACCCCGAAGTCCGCATCCTCATGGTCACCACCTTCGGCCGCCCCGGCTACCTCCGCCGCGCCATCGACGCCGGAGCCTCGGGCTTCGTCGTCAAGGACACGCCCGCCCGGGAATTGGCCGATGCCGTGCGCCGCGTCCACATGGGCCTGCGCGTCGTCGACCCCGCCCTCGCCACCGAAACCCTCACCGCCGGAACCTCACCCCTGACCGCCCGCGAACGCGAAGTCCTCGCCGCCGCGGCCAACGGCGCCACCGCCGGCGCGATAGCCAGACAACTCCACCTGTCCGAAGGCACAGTCCGCAACCACCTCTCCGCCGCAATAGGCAAAACCGGCACCCGAACCCGTGCCGAAGCAGTCCGCGCCGCCGAACGCCTCGGCTGGCTCTGACCTTCGGAAGTCTTCGAAGCCGCACATCATCGCGCGCAGAGCCAGATTCGCGGATCACCGGTGGCTGATCTTCAAGGCGAAGGCCGCGGGAATCGACTTCGGCGGCCAGTGATTCGCAAGTAGCGGCCGACCACAGGCTCCGCAGTCGCTGACCGTAGGTGCTCAGAACCTCCCGCCGCGGCTGATGCGGCGGGAGCCGTCGGAGCCGCCGAAGGAGCCGGGGCCGTAGCTGCTGCCTCCGCCGCCGAAACCTCCTCCGCCGCGACGGTATTCGTTGCCGATGCCGCGGAGCATGCCGTCGATGAGGATGCCGCCGAGGATGGCGCCGGTTTGGGAGCCGGAGCTGACGCGCTGTTGCTGGGCCTGCCAGTCGCGGACGGCGGCCTGGGCGGTGTGGAGGGCGCGAGCGCCGAGTTCGGCTGCGCGCTGGGCGGATTGCAGTGCGCGATCCGGGTCGGCGGATGCGAGCTGCTCGGCCTGCTCGAGGCTGCGCTGGGCCTCGGCGAGGCGGGTCCGGGGTTCCGCGTCCACGCCGCCGCGGCGAGTGCTGATGAAGTCGGCCGCGGCATTGACCTGGCTGCGAGCGGCCGTGAGGGTCTGGTCGAGGCGGCGGCGCAGGTCGTCGGCGGCCCGCTTGCGGTCGGTGGCGGACGCGATGGCCTGATCGAGGACGATGTCGGCGGCGATGGCCTGCCGGAAGACGCCGAGCGGGTTGGTGGCGGCGTCGGCGGTGGCCTGATCCAGCGCGGTGCGGGCAGCCGCTGTGGCGCTGCGCAATTCGGTCCCGCCGTGTTCGGAGAGTCCGGACGCGGTGGCGAGGTCGCGGCGCAGTTCCTCGATGATCGCGGGCAATCCGGCGCGGGCCTGGTCGATATCGGTGGCGGCGGTATCGACCGCGTCGAGCAGCGTGCGCGCGGCGTCCACCGCGGATTCGGCGGTGCGGATGTCCGCGACCGCCGCGCCCTGCCGGCCGACGGGTTTGGCGACCGCGGCCCGGCCGTCCTCGATCGTCTTCTCCGCGAAGCCGATTCGCTCCTGCGCCATGCTCACGTTGTCGCGGATGGGCGCGAGCACCGAGGCGGGGTGGTCGGCCACCAGCTGAGCGAGCGTGGCCTGCGATGTCGGCAGCCGCGCGGTCAGCTCCACCATGGCCCGGGTCAGCGCGTCCAGCCGCTCCCCGGCATTGATGAGCAGATCGCGCATGGCGTCGAATTCGCCGACCTTGGCGTCGAGTTCCCGATTCGCGCTGCCGCAGCTGCTGATCAGCTCGACCAGCATGCGCTGCTGCTGGTCGGGTGTTTCGGGAATGTCGTCGTCGAGTTGCTGGCGGATCGAGAAGGCCTTGGCCAGCGCGTTCTTCGCGCCCGTGAGCGCGGCGGTGAACGGCGTGGTGGCGGTGGTCCCGAATTCGTCGGTGGCCAGCCGTAATTCCTCGGTGCTGGTGCGAATGGCATTGTCGGTGTCGACGAGGGTTTCCTTGGACAGCGCGTCCAGGACCACGAGGGGGAGGGCTGCCAAGGCCGCGGTATCGGTCGGATCGGTCTTGCGAGCCGACTCCATCACCGAGCGTTCGCGCCGTGTCTTGCGCCGCCGTGACCACAGCCACACACCCAGCACCGCCAGCACCACCACCAGCGCCAGGATCAGCAGCGGCCCGAGCCCGGCACCGCCGGACCCGCTCATGGCGTGCGACAGCCCACTCGCCGCGGCCAGCCCGGCCCCGGCCCAATCCCCGGCCCGCAGCTTGGGTTCGACCTGGTCGATCAGCAGCTTGTCCAGGTCCTTGTCGCTGACCGACTTGGGCAGCGTGCCCGTGAACGCGTAGGCCCGATCGTCCACGGCCACCGACAGCAGCACGTCCCGATCCCCGAACCCGGACAGCCCCGCGGTCTGCTCACCCCACGAATGTGAGTCCATCCCATTGAAATTCCGCACGTAGACGACCCACAGCCGCTCGTGGTCGCGCGAGTACAGCGAGTCGATGGCCTGCTGCAGTTCCGCGGTCTGCCCCGGATCGAGCGCGCCGGCATTGTCGCTCACATAGCCGGGCAACCGCAGCGGCGCGTCGGCCGTGGCCGGTGCGGCCCGCCCGCCGACGAGGGCCGAGGCCAGGAGCAAGCCGATCACGAGGAGGAACAGCTGCTTCGATAGCCGCATGCTCCGAATCTAACTCTGGAACGCTGAGGGTCGGTTTCTTCTGCACACTGTGTCGAGGGCCATGACTACGATCGGGGAGTGATCACGATCGATTCGCCCTACACGGGACACGTCTCGCCCGGCTCCAACCCGCAGCAGCGTGAGGTGCCGGGTGCGCGCATCGTGAAAATGTCGGTGGGCGCCATGGACAACAACACCTATCTGGTGCAGTGCGCCGCCACCGGCGCGACGCTGCTCATCGATGCCGCCAATGAGGCGGACCGGATTCTCGAGCTCATCGGCCAGGAGGCGCCGGACCGGGTGGAACTCATCGTCACCACGCATCAGCACCGGGACCACTGGATCGCGCTGCCGGATGTCGTGAAGGCGATCGAGACCCCCACCGCCGCCCACGCGCTGGACGCCGACCCACTGCCCGTCACCCCGGCCCGATTGCTCGCGGACGGCGACCGTGTCCAGGTCGGTGAGCTGGAGCTGGAAGCCATCCACCTGCGCGGGCACACGCCCGGCTCGGTCGCGCTGGCGCTCACCGACGGTGCCGGCCGCGCGCACCTGTTCACCGGTGATTCGCTGTTCCCGGGCGGCGTGGGCCGCACCCTCTCGCCGGAGCAGTTCACCTCGCTGCTCGGCGATGTCGAGACCAAACTCTTCGGCCGCTACCCGGACGACACCGCGGTGTACCCGGGCCACGGCGACGACACCACCCTCGGAGTGGAGCGCCCGCAGTTGCCCGAGTGGCGGCGACGCGGTTGGTGAAACTCCGGAACCGCCCGACCGAACCGGACTGTCTGGTCCGGGACATCACCGCCGTCAACCCCCCGGGCGGACACGGTGTGCTGCGCTGGGCCCGGCGACTGCTCATCGGTACGCTCCTCATGGGCGTCCTGGTGGTGGGCGGTACCGCCGTGCGGGTCTGGCAGGTGGCCCGCATCGACGACTACACGCCCGCCGACGCCATCGTGGTGCTGGGCGCGGCTCAGTACGACGGCACACCGTCGTCGGTGTTCGAGGCGCGACTGGACCAGGCGTACAAGCTGTTCCGCAAGCAGATCGCGCCCATGATCGTCACCGTGGGCGGCAAGCAGGTCGGTGACAACTACACCGAGGCGGCGTCGGGCAAGAACTATCTGAAAGACCGTGGCGTGCCGGAGGATCGGATCCTGGCCGTCGAAACCGGTTCCGACACCCTGCAGAGCGTGGAGGCGGTGTCGAGAGCGCTACTGGCGCGCGGTAAGTCGTCGGTGGTGCTGGTCAGCGACCCCTGGCATTCACTGCGCACCCGCACCATGATGCGTGATGCCGGGCTGGCCGCCTGGACCGCGCCCACCCGCACCGGCCCGGCGGTGTACACCCGGGAATCGCAGGCGCACGGCATCTTCCGGGAGACCTTCGCCCTGCTCTGGTACCAGCTGACCCATTTCTCGGCGGATTTCAAATACACGGCGGATCAGTGAGCGATGAACGCGCGTATCGACTATGACGGTGTGTACTCCGAGGCCGATCGGGAGCGCATGGTGCCCGAAACCGAGCGGACCGCGGGACTGAGCTGGTCGCCGTGCCCGGCCCGGCGCAGTGAATTCGCGCGGGATCGGGCGCGGGTGCTGCATTCCGCGGCACTGCGACGGCTGGCGGACAAGACGCAGGTGATGGGGCCGCGCGACGGGGACACCCCGCGCACGCGGCTGACCCATTCGCTGGAGGTCGCCCAGATCGGCCGCAGCATCGCCGACAGTCTGGGCTGTGATCCCGATCTGGTGGATCTGGCCGGGATGGCGCACGATATCGGGCATCCGCCCTACGGCCACAATGGCGAGCAGGCGCTCGACCAATTCGCCGACGCGCACGGCGGATTCGAGGGCAATGCGCAGAACCTGCGCATCCTCACCAGGCTGGAGCCGAAGGTCATCGACGATCAGGGCGTCAGCTTCGGGCTCAACCCGACCCGGGCCGCACTGGACGCTGTCATCAAATACCCCTGGGGCAGAACGGGTCCCCGCTCCAAGTTCGGCGCGTACGGCATCGACATGGACCGCCTGGACTGGGTCCGCAAGGGTGCGCCGGATCGCCGCCAGTGCCTGGAATCGCAGATCATGGACTGGTCCGACGATGTCGCGTACTCCGTGCACGATGTCGAGGACGGGGTGATCGTGGGCCGCATCGATCTGCGGGCGCTGGCCGACCCGGTCGAACAGGTCGCGCTCGCGGAACTCGGTGCGCGCCAGCATCCTTCGCTGGCGCTGGAGGAGCTGGTCGCCGCTGCCCAGCGGCTCTCGGAGATGCCGGTGGTCTCCGCCGCCGCGGAATACGACGGCTCCCTGCGCGCCTCCGTGGCCCTGAAACGACTGACCAGCGACCTGGTGGGCCGTTTCGCCACCGCCGCGGTCGAGGCGACCCGCGCGGCCTGGGGTGGCCGCCAATTATCGCGCTACACCGCCGATCTGGAGGTGCCGCGCATCGCGGCCGCCGAGGTCGCGGTGCTCAAGACCATGGCGCTGCGCTACGTGCTCTCCGACCCCATCCACCGGGTGCGCCAGGCCGGGCAGCGCGAACGCATCCTGCTGGTCGCCAACCGGCTGCTGGAAGCCGCCCCGCACGGGCTGGACCGGCTGCTGCTGCCGTGGTGGGAGGCGGCCGTCGACGACACCGCACGGGTGCGGGTGATCGTCGACCAGATCGCGTCCTACACCGAGAGCCGCCTGGAACGGGTCGCCGCCGCGATACCCTGAATCCGGTGGAACCGGCGGCAGGGGGCGCGATGACCCGCGAGGTGGACGGCATAGTCGACCTGGATCGGTACCCGCTGGACCGGAGGTCGGTGGCACGGCTGCGCGAGGTGATCGAGCGGGCGCAGGCGGACTTCCTGGTCAGCGGTGTCACCGTGCTGCCCGAATTCCTGCGCCCCGCCGCGGTGACCGAGATGGCCGCGGATGTGCTCTCCGACGGGCTGGGCGACGCCATGCGGTTCGAGTACACGGTCGCCTGCGACCGGATTCCGGATTCCTCGCCGCTGAAGGCGCTCTACCACTGGGAACCATTGCGGGAGTTCGTGTCCCACCTGGTGGGGGAGCAGGCCTACCGCTCGGCCGACGAGCTGGGGGCCATGACGGTGCAGATCCACGAGAACGGGGATGTGCAGGACTGGCACTACGACATGTCCGACTACACCGTGATGCTGCACATCGTCGCGCCGGAGCGGGGCGGGGCGCTCGAATACATTCCGCTGCCCGGGGCTTTCATCGAGCGCGGCGGCGGGCTGCCCATGCGGCACCGGCACATGGTGAAGATGCTGCCGACCGTGCCGGGGACCTTGGTACTGCACGCCGGGCGGCGATCACGGCATCGGGTGACACCGGTGCAGGGGGAGATTCCGCGGGTGAGTGTGCACATGGCGTTCAATTCGCGGCCGGGGCAACGGCTCAATGCCCATGTGCGGCGGCATCTGTTCGGGCGCGAGGAGTGATGCCGACCCATCGGGTCTCGCGGGTCGTGCGAATCTGTCCGGAATGACTGAAAATCCGTCCGCATTGACCGAATCGGGAATCCGCGATCAGTTCGCGGTGTGCATGGCCACGTACCGTGCGATGCATTCGCCCGGCGGGCCGTCGGCCACGATGCGGCCCTCGTCGAAGACCAGCACCCGGTCGAATTCGGCGAGCAGGTCCAGATCGTGTGAGACCACGATCAGCTGCTGCGGAAGTTCGTGCAGCAGACGGGAGATACGGCGGGTGTTGCGCAGGTCGAGCAGCGTGGTGGGTTCGTCGAACACCACGTACTTCGGCCCCACCGACAGCACCGCGGCGATCGCGAGCAGCTGCTTCTGCCCGCCGCTGAGCAAATGCGCCGGGTGGTCGCGGAATTCGGTGAGGCCGTATTCGGCCAGGGTCGCGCTGACGCGGTCCGGGATCTCGGATTTGGCGACGCCGTGGTGCTTGAGCCCGAAGGCCAGATCCTCGGCGACGGTCGGCATGACGATCTGCACATCCGGATCCTGGAAGACGAATCCGACCAGTTTGCGAACGGCCCTGCCCTGCTTGCGGGTATCGAGCCCGTCGACCCGCACGCGCCCGTCGGTGGGCACCTGCAGCCCGTTGAGCAATCGCGCGAACGTGGACTTGCCGGACCCGTTGGAACCGATGACGGCAATCCGGTTCTCACTCAGGCGCAGATCGAGGTCGCGCAGCACCGCGCGCTCCCCGAACCGATGCGAGACGCCGTCGAGTTCGATCATGCCCGCGCCGGAATCATCGGATACGCCTTGCGGACCGCCACCGCGGCCAGCGAGCCGAATACGGTCTTGACCACATCGCCGGGCAGGAACGCCACCGAGGTGGTGATCGCCTTGCCCAGCGAGATGTGCGCGGCGGCGGCCATCCACGGAATGCCGATGACGTACAGCACGATCGCGCCGCCCAGGAAGTTGATCAGCAGGGCGATGGGCAGGTTGTAGTACCGCCACAGGCGTTCGGTGAGCAGTCCGATCACCAGTGCGCCGATCGGATAGGCGATCACGAAGCCACCCGTCGGGCCCATGATCACCGACAGCCCGCCGCGCCCGCCCGGCAGCACCGGCAGGCCGGCGAAGACCAGCACATCGAACAGCAGGATGGCCAGCGCACCACGCTTGGCGCCCAGAATCGACCCGGCCAGGATGACGCCCAGGGTTTGCGAGGTGAACGGCGCGAAGGCTCCCGGCAGCTGAATGAGCGGGAAGAATCCCAACACCACCATGATTGCCGCGAACAGCGCGATCTGCGCCAAATCCCTACTACGCACCGAGGCATCCTAAATGGCCCGGTTCGGACCCTTCAGTCCAGGCCGCGGGCGTCCAGCGCCTCGCCGACCCCGTCGGCCATGCGGAGTGTGCGGATCAGTAGCGGAACCAGGAAGACCGTGCTGCGTTCGATGCCGCGGGCGCGCTGCGCCGAGCGGACGAGTTCGGCCTGGTCACGGATGACGGGGATGAATCGGATGGTCATGGCGACCAGCAGCCCCACGCGCTCGGGGCGGACGCCCAGCGGCCGCAGTGGACCGAGCGCCCGTTCGATGGTCTCGACCATGGCGAAGGTGCGTGTGGTGAGTGTCACCAGATTGGCCAGCAGGACCAGCGTGAGCAGTCGCTCGCCGACCAGGATCGCGGTGTGCCAACCGGTGAAGATCACCTGCGCGACCACGATCAATACGAGAAACGGTGCCAGCCCGAGTACTTGCCGCCCGGTCGTCCGCCACGGAATCCGCGCGACCGCATACAAACCCAGCACCACCGCCAGCGCGACCCCCACCCACACGATCGACGACACGAAGAACAACGCCGTCCCCGCGACCGCCAGCACCAGCACCTTCACCCCGGCGGGCACGGCATGCACCGGCGTCCGGGCATCGTGATAGAGGCTGAGCACCCGGTAGATCCTCGCACCCCCGTTTCCTAGTTGGTCGTTGGGGACGGGACAACTGATTTCGCTGCGAGTGGGGTAACTCGTCGGGTACGTCCGAAATTTTCGTCGTACCTGACCGCCGGCACGCGTGTGGAACCGGCAACGGCTCCTAGCCGTGCGCTGAAGTTCCGGGGAGGCGGGATTGTGCGCTGAAGTTTCGGGGAGGCGGGGGAGCGCTAGACTCGCTCCGTGGCAGGCCGACTTCCTGACCGCGATATCGCGGCGATTCGTGAACGTGTCCGGATCGAGGATGTCGTGGGTGAGTACGTCACTCTCAAGCGCGCCGGCGCCGACTCCATGAAGGGCCTGTGCCCCTTCCACGACGAGAAGTCCCCGTCCTTCCACGTGCGCCCCAATCACGGCGTCTTCCACTGCTTCGGCTGCGGTGAGGGTGGCGACGCCTTCGCCTTCCTGCAGAAGATCGAGCACGTCGGTTTCGTCGAGGCGGTCGAGCAGCTGGCCGACCGCATCGGCTACAAGATCAACTACGAGGGTGGCGGCACTTCCGTCCAGCGCGATCGCGGCACCCGTTCCCGCCTGGTCGCCGCCAATGCCGCCGCGCACGAGTTCTACGTCTCCCAGCTCGGCGAGCCCGGCGCGGAAGCGGCCCGCAAGTACCTCACCGACCGCAACTTCGACCACAACGCCGCCCGCCAGTTCGGCTGCGGCTACGCCCCCGGCGGCTGGGACACGCTCACGAAACACCTGCTGCGCAAGGGTTTCGACTTCAAGGAGCTGGAGGCCGCGGGCCTGTCCAAGCAGGGTCAGCGCGGCCCCATGGACCGCTTCAACCGCCGCCTGCTGTGGCCCATCCGCAATCTCGGCGGCGAGGTCATCGGCTTCGGCGCCCGCCGTCTGTACGACGACGACACCATGACCGCAAAGTACATCAACACCTCGGAAACGTTGCTGTACAAGAAGTCTCAGGTGCTGTTCGGCCTCGACCACGCCAAGCGCGAGATCGCCAAGGGCCACCAGGCCGTCGTCGTCGAGGGCTACACCGACGTCATGGCCATGCACATGGCGGGCGTCAAGACCGCTGTCGCCTCCTGCGGCACCGCCTTCGGCGACGAGCACCTCGCGATCCTGCGCCGCCTGCTCATGGACGACAACTTCTGGCGCGGCGAGATCATCTACACCTTCGACGGCGACGAGGCGGGCCAGGCCGCCGCCCTGAAGGCCTTCTCCGGCGACCAGAAACTGGCCGGCCAGACCTACATCGCCGTGGCCCCCGACGGCCTCGACCCCTGTGAACTCCGCCAGCGCAACGGCGACGGCGCGGTCCGCGACCTGGTCGCCCGCCGAGTCCCGTTGTACGAGTTCGTCATCCGCGGCCTGCTCGCCGAACACAATCTGGATTCCCCCGAGGGACAGGTCGAGGCGCTGCGCCGCGCCGTCCCCGTCGTCTCCCAGATCAAGGACTTCGCCCTCCGCAAGGCGTACGCCACCAAACTGGCCGGCTGGGTCGGCTGGGACGACATCCAGCAGGTCGTGCGCCGCGTCGGCGATGAAGCCCGCAAGGGCGCCCGCACCGGCGCCAAACCCGGCATCCCCGAACGTCAAGCGCGCCAAGAGGTCACCGAGCACCCCGCGGCCCGGCCCAACCCGCACGACCCGACCCTGCTCCCGCAGCGTCAAACCCTGGCCGCCGCACTGCAATACCCCGCCTTCGCGGGCCCCGTCTTCGATGCCCTGGAGCCGGAAGCCTTCACCCAGCCCGCCTACATCGCCGTCCGCGCCGCCATCGCCGAGGCCGGTGGCACCGCCAGCGGTCTGTCCGGCGCGGAATGGGTCGCCACGGTCGCCGACAACACCGAAGACCTCACCCTGCGGGCCCTGGTCTCCGAACTGGCCGCCGAGCCCCTCCCGGTGAAGTCCGCCGACGACATCCCCCGCTTCGTCACCGGCGTCCTGGCCCGCACGCAGGAGTCCTGGGTCGGCCGCCAGATCGCCGAACTGAAGTCCAAGCTCCAGCGCATCTCCTCGACCGAACAGCCCGACGGCTACATGGCCCTGTTCGGCGACCTGGTCGCCCTGGAGCAGTACCGGAAGAGCCTGCTGACCCAGGCCATGGGCAACTCGGGCGACTTCGTAAGCAGCTGACCCCGCTCTCGTCCCAGCGGTAGGCGGCTCTCACCCGGGTGGCAGGCGGCGAGGCTCGCCGCCCGAGTCAGGGACGTGGTGCGTCCCGAGGCACGACCGATAGACCTGCCGACTGTGGATCGGCAGGTTTCGGGGTTCGAGTTCGGGTTGGGGAGGCCCCAATCCCTCAGCGCCGCAGTTGATCCTGTGGCACGAGGATGGTGGTGCGCTCGTCCAGCGGCACCATCGGTTCCAGCTTCGGCTGGGTGCTCAGCTTGTCCGCGAGCTTCTGCCGCCCCATCATCACGACCTTCCGCGTGACAGGGCTCTCGCTGATCGCACGGGTCGTCTTACTGATCTGCTCATACCGAGCCCGCCCGGCCTTAGCGCCCAGCACATACCCGGCCGCAACACCGATGATCAACCGCAGCATCCCGAGAAGCTCCTCCCATAGACCAGCCTGCCCCCACATCCTGCCCGACCCCACCCCCACCTGTCGATCCGGCACCCCACCCACATCCCCGCAGGTAGAGCCGCGATTTGGGAACTGTACAACCGATACGCTAAAGTTTTCCCCGGCCGGTCCGAGAGGGCCAGCCAGGGAAACAATCCCCTATAGCTCAATTGGCAGAGCAGCCGACTGTTAATCGGCAGGTTTCTGGTTCGAGTCCAGATGGGGGAGCCAAATTCGGCCCCTGACCAGCGTGAGAATTCGCCGGGCAGGGGCCGAATTCGTTTCTGGAACCGCCTATGGTCCAGAAAGTGTCCAAAAACTCCGAGCACGTCCGCTCTCATCCCGATCTTGCTCAGTATCATCGGGGCCGTGCATTACCGCACGCGCTGGGATGACTTCACCGAACGCCTGGATTGCGTGCTCCACACGCTGCCGTACGCGGCCATCGTGATCGTTACACCCGACGGTCATCACATCCAGTTCTGGAACGACGGATCCGGCTCGCTGAACTCCGATGCTCCGATGTGCCTGAAGCCAGCGGATTCTCGCAGCAGATGACCGAACTCGGCCTCGGTCAGCGGTGTTCGCTTCTCCGACGACGGTCTTGGCGAGTCCATCGCGCATCACGTCCCCGTTCACCAGGACGAACCCAGTGTTGCGCTGACCCATTGAGACCGCACCGCATACCGCGCAGACCGAACCGGCCAGCGCCCCACCTCGAAAGATCAACGGGCCGTGGGCATTCCGGGCACCTGCCCAACCGCCCGCAGTGCAGGCTAGCCGAAGGGCGCGCGTTCGGCTGATCTGCTGCGTCGCGTGACAGCCACGCGCGGCTCAGTTGCTCGACCGGCGTAGGCAGCGGCGAGTCGGCTCGAAGATTGGGCTGCGGGGACCGAACGCTCCGGGGATGTGGCGGATTACGCGTCGCGAATGCCGACGGTGAGGAGGTGCAGGGCGGCGTCGACGGTGGCGGCGACGAGGGTGTCGTCGAGGGGGCCGGTGGCTGGGAGCATTGCGTGCAGCAGCAGGGGGCCGGTCAGGATGTCGGAGACCACGGTGGGATGAGTGAACGGTGGGATCTCACCGCGGTCGACGGCGCGTTGGAACATTGCTTGGGTCGATCGGCGGCGTGGCGCCATGAAGGCCTCGTGGAACATCGCACTCCATTGCGGGTCGCCGCTGAGGTCGCCGAGCAGGCCGGCGATGCCTGCTGAGACGACCGGGGTGCGGAAGAACTCGACCTGTAGGCGTTGCAGCTCGATCAGGTCGCCGCGCAGGGTGCCGGTGTCGGGCGCTGGATCGGTGCCGAAATGCCCGGCCAGGGCGCTGGCGATCAGGGCGACGCGGCCTGGGAAGCGGCGGTACAGCGCGGTGCGCGTGGTACCGGCCACGGTAGCGACGCGGTCGATGGTGACTGCGCTGTAACCGTCTGTCAGCAACAGTTGTTCGACGGCGGTGGCGATGGCGGCGTCGAGGGCCGTATTGCGGGGGCGGCCCATCCCGGCGGATTTACCCGTGTCAGACATACGCTACGGATTGTATCGGATCAACTCTTGCCACATATACGATACACAACGTAGCGTATGTGTATGGCTGAAATCTGGATCATCGGCGCGACCGGCCGCGCCGGGCGAAACATCAGCGCCGAATTACGTGCCGGTGGGCATCGGATCGTGCTGGTCGGCCGCAATACTCAGCGGCTGGCCGAGGCCGCGGCGACGATCGAGGCGGCGGGCGGGGTATCGCCACGGACGCTGGTCACCGATGATCCGCTCGCCGAAATCGCTGCGGGCAGACCGGATGTCGTCGTCAACACGGTCGGGCCGTTCGGTACCACGACGGTTCCGACCGCGCAGGCGTGTGTGGCCGCGGGCAGTCACTACGTGGATCTGGCCAACGAATTCCAGCCTGTGCGTTCGTTGTTGGAGCTGGATTCCGCGGCTCGGGCCGCGGGGTCGACACTGGTCACCGGTGCGGGATTCGGCACCCTGGCCAGCGAGGCGCTGGTGTACGAGCTGTGCGCCGGGCGCCCGTCCCCGATCCGCGTCCGGGTGGCGGCGATGCCCGTCGTGGATGGCCTGGGACCGGCGGTGCTGGCCAGTGTGATGGATTCGGCGGCGACCGGCGGGCTGATCTACCGAGACGGCCACCTGGTGCGGACCCGGCTCGGCGCTCACTTGCAACGCATTCCGCTGCCCGACGGCACGACGCGTGCCACGGTGGCGGTACCCACCGGCGAGCTGGAAGCCGCACTCCGAGGCTCGGGCGCGGGTGACGTGATCGCGACCTCCAGTGAGGTCCCCACCGGCCGCGTGGCTCGGGCCGCGCTACCGATCGTGGGCGCGATACTGAGGGTAGAAGCATTGCGGCGCATCGTGATCCGACTCATCGACCGCTGGCAACTGACACCACCGGCCACCCCCGGTGAGGTGTCGTGGGCATACGCATCCGCGGAATGGGAGGGCGGGGGAACACGCCAGGCATGGTTGCGGACCGGTGAGGGTTACGCGTTCACCAGCCGCGTCGCGGCCATGGTCGCGTCCCGCCTGGCCGAAGGCGATGCCCGCCCCGGCGCGTTCACTCCCGGCGCATTGTTCGGCGCCGATCTCGCCCGATCGGCGGGCGCCACGATCACCCTCGACTCGACCGCGAAGGACCTGCGATGACCGACATCACCCGAGAGCACGTGCGTATCCCGGCAGGTGCAGACACCGAACTGGACTGCTGGCTCTACCTCCCGTCGTCACCGGAGCCGCACCCGACGGTGGTGATGGCCCACGGCATCGGCGGAGTCAAAGCCGCCGGCCTGGCCCCGTTCGCGGAGTTCTTCGCCGACAACGGCTTTGCCGCCCTCGTATTCGACTACCGCCACTGGGGCCGATCCGGCGGCACACCGCGCGAACTCCTCTCGATCCGCCGCCAGCGAGAGGACTATCGCACCGCCCTGGCCTGGGCACGTCGCCACGACTCGCTCGACAACGATCGCCTGTTCATCTGGGGAACATCCTTCGCCGGCATGCACATCCTCGATATCGCCGCCACCGATCCGGCACTGGCCGGAGCCATCGCACAATGCCCCCTCGTCGACGGTCTGGCCGGGATGGCGAATGTGGCTCCACTGCGCGCGCTGCGCCTGACCGCTACCGCAGTGGCAGACGCGCTCTCGGGCGTCGTCGGCAACCCGCCGAAATACCTGCCGCTCAGCGTCGGACCCGACAGCCTCGGCGTGATCGCGACAAACGACTCACTGACCGGACTACATCGACTCACCCCGACCGACGGCGAGCCCTGGCCCAACCGCATCACCGCGCGATCACTGCTCGACATCGCTGTCCATCGCCCCGTCCGAACGGCCCACCGAGTCCAATGTCCCCTGCTGATGGTCGTTGCCGAATCCGACACCATGGCCCCCACCGGACCCGCCACCCAGGCCGCCGCGCGAGCGCCCCGCGGCGAGCTCTACCGCAGCCGCGGCGGGCATTACGACGTCTATGACGGCGGGATCGACCACTCCGACGTGCTCCGAGTAGAGCTGGAATTCCTCACCAGGCACGCCCGACCGGCACGCCGAACCTCCTCGTAGCGAGCGGTTCGAATCGGCCGCGCAACACCTTTGAAGATCAACGGGGCCGGGGTCTCGTCCGGCCGCCGTGGGCGCTGGCTGCAAGGGACCCGAAACCATGCCGGGCGTGGGATTGTTGTGCGGAATGTTCAGCCGACCGGGAGTTTCACCACCGTGTCGGGGCCCCGATCGGTGACGTATACGTTGTCCGCCGTGTCGACCGCCATACCCTGGGGATCTTTGAGCCCGGTGAACGGCAATGTGGTCGGCGTCGACGCACCCGCCGCCAACCTCGCCACCGATTCGTTACCCCAGTCGACGACGTACACGTCTCCCGCCCTGTCGACCGCCACACCCCGGGGATCTTTGAGCCCGGTGAACGGCAACGTGGTCGGTGCCGACGCGCCCGCGGCCAACCGCACCACCCGCTCGGTACCCAGCTCGGTGACGTATACGTTGCCCGCCGTATCGACCGCCACACCATGGGGATCTTGGAGCCCTGTGAACGGCAGCGTCGTCGGTGCCGCGGCACCCGCCGCCAACCTCACCACCCGATCATTGGCCCGGTCGGCGACGTACACGTCTCCCGCTGTATCGACCGCCACACCCCGGGGATCTTTGAGCCCGGTGAACGGCAACGTGGTCGGCGCCGAAGCGCCCGCCGCCAATCTCAAGACCCGGTTGTTACTCGTGTCGGTGACGTATATGTTGCCCGCCGGGTCGACCGCCACACCCTGGGGATTCTTCAGGCCGGTGAACGGCAACGGGCTCGGCGTCGACGCGTCCGCCGCCAATTTCACCACCCGATCGTTACCCATGTCGGTCACGTATACGTTGCCCGCCGCGTCGACCGCCACATCGGTGGGCAGGCTGACGCCGGTGAACGGCAGTGGAGTCTGTGACGAGTAGGCCGGGGCGATAGGAGCGGGCGAGTTGCCACCGCCGCCTGATCCCCGTTGGACACTGATGATGACAGCTAGGGCGGCCGCCACCGCAACCGCGACCGCGGCCGCGAGCAGTCCGGCGGTCTTGGGCGACAATCTGATTCGCCGCCCATGGCGCGCAGCCACGGCCTCGGTGGTGCTGACCGCGGAATCGCCGACCGCGGCGCGGGCCGCTGCGGCCAGCTCGCGCATGGTCTGGTAACGATCGTCTGGGTTCTTGGCCATTCCCTTGGCGATGACCGCATCGAACGCGGTCGGTACATCGGGTGTAGTGGTGCTGGGACGCGGGGGTGGGGTGTGCAGATGATGGGCGATCACACCCTCCATGCCCAATGAGCTCGAAAACGGTGGCCGGCCGGTCAGGCACTCATGCAGCACGCACGTCAACGCGTACACGTCCACTCGGGCATCGGCTTTGACCTCCGCGCCGATCTCCTCCGGTGCCATGTACGCGACGGTGCCGACGGTCTCGCCGATCGCGGTCAGCGTACGGTCGTCGGCGGCGTGGGCGATCCCGAAATCGATCAGGTAGGCGAACTCATCGGCCGCCAGCAGGATGTTGGTGGGTTTGACATCGCGATGGACCAGCCCGGCGTCGTGGGCTGCCTGCAGCGCGCCGGCCACCTGCGTGATGATCGCTACTGCCCGCTGCGGCGACAAGGCCCCTTCTCGCGTGATCATCTTGCGCAGATTGGTGCCGTCGATCAGCCGCATATTCAGATAGAGCCGACCGTCGATGTCGCCGAAGTCGTGGATGGGGATCACATGCGGCTCGGTCAACTGTGCCACCGCCCGGCACTCCCGGCGGAAGCGCTCGCGCAGCCGCTCGTCATCGGCGAAGCGCTCGGGCAGCACTTTGAGCGCCACCACCCGGTTGGTCAGCGAATCATGCGCCCGCCACACCTGGCCCATGCCGCCCTGACCCAGCAGCGACAGCAGCCGATAGCGTCCGAACGTCTGCTCCGGCGCCCAGGTGGCGTCCACGCCAGGCACTGACTTGTCATCCATTGCGCCGTCCCGTGACCACCCAACTGGCAAACGGTGTATTCGCAAATTCAGCGTACCTCTGAGCCATACGACCAACTTCGTGAAGAAGCCGGCAGTCCAGCACCACTCGGAGGCGGGGCCATCTCGAATGAAAGGTGCCGGTTTCCGGTCTCCGCCATCTTGCCAAGGGCTTGCTGAGACAGGCGCGAACTGGACGGAGTTCTTGCGCGCGTTGGTGAATCGTTCCCTCGAACCGGCAAAGGGAACGATCTGGGGTGCGGCAGCGGTTTTTCAGCCGCGGCCGAGGAGGGTTCCGCCGTTGATCTGGAGGATCTGGCCGGTAGTCCAGCCGGCCTCGGGGGAGGTGAGGTGGGCGATGCCTGCGGCGATTTCGTCGGGTGTGCCGGCGCGGCCGAGGGGGATTTGGGAGATTCGGTCGGCTTCGAGTTCCGGTGTGAGCCGGTCGGTCCAGAATTCGGTGGCGGGGACGAAGCCGGGGGCGACGGTGTTGACGGTGATGCCTTGTGGGGCGAGCTGTTGTGCGAGGCCCAGGGCCCAACCGTGGAGGGCGGCTTTCGCGGCCCCGTAGGGGCCTGCTCCGCGTAGTGCGGCGATCGAGCTCACCGACACGATTCGGCCGCCGGGGCGGGTCATGTGCGGGATCAGCGTTTCGGTCAGCAGTACTGCGGTGAGCACGTTCAGCTGGAAGGTGTTGGTGTAGGCGGCCGCGAGGCCGTCCAGGTCGCCGGGTGTGTGCGCGGGGTTACCGCCCGCGTTGTTGACCAGGATGTCGACAAGCCCATCTGCCGTGATCTGTTCGGCAAGGGACTGGACTTGATCGGGCGCGGTGAGGTCGGCGGTCGCGGTGGTGACGCGGTCGGCCCCGATGCCGGTGTTGATCTCTTTGGCAGTGGCTTCCAGCACGGTTGGACGGCGTCCGATGATGGTCACCGACACGCCGTCGGCGGCCAGGCGTCGCGCCACTGCCTTCCCGACTCCGGTGCCGCCGCCGGTGACGATCGCGCGTCGCGTCATCATTCCTCCCCTGGTCGATGAATCATATTCAGGCTGAAGCTACTTCATGCAGCGCCTGACACTGTGGGATGGGCGCCCCGGGTTATCGAGATCACGGTCGGACCCCTCGGCGCAGGTGCATTGCGTGATCGGATGGGTTGGCGCGGAACATGTCTCGCGGGATGCCAGTGGTCTGTGCAGACTCACGGGTATGGATCGTAGTTTCTATGCGGGTCGGGTTGCTGTGGTTACCGGGGCGGGGGCCGGGATCGGGCGGGAGCTGGCGGTGCGGCTGGGGCGGGAAGGGGCGTCGGTGGTGCTGTTGGACACGAATGAAGGGGCGCTGGGGGAGACGGCGGGGATGGTCAGGGGTGGGGATGGGGAGGTGGTGGGCCTGGTGGCCGATGTCGCTGATCCGGAGCGGATGGGGGAGGTTGCGGCCGAGGTGGTGGGGCGGCTCGGGGGTGTGGATGTGTTGATCAACAATGCGGGGAAGCTTTTCTATGGTGGGGTGTCGGAGTCCGAGCCGGGCGACTTCGAGGCGGTGATGCGGGCGAATTTCGGTGCGACCGTGGCGAGTACGAAAGCCTTTCTGCCGTACGTGGTGAAGTCGCCCGAGGGGCGGATCGCGAATCTCTCCTCGGCGTACGGGTTGATCGGGCTCGGCGGGGCCGCGCCCTACACGGCGGCCAAGTTCGCGATTCGCGGCTTCACCGAGTCGCTCCGGTCGGAATTGCGCGGGCAGCCGAATGTTGCTGTCAGCTGCGTGTTTCCGGGTGGAGTGAAGACCGGGATCGCTTGGTCGGCGTTGGCGGCGGCGGGGGTGGACGCCGAGCGGGCGGCGCAGCGGTTCGACCGGTATGTGGCCCGCACCGATCCCGGCGTTGCGGCGCAGGTGATTCTGCGTGGTGTCGCGCGGGGGAAGAGTCGTGTACTGATAGGACCCGACGCGATCCTTGCCGAAGTCGCCGCCAGGGTGGCGGGCGGACGGTACGAGAAGCTGATTCGGCTCGTGATCAGGGGATAAGAGGGGAAGACGCGATGGCCGGTACACGATGGCTGTTGATAGAGACGTTCGGCGGCGGGGAGCCGACCGTCATCGGACTGGGCAGTGCGCCAAGGAAGTTCGTGCCGTTGACGCAGATCTTCCGGCAGCGCGAAACGCTGGCGACCATCCGCGGGGCCGTGGCGGCGACCGCGGAGGCGCTGGCGCCGGTGGAGGTCATGAGCGACGGCGGCCGCCGTCGGACTCTCACCGCGCCGCTGCTGATCACCCCGGAGCGTATGCACGCCGTGCTGGTGTGGTCGGGTCCGGCGGAGGAGACGGTGCCGCCGCGAGATCCGGTGGGGGCGTGGTACTTCAACTTGTCCACCTCGAAGTCCACGCGCTCGGACGATCTGCTGGATCTCTACGGTGTCGCGCCCGAGAATCGGGCGCGCGAGCACGCCATCGCGGGCGTGTTCGCCCGCGTCATCACCAATAGCGACGAGTCCGACGCCCTGGCCAAGGTGGTCCGGTCGGCGCCGGGCACCGAGCATCAGGCGGTGTGGACGGTCCGCCGCGACGACGGCGCTCTGCGGGCGGCGCACTTCTCGTGTCGCATCATCGAAGAGACCGATGCCGCCGGGAATTCCGAGGTGTTCATGCGCGGGGTCACCCATGACATCGGCGATGCCACCGACGTCAGCGCCGCGCCGCCGCCGGTGATCCTCGAGCACCGGGTGCTCGACGCGGCCGCCGCGGAGGGCGATTTCCGGGCCATTGTCGACCTGCGCACCCTGCGGCTGCTGCGCTGGATGGGTCCGCCCATGCCGGGCATCGCGTGGCAGTCGCTGGCGGGTGAACCGGAGCCGGCGATCCACCCGGACGATATCGAGACGGCGAAGACCATGAGCCGCAACCTCGCTCACTCCCGCACCGCCGGGCGGTTGCGGCTCCGGACGCTCGACGGGGGCTGGAAATCGGTGCGGGCCCGGGCCGTGCTCATGGCGCTGGACCAGCACACGACGGCCGCGCTGGTCACTGTCCGGGATCCGGATATGCCGGAGGTGGACTAGGTCACCCGACCGCCAGCAAACAGACCGGCGGCAATGTTTGTTGTGTATGTAACACCGTACGAACAAGTCCCGGGCTGCTGCTCCAGGTCAGCGTGTTTCGTCAGTAAATACGCAGGCAGGCACACGATTTGCTCAATTGATCACACTGTGTGCGCGTCGATACACTGCCGCGTACACGCACCCGCGTGAGCGGGAATCTTGCCGGTGATCCGTGTGATGCCGCTTGTCGCGTCGTAGGAACGCCCTGCCCGGGAACGCTCGTGGAGCGCTCCGGGAATCGGGGCTGCTCGGCGTTGGGAGGCGGCGCAGTGCTCGGACCGACATACGCGTGGTGGGTGCACCCGCGCGGCCGCATCTGGCAGTGGATCGTCACCCGGGCGATCCGAGTGGGGGAGAACTACGCGCGGCCGCGCCTGGATGTGAATTTCCCGCTGCTGGAGCCCAATCCCACGGATATCGTGCGAATTCCGCTGGACCGCTTGCACATCGACACCACGATCCGGCAATCCGGCGAGAACTCCCGGCATGTCACGGCGCTGTCGGAGGTCGCCGCGACCCTGCCGCCGATCGTCGTGCACCGATCGCACATGACGGTCATCGACGGCGCCCATCGCGTGCGCGCGGCAATGTGCAGCGGGTCCCAGTGGATCGACGCGGTCTACTTCGACGGTGACGACGGGCAGGCCCTGCTGCTCGCGGTCCGGCTGAACAGCAGGCACGGCCTGCCCCTGTCCGCGGCCGACCGCAAAGCCGCGGCCGAACAGGCGCTCTCGTTCTATCCCGACTGGTCCGACCGCAAGCTGGCCGAGGTGATCGGCCTGCCCGAGCGGACCATCGCCGCCATCCGGAAGCGGTCGGCGGCGTGCCCCGGCCGCCACCTCGCCCGGCGCGCACTCGCGGCTCCCGTGCCACAGCCGCGCCAGTGTCACACCGAGCGAATCCGCGACGAGCGTCCCCATGCCGGTCCCGGGGCTGCCGCGAAAGACCTGTCGTATCCCGCTCGCGCACTGTGGAATCTGCGCTCGGACCCGGCGCTGACCCGCACCGAATCCGGCAGGCAACTCCTACGCCTGTTCGACGAGCTGCCCGCGGATCCCGTGGCCTGGGCGGACCTGGCCGATGATCTCCCGCCGTACTGCGCCGCCCTGGTCGCCGAACTGGCCTCCCAGCAGGCCCGGCACTGGGCCGCACTGGCCCGATCCGCCAGCCGCACCGCCGCGGCCGAGAAGACCACTGCCGCGTGACGGCTCGATCCGACCGCGTTCGATCGGGTCGGTGACGGTCGGCGCCGCGTACGGGTGCCGATGCCGTCGAAGGCGTTGGCTCGCTTCATACCTGCCTGTGTGGGACGTGGAAGACTGGGTGGGTACAGCCGCCGGAGGCACTGCCCGCACCCGCTGATCAGTCCCGTGTCACCGCCCGCATGAGCAGCGGCTTGTCCGGCGCGCCGATGAACGAAAGCTGCGGGCGGATGGGCTCGCCGGTGGCGATCCGCAGATCCAGCTGCTGGGCGATGGTGGCGATCGACAACACCACCTCCATGGTCGCGAAGTTCTGCGCGATGCAGATCCGCTTGCCCGCCCCGAACGCCAGCGACGCCTCCCGATGCGGCCGGGTCATGTTCTCCGGCAGGTAGCGCGTCGGATCGAACTCGCCCGCCCGATCCCAGACCCGCGGATTGCCGTGCACCCCGTGCATGCTGATCATGATGGTGGTGCCGGGCTTGATGCGATAGCCCGCCAGCACGTCCTCGCCCAGCGCCACCTTGCTGAAGGCCATGATCGGCGGGTACAGCCGCATCGTCTCCAGGAAGACGGCCTTGGTCCACACCAGCTTGTCCACGTCGGCGGCGGTGGGGGCGCGCCCGCCGAGCACGGTGTCGAGCTCCTCGTGGAGGCGCTGCCGGGCCTCGGGATGCTCGGCGAGCAGCTTCCACACCCAGGTCAGCGCGGTGGCCGAGGTCTCCATGCCCGCCCCGATGAATGTCATGAGCTCGTCCCGGATTTCGAGATCGGTGTAGCTGTGCCCGGTCTCCGGATCGGTGGCCGCCATCAGCAGGCCGAGCAGGTTGTCCTTGCGGGTGATGCGGCCCTCGCGATGATCGGAAATGATTCCGGCCACGGCATTCTCGATGCCGCGTAGCTCGAACATGATGTGCGGGGCCACCATCCAGGAGGCGGCGCGGATGGCCCGGATCGGAATCCGTGAGCCCGCCTGCTTCTCGGGCTTCTCGGTGCGGCGCACCAGCCACATGGACAGCGGCCGCAGCGTCCGGCTCACATTGGTGACCACGCCCACGCCGAAGAATTTGAGCAGCCGCTCGAGCTTGATCTTGGAGATGGGCCCGTCCAGGTCGGTGCCGAACATGGTGCGCGCCACGATATCCAGCATGAGGCGGGTCATCTCCGCGCCGACGTCGACCAGCGCCCCGGCCGTCCGCAGCCGCCGGGCCGTCTCCTGGGCCGCCTCGACCATGGGCACATCGAACTGGTCGATGGCGCTGCGCGCGAAGATCGGCTGCACCAGGCGCTTGTTGCGGTAGTAGAGGCGATCGTCGCGCTGGGTCACCAGGCCCTGGCCGAAAACCACGGCGAGCATGTCGAATTCGGCGCCGCGCACATAGTTCTCGTGGTTGGCGATCAGTACGTGCCGGACCAGCTCCGGACTGCGCACGACGACGTACTTCGCCATCGGCAGGCGGGCGATCAGCACATCGTCCTGACCCGGCAGCTCGGCCGCCAGGTACTGCATGATGGTGCGCTCCCGGATCCGCCCGGGCAGTCCCAGCGCCAGCCGCCAGGACTGCCCCCAGGTGACCGGCGTGTTGTGCCAGCGCATCGGTGCGGGCTGCCACCGCGGCGGGTGGAGTTCGGTGCTTCCTGTGGCCGGTGCTGTCATGGGGACCATCCCGTGCGATCGAAAGTCGTTCGCCCCGTGGGGCTTACGGTCGAATGCTACTGGTGAGTAGGAGTTCGCGCAGGCGATGTGGGGTATCCGCGTCCGCGGGTCACGGGTTCGGTCACAGCTTCACTCTTGATTCTTGAACAACCATTCAAGTACCATGCACGTATGGCCCGCACTCGCGAATTCGACCCCGATGACGTGGTGGATGCCGCCATGCGCCGCTTCTGGGAGCGCGGGTATCGGGCCACCTCGGTGGAGGACCTGGTCAAGGCGACCGGCGTGAAACCTGGCAGCCTGTACAGCGCCTTCCCGGGCGGCAAGCACGCGCTGTTCCTGGCCTCGCTGCGGCGCTACTCGGACCTGATCGTGCCCCAGAAATTGGGCGAACTCGATGATCCGAACGCGTCGCTGGCGCAAGTGCGCGGCTACTTCGACGGCCTGGTGGCCGACCTGCTCTCGCCGGAGGGGCGGATGGGCTGCCTGCTGGTGAACACCGCCGTCGAGAACGCCGCCACCGATGACGCGGCCGCTGCCGTGGTGCGCGGGCATCTGGCGCGGCTGGAGGACCGGATGCGGGACGCATTGCGGAATGCCGTGCGTCGCAAGGAGGTCCGATCGAACGTCGATCCCGTCACCGTGGCCAAGGGCTTGGTGGCCACCTCGCAGGGGCTGATGGTGGTCGGCAAGGCGAATCCCGACGAGCAGGTATTGCTCGCGATTGTCGACAATGCCTTCGCCGGGCTGTCACCCGGTTAGGCGCGGCGAAAACCGTTGCAGGGCCGTCCTTGTGGACGGCCCCTCTTTCCCGCCAATATTTGAACACTCACTCAAGAATGAAGGTATGTCATGAAGGCGATCACCATCTCCCACTACGGTGCGCCCGAGGTGCTCACCGTGACCGAACTGCCCGATCCGGTACCGGCCGCAGGTGAAATCCTGGTCGAGGTCAAGGCTTTCGGACTCAACCACGCGGAAACCTACATGCGGTCGGGGCAGTGGGGCGATGTCGCCCAGGTGACCGGTATCGAAGCCGCGGGCGTCGTCGCCGCCGACCCTTCGGGCAAGCTGGCCCCGGGGACCCCGGTCGTCGCGATCATGGGTGGCATGGGCCGCACCCGCAATGGCTCCTACGCCGAGTTGGTCACCGTGCCCGCGGACAATGTCGTCGCGGTCGGCACCGCTCTGGCCTGGACCGATCTCGCCGCAGTACCGGAGGTCTACGCCACCGCGTGGACCACCCTGCACGACAATCTCGCCGTCACGGACGGCGAGACGGTGCTGGTGCGCGGCGCGACCTCGGCACTGGGACAGGCGGCGGTGAATATCGCCGCCGATCTCGGGGCCACGGTCATCGCCACCACCCGATCGCAGGCGAATGCGGCGTTGCTCGAAAAGATCGGTGCGGCAATGGTTCTCACCGAGGAAGGCAACCTGTCGGAGCGCGTGCGCGCGGCCGGATTCGTCGTCGACGCCCTGCTGGACCTGGTCGGCAACTCCGTCCTGCGTGATTCGGTCGCCACCGTGCGGCCGCGCGGGCGCGTCTGCCAGGCCGGATTCCTCGGCGGCCTGGCCCCGGTGCCCGAGTTCAACCCGATCGCCGACCTGCCCAGCGGAGTCCAGCTGTCCTTCTTCGGCAGTTTCGTCTTCGGGACACCCGGATTCCCGCTCTCGGCGGTCCCGCTCGCGGACCTCGTCGCCAAGGCCGAAGCCGGTGTGTACCACGCGAAACCGGTGCGCACCTTCACCTTCGACGAGATCGTGCGGGCGCACGAGGTGATGGAGTCCGGGACCGCCGGCGGCAAGATGACGGTTGCCGTCGGCTGAACTCGGCGGATTTCGAACTCAGCGGGTCAGATCCCGCACCGTCTCGGACAACACCCCGAGGCCGTCGGCGAGCAGGTCGTCGCCGATCACCAGCGGGGGCAGCAGCCGGATGACGTTTCCGTAGGTGCCGCAGGTGAGCAGCACCACGCCGCGTGAGAGCGCCTCGGCGGCAATGGCTTTGGTGAGATCCGGATCGGGGGTGTCGGTGCCCGGCCGGACCAGTTCGATGGCGAGCATCGCACCCCGGCCGCGTACGTCACCGATCACGCCGGTCGCGGCGGCCAGCTCCCGCAGCCGCGGCACGGCGGCCGCCTCGATGGCCCGCGCCCGGGCCGGCAGGTCCAGCGACCGCATCACCTCGATGCTGGCCAGCGCCGCCGCACACGCCACCGGATTGCCGCCGTAGGTGCCGCCCAGCCCGCCCGGATGCACCGCGTCCAGCAGTTCGGCCCGGCCGGTGACGGCCGACAGCGGCATGCCGCCCGCAATGCCCTTGGCCATGGCGACGATGTCCGGCGCGATGCCCTCGTGCTCGCTCGCGAACCACGCTCCGGTGCGGGCGAATCCGGTCTGCACCTCGTCGGCGATGAACACCACCCCGTGCTCGCCGGCCCAGTTCGCCAGCGTGGCGAGGAATCCCGGGGCGGGCACGATGAATCCACCCTCGCCCTGGATCGGCTCGATGACGATCGCGGCCAGCGAATCGGCCCCGATCTGCACCTCGATTCGCGAAATGACCCGGCGCGCAGCCTGTTCCCCGGTCAGCCCCGGCTGGTCGCGGTACGGGTAGGACATGGGCATGCGGTGGATGTCCGGTGCGAACGGGCCGAAGTGCGCCTTGTACGGCATGGATTTCGCGGTCAGCGCCATGGTCAGGTTGGTGCGGCCGTGATACGCGTGATCGAACGCGACCACCGCCGGCCGGCCGGTCGCCAGCCGCGCCGCCTTCACCGCGTTCTCCACCGCCTCCGCGCCCGAGTTGAACAGCACCGTCCGCTTGTCGAAGCCGCCGGGCGTGAGCGCGGCCAGTTCCTCGGCCACGCGGATGTAGTTTTCGTAGGGGGTGATCATGAAGCAGGTGTGGGTGAATCGCGCGACCTGCTCGGCGACCGCGGCCGCCACCTCCGGATGGGACGCGCCGACCGTGGTGACCGCGATGCCCGAGCCCAGATCGATCAGCGAATTCCCGTCCACATCGAGAATGACCCCGCCGTCGGCGTCGGCCGCGTAGACGGGCACCGATGATCCGACCCCGGCCGCCACGGCCGCCGTCCGGCGTGCGGTGAGCGCCCGGGAACGCGGGCCCGGCAGCTCGGTGGCGAGATCGCGACGCTGGGGCAGGCGGTAGTCGATCGAGGGCATGCGGAATTCTCCCGGTCGAGGGTCGGTGGCACCGGTCATCAGTCTGCGCCACGGCGCCCGCGATCACCCGTGCCGAATTGGACAACACGCCGGGCAGGAATTGATTGGACCGCAACCTCGACAATGTCCGAACCCGAGCCGAACTTCTTCTCGCCCTGCTCGCCGAACCCGATTGATCGGCGGGGCGGGGGCTGCTATCTTCTACGTATCTACTAAGTAGATACGTAGAAAGAGCTCGGGCCGTAGACCACCTGCGGCCGAGGGCGCCGTGGGGACGGCGTCGTGGCGGCAGGATTGTGCGGACCCCTCATCACGCGCAAGACTGTCGGCACACGAGGGGCGGGGGCGCGCATCAGCGGCCCCCCCCCGCGGTCGTAAGAGGGTGGGGGGCAGGTGCGACGCG
>NZ_JBHZAL010000007.1:183745-242352 GCF_042754245.1 Nocardia sp. NPDC059228 | reverse complement strand
GGGGGGGGGGGCCGGCGTGGGGGGGGTCCTCTGCGCCCCCACCCCAAACCCCCCCCAGGCCGCCGCCCCCGGGGGGGGGGCGCCCCCCACCCCCCCCCCCCGCCCCTCGGTCGTATTCGGTTGTGCGGCAGGTCAGACGCGGGCTCTGATCCACTTGTAGACGACCAGCACCACGATGGCGCCGATGATGGCGCCGAGGAAGGTGTGCTGGACCGGCGGATGGACGCTGAACTTGTGTGGGGCGAAGACCAGACTGCCCAGGGTGCCGCCGACGTAACCGCCGATGATGCCGAGAACGACGGTCCAGATAATGCCGAAATCCTCCTTGCCCGGAACCAGAAGGCGGGCGATCGCGCCCGCGATGAGGCCGATGATGATCATCGTGATGATGCCCATGGCATGCTCCTTGCCTCGAGGTGGCGCATTCGAAGGTAGCAGGGCCGACGCCCGAAATGAGCGTGTCGCAAGACACCGGCGTGCGCGTTTCGTCCCGTGGGCGGCGGCCGGACCGGCGTTCTCGGGCAGCGAAACCCTCCTCGACGCCGGGTTTTCCGGGCCATGATGGAGGCCGACGACGTCATGACGGCAGTGGCTCCCGCACAACGGCAGCGTGGCCGCGCGGCGAGTACGCCGATTCCGAAAGGCATGCGCATGAGTGCGAATGCGCCCGAAACCCCCTCTCTCACCGGCCGGGGCGCCCTGGCCCGGACCATCGCCGCCCGCGGCGGACTGGCGGCCCCGGAGGCGCCGTTCGTCATCGAACACCGCGAAGCGCTCATCTACATGCTCTGCCAGGCCGCCGAACTCGAACACGGCATCATGTGCCAATACCTGTTCGCGGCCTTCTCGCTCGAGACCTCCGCCGCGGAGGGACTGAGCGCCGCCGAGGTCGAGAAGGTCACGCGCTGGCGGAAACTGGTGTCGCACGTGGCCACCCAGGAGATGCTGCACCTGTCGCTGGTGCACAACCTGCTCTCCGCCATCGGCGCGGCGCCCCACATGACCCGGCCCAACCTGCCGCTGCCCGCCGCTCACTATCCGGCCGGGGTGCAGCTGGCGCTGCTGCCGTTCGGGGAGCAGGCGCTGCGGCACTTCATGTTCCTGGAACGCCCGGAGGGCATGGCCCTCGACGACGCCGAGGGCATCGCCGTGGCCGGGCGCGCCGCGGCGCACATGGAGCAGGGCGAGATCGTGCCGCGATTGCAGGATTTCGCGACCGTCGGCCACCTGTACCGCTCCATCGAACTCGGCATCGAGCATCTGGCCGAGAAGTACGGCGAGCGCTGGCTGTTCGTCGGACCGCGCCGCGCCCAGGCCACCGAAAAGCATTTCCGCTGGCCGGAATTGGTGGCGGTGACCGATGTGGCCTCGGCCAAGCGGGCCATCGACACCATTCTCGAACAGGGCGAGGGCGCGCGCGGCGACTGGCGCGACGCCCACTTCGGCCAGTTCGTCAAGATCCTCGACGAGTACGAGCAGTGCCTGCGCGAGAACCCCGACTTCGACCCGGTGCGGCCGGTGCTGGCCGCCAATGTCCGTGCGCCCGAGCGCGATATCGCCGTCCCGCTGATCAGCGACCCGGGCACCGCGCGCGTCACCGACCTGTTCAATGTCGGCTACGAGATCCTGCTGCAGATCTTCGAGCGGTTCTTCGCCCACACCGAGGAGACCGATGCTCAGCTGCAAACCCTCGCCGACGCCACGGTCTCGCTCATGTTCGGCGTCATCCGCCCGCTCGGCGAGCTCATCACCACCCTGCCCGCCGGCCCGGACCACCCCGGCCGCACCGTCGGCCCCAGCTTCGAATTGTTCTACGAGACCGACTATTTGATGCCCCACCGGGAGGCGGCGTGGACGCTGCTGACCGAACGCCTGGGCGAGGCCGCCGCCCTGGCCGAGGCCATTCGCGCCGATATGCCCGGGGCGGTGGGGGACGGGCTGGTCCCGGTGGCCAAGGCGTTCGGGGATATCCGGGACACGCTCGCCGCGCACTTCCCGAGTTGGAACGCCCACGCGCAGCCCGAGATCCTGGGCATCGATCCCGCCGTGCAGGCCGCGGCACGGCAGCGCGCCGACGAATTCGCCGGTCGGGTGGCCGGAACCGGGGGCAGTGGGGAACTCGCCGAGTTGTTCCACGCGGTGTACGCCGTGACCCGGAAGCCCGCTCCGGCGTTGGTACTGCCGCGATTGGCCGACAGCGTGCTGCGTCCCCTGTCGGAGGCGCTGATTCGCCACGGCCTCGACCCGAGCACGACCGCTCTCGACGGCGCGGCAGAGCCAGTATCGGGCGATGCGGCGGAGCCAATGTCGCGCGACGCGGTGGAAACGGCACCCGGAAGCGTGACTCATGTCGGCGCAAGCGTGACTTGTGTCGGCACGGCTGCGGGTAAAAGGGCTGAGCCCGAGCCTGATTCAGGAGTGCCGGAGCGGCTGCGCGCGCTGGCTCTCTCTGCGACCCGGTTGCGGGCCGGGGCCGACCTGCCGGAGCTCCTCGAGGCCACGGCTGCGCTCCAGGATCTCGCCTGCGCCGTCGCCGCGGTCGGCGAACGACCCAGGTTGCGTGCGGAATTCGCGCAACTGCAGTCCGGGTTGCCTCGCTCGATCCGTACGGCGAAGAATGGCCCCTACCTGGCCACGAACGCGACTCTGGTGGATCACCTCGGTCTGCCTATCGAGCTCGGCCCGACGGTCGCGTTGTGCCGGTGCGGTGCGTCCGCGCTCAAACCGCTGTGCGACGGCAGCCACACGCGTATCGGCTTCAATGACGCGAAAGACCCGGCGCGGGCGGCGGACCGGCGTGACACTTATGCCGGGGGTCAGGTCACCGTTTTCGACAACCGCGGCATCTGTCAGCACTCCGGACTCTGCACCGACCGCCTCGCCACGGTATTCCATACCGGCGCTGAGCCTTTCGTCGCGCCGAATGGCGGCCGCATGGATGAGATCGTGCGTGCCGTGCGCGCCTGTCCGTCGGGCGCGCTCGGCATGGCCTTCGACGGTGTCGAGGCGCGCGAGGTCTCCGATTGGCACGGCACCCGCGAGCCGGTCATCGAGGTGACCAAGGACGGGCCCTACCGGATTCGCGGCGGGATCCCACTGACCGGCCCCGAAGGCGGCGACATCGACCGTGCCACAGGAGCTTCCGCCGAGCACTACGCGCTGTGCCGGTGTGGCCGGTCGCGCAACAAGCCCTTCTGCAGCGGCATGCACTGGCATGTCGGCTTCCAGGATCCGGTGCCCGTGCCGGGCCGGGAGCCGACGCTGTTCGAGTGGGCGGGCGGCTATCCGGCACTGCGGCGGATGACCGCGCTGCTCTACGAACAGCTGATCCCGGACGATACCGTCCTGGCAGCGGCTTTCAACGATCCTGACGCTGATTACGCACGCCTGGAGGCGGATTGGCTGGCGATCGCGTTCGGTGCGCCCCGGGAGCCGGACGAACAGCGGTCCAGGCCCGACCTCGCCGAGGAACAGCAGGAGCGCTGGGGACAGCTGATGCTGCGCGCCGCACGCGAGTCCGGACTCCCGGACGATCCCGAATTCCGCTCCGCCTTCGCCGCTTTCGTGGCATGGGCGGTCACCGCCGAAGGCCGTGCGCCCGACTGGGATTGGGGCCCGGCCGGACCGCCGTCCTATGGGGCGCCGAAGTTGTCCGCCGAATCATCCGACCCTGCCCTACCCGGACCCGAGGCGGCCGTCGGCTTCGCCGCCCACATCAAACCCCTGTTCCGGGACAAGGATCAGCGCTCCATGAGCTTCGTCTTCGACCTGTGGTCCCTCGACGACGTCACCAAGCACGCCGCCGAGATCCTCGACCGCCTGGCCGCCGGCACCATGCCCTGCGACAGCGCCTGGTCGACGGAGAAGGTGGACGTCTTCAGGAGGTGGACCGAGTCCGGCATGCGCCCGTGACCCGCCCGGGCCGCGATCACCGAGTCGTGATCGTGCGGCCCGGACAGCCGTTCGCGCGCCGAATCCCGGCTCAGCCCACGTGGATCGGCATGGCGGCGATGTCGTTCTGGGTCATGACCGGAAGATTGACGATCTCCTCGACCGGGGTGGCCAGCCGCAGCTCCGGGAAGCGGTCGAACAGGGCGGGCAGCGCGATGCCCGCTTCGAGGCGGGCCAGCGCCGCGCCCGGGCAGATGTGCGGGCCGTATCCGAAGGAGATATTGCGGTGCGCGCTCGGCCGGGTGATGTCGAAATCGTCGGCGTCCTCGCCGAAGACCGCGGTGTCGCGGCCGATGGCACGGTAGGACATGACCACGCCCTCACCCTGCTCGATCACGGTGTCGCCGACGGTGATGTCCTCGGTGGCGAAGCGCATGAGCAGATGGGTGACCGGGCCGTCCCAGCGCAGCGTCTCCTCGATGACCTGCTTCCACTCCACCTCCGCCGAGCGCACCCGGGCCAGCTGTTCGGGCCGGGTCAGCAAGGCGCGCACCGCATTCAGGATCAGGCTCACGGTGGTCTCGTGCCCGGCGGCGACCAGTGCCTTCAGGTTGCCGACCACCTCCTCCTCGGTGAGCGGCTCGCCGCCCTCGTCGGCCAGGATGAGCGCGCTGGTGAGATCATCGCCGGGCGCGGCGGTCTTGCGGCGGACCATCTCGGTGAAGTAGACGTCCATGTCCTCGATGATCCGCAGGCGCTCGTCCTGCGGGGTGACCATGGAGAAGAACTTCTTGTACCAGTCGAGCAGCATCGGGTGGTCCGCGCGCGGCACCCCCATGAGCTCGGAGATCACCCGCATGGGCAGTGGGTAGGCGACGACCTGCTTGAGATCCACCGCCGCGCCGTCGTGGCCCGCCTCGTCCAGATCGTCGAGCAGCTCCTTGGTGAGCCGTTCGATGGTGGGGCGCAAGGCTTCCAGGCGGCGCGGGGTCAGCGCCTGAGTGGTCTTGATACGCAGGCGACGGTGCTCCGGGCCGTCCACGGTGAACATGGAGCGGCCGGCGTCGATCATGCCGATCAGTGGCCACTGCCGGGTGATGACGCCGTCCCGCCACAGCTTCCAGGCATTGATGTCCTTGACCAGCCTGGTGTCGGTGAGCAGCCGGCGGGCAATGGTGTGGTCGGTGATCGTCCAGGCGGGGGCGCCGAGCAGATCGATCCGGGTGATCGCCCCGGCGGCGCGCAGGCGGGTGGTCTCGCCGGCGAGATCACCCACCATCGGATCTATCGAAATCGCATGCGGGCAGGGGGAACTCACTGGAAACCTCCGAGAGCACGAACGGGAGTGAAAACAACAGGAAGGGAAGTCATTCCGCGCAGGAACGGCGACGGCCGCCGCACCAGGTTCTGCGCGGGCACCGCCAGATCGATGTCCGGCAGCCGGTCCAGCAGCACCTCGATGCCGGTGCGCGCCACCACCTCCGCGATCTGCTGCGCCGGGAACGGGCAGCGGTACTCGCCGTGGCTGAACGCGAAGTGCGCGTTGTTGCCGGTATGGGTGGCGGCCTCGCCGACCGCCTGCCGCACGTGCGGATCGGTGTTCGCGGCGGCCAGCCCGAGCAACAGCAGATCGCCCGCGCGAATCGTCCGGTCCGCCAGGCGCGTATCGCGCGCGGCCCAGCGCCCGGCCAGGATCGAGGTGGGGGAGTCCTCCCAGAGCACCTCGTTCATCGCCTGGTCCACACTGCGCCGCCCGCCGCCCAGCGCGGCCGCGAAGCGGTCGTCGGTGAGCATCAGGCGCACCGAATTGACCAGCCAGTCCGCCGTCGGCAGGTGTCCCGCGGCCGTCACGGCCATCAGGTCGTTGACGTACTCCTCGTCGGTGAACGGCGCCGGGAAGGCCAGCATGCGCGAGACCAGATCATCGCCGGGCGCGGTCTTCTTCACCGCCAGCAGATGCTGGATGTACTGCATGAACTGCAGGTGCGCCGCCTGGGCGTCCGCGCCGCCGTCGGCCATCACCTTCATGGCCCGCGCCAGCCCGGGGCCCTCGGCGTCGGGAATGCCCAGCAGCCAGGCCAGGACGAGCACGGGCAGTGGTTCGGCGAACTCGCCCACCAGGTCGGCCTGGCCGCGACCGCAGAAGGAGTCGATCAGCCGATCGGCCAAACCCTCACAGACCCGGCGCAATTCGAACGGATCCACCGATTCCAGCGCGGGCTCGACCATCGCCAGGTGCCGCCGATGCTCCGCGCCCGCCGTGAAATAGATCGACGGCATGGGCGAGCCGACCATGGGCAGCAGCGGCCAGTCCGGCGGGATGTTCGGCCACTGATTCCACAGGCTGACATCGCGGGGGAACAGTTCGGGAGAGCTGGTGACCTGGTGCATCTCCCGATACCCCAGCACCAGCCAGGCCGGAATCCCGCCGGGCAGCTCGACCGCGGCCACCGGCCCGTGGTCGCGGCGCATCTCCCGGTACAGCGAATGCGGGTCGGTGTGGAAGCGGGGGCCGCTCAACGGCACCACGCCGGGCTCGTGGGGCACGGGGCAGGAACCAGGCGCGGGCGATGTCATGCGGGATTCCTCCACAGCGCGGTCTCCGGGTGAGAGAGGTATTCGACCAGGGCGATCAGGACGTTCTTGCAGGAGTCGCGGTCGCGGGCGTCGCAGTCGAGCAGCGGGATGTGCGGGTCCAGATCCAGCGCCTCGCGCACCGCGGGCAGGGCCGGGCCGGGTCCGAAGTTGTTGCACGCCACGATGAACGGGGTGCGCTGGTGCTCGAGCCGGTCGATGGCGTACCAGGAGTCGGCGATCCGCCGCTGATCCACCAGCACGATGGCGCCCAGCGCGCCCGCGAACAGGCGGTCCCACAGGAACCAGAAGCGTTCCTGGCCGGGCGCGCCGAACAGGTACAGCACGTGCTCGGTGTCGATGGTGATGCGGCCGAAGTCGAAAGCCACCGTGGTGGTGGTCTTTCCGGGCACGCCCGCGAGATCGTCGACGCCCTGGCCGGCCTGGGTCATGGTGGCCTCGGTGTCCAGCGGGCGGATCTCGCTGATCGAGCGGACCATGGTGGTCTTGCCGACGCCGAAGCCGCCCACGATCACGATCTTCAGGCCCTGCCGGGCATCGGCGTGCAGCGGGGCGTCGGCGCGGGCCGGACGCGGGTCCTGGGTGCCGGCGCACCGGATGTCAGAGCTTACGGAGTCCAACGAGCACCTTTTCCAGCATGTCGGTATCGGGCAGCGAATTC
Source organism: Nocardia sp. NPDC059228 (assembly GCF_042754245.1). Taxonomy (NCBI): domain Bacteria; kingdom Bacillati; phylum Actinomycetota; class Actinomycetes; order Mycobacteriales; family Nocardiaceae; genus Nocardia; species Nocardia sp. NPDC059228. Next base: position 235,205 of record NZ_JBHZAL010000007.1, on the reverse strand, counting down.
CATTGCCGCGCGGCATGATCCGGATGACGCACCGTGATCTTGCCGGCGTGCAGCAGGTCCGACAGCAGGACGACGGTGATGCCGACCGGCAGCCGCAGCTCGGCCGCGATCTCCACCACCGCCGTCGGCGCGCGGCACATGTCGAGGATGGCGGCATGCTCGGACTGCATGCCGCGCACCGGATCGCATTCGCTGACCACCAGGGTCACCAGATCGAACGCGTCCGAATCCGGTTGGCTGCGACCGCCGGTCAGCGTGTACAGCCGATCCGGATCCTCGTCTGGCCTGGTCACGACACGCTCGCCCCCGGCACCCGCGGGGCGGCGGCCAGATGCTCGCCGAGCTGCTCGACCAGCTCCCGCATCGTGTGGCCGACCAGCCCGGCATCGGCGTCCTCCGCGGCCACCACCGCGATGTGCGCCCCCACCCCGGCCTCGACGATGAACAGGATCCCCCCGTAGAACTCGGTCATCGACTGGCGCACCCCGCCCCGCCCGTCCCCGAACTCCACCGAGGCCCCGTGCGAAAGGCTCTGGATCCCAGCGGCGATCGCTGCCAGCTGATCCGCGCTGTCGTTCCCCAGCCCGGCCGTATGACAGATCTTCAACCCGTCGCCGGACAGCAGTAGCGCATGCCGCGCCCGCGGCGTACGCGCCAGCAACTGCTCCAGCAGCCAACCCAGATGTGTGGCGGACGGTGTCATCGATCGGTCTCCGATGGGGTCGCAGGGGCGGGGAACGAGTTCGTGGTGAAGGCGCGTTGGAAGGCGGCCATGGCCGAGGGCGCGGACGGCGCGCGTGGCGCCTCGGGTTGTGCCGGGCCGGACAGGCCGTCCGGGTGGACGGCGGCCAGCGTGCTGCCGCGATGGCGCTTCGGCAGGCCGCTGGAAGTCGCTGTGTGCTGGTCGATTTCGGGCTGGGCCGGAAGAAGGTCCTGGGCGGTGGAGGCGAAGGCGGGTTTCGGCGGCGGTGCCGTTGCGGGCGCGGCGGGGACATCCCTCGCCGGAGTGCCGGGGTGCGGGCGGGTGGTGACCGGGGTGAGGCGCCCGAAGGTGCCGGATTGGCGTTCCAGGCGGGTGGTGAGTTCGCGGGGGATGACGACGACCACGGCGGTGCCGCCGATGGCGGAGGGGCGGTAGCTGACGGTGAGGTCGTGTTTGCGGGCCAGGTGACCGACCACGGCCAGGCCGAGGCGGGTGCCGGAGAGGGTGGAGAGGTCGGAGCCGGCGCGGGGGCCGGAGACGGCGGATTCGGCTCGCCGGAGGGCGGATTCGCTCATGACGAGGCCGGAGTCCTCGATGGTGATGACCACACCGGCGGGGACTTCGGCGGCGTAGACGTGGACCTCGGTGGTGGGCGGGGAGAAGTTGCAGGCGTTGTCGAGCAGCTCGGCCAGGGCGTGCATGACGCCCTCGGCGGCATGGCCCGCGACGGCGATCTCGGTGATCGCTCGCAGGCGCACGCGCTGATAGCCCGCCACCCGGCCCATGGCGCCGCGCAGGATCGATTCCATGGCAATGGGTTTGGCCCACCGGCGGCCCGATCGCGCACCGCTGAGTACCGCGATGCTGTCGGCCAGCCGGCCCGCCTGCGCGGTGCGGTGGTCCAGTTCCAGCAGGTCGGCCAGCACCTTCGGGTCGGCGTGCCGGTGCTCCATCTCGCGCAGCTCCGCCAGCATGCTGGTGCTCATGGCCTGCATGCGCCCCGCCGCGCCGGCGAACGCGGCCATCGCGGCGACGCGGCGACTCTCGCTCTCCTTGGCCGCGCGGGCCTCGGCCGCGGCCTGTTCGCGGATGCCGTGAATCCTGGCCTCGGACTCGGCTATTCGCGCCTGAGCGGCGGAAACAGTCGCGGCCACCTGGGCATCGGCCTGCGCGGTGTAGGCCAGCGCCTCCTGCCGCACCGCCTGCACCCGGCCCCGGTAATAGGCGGCGGCCGTGAGGGCGGCGGTCAGCAACAGCGCCGCCACGCTCGCGCCGATGGCCAGCGGCAGCCGGAAATCGATGGGGGAGTTGAAGACCGCGACCGCCACCGCGACCGTACTGAGCGCCAGGGATCCCGCCAGTATGGACAGGGGCGGTCGCTGTCGCAGGACGGGTTGCTGTCCCCCGCCCGGCGGATTCACTGATTCCGACACGCTCCGCACTTCCGAACCGACGTCCACCAGGGCGAATACCCCGGTGCCCCCAACCGCAACCCGCATCCGGGATCCGTGCCAAATGCCCGGACCGGCAAGCGGATTCGGATCTGCCGGACGCAGCATAAGCGCACCGGGCGGGCCGCGCTACCCGAGCGTGCACCCGCCGGCGATCATGAGTCCCGGTGAGCGGGAAGGCGGTTCAGACGCGGGCGAAGACCTGAGGGCGCGTACTCAGGTACCCGTAGCCCAGCACCGCCACCAGATACAGCAGCAACGCCGCCGCGGGCAGTACCAGCCCGATGGCCGCGATCAGGTCGAAGCCCACGAAGCCGATCACCGCCTGCCGGCCCTCCCGCCGCGCGTAGTCGGCATCGTAGCCCGGCTCGAACAGATCCGGGTTGCGGCGCAGGGCAATCCACATCACGAACCAGGCCGCCGCCTGCACCGCACCCACCACGCCGTAGAAGGCGGTCGCCACCTTGGCATTCCAGCCCCCGTCCTCCAGATGATGGGCCAGCACGGTCGTCGGAAACGGCAGGAACGCCACCGCGAGGAGCAACAGCAGATTGCCGCAGTGCAGCAGCCCGTCCATCCGCCGAACCCGGCCGAAGAAGCGGTGATGGCACAGCCAGATCACACCGATGGTGAGAAACGATCCGGCATAGGCGAGGTAGCTGGGCCACAGCCCGGTCAGCTCATGCCACAGCGAGCCGTCATCGGTCTCCGGAAGGCGAATCTCGAGCACGAGCAGGGTGATCGCGATGGCCATGACGCCGTCGCTGAAGGCTTCCACGCGGGTGGTGTCGGAAAGCCGCGATTCGGGGTACTGCATGCGGTCATTATCGAGTGCGCGTGCCGGGTTCGATGTCCTCGAGTTCCTGTTCGCGTATGCGCGCACCGGCGACGAGCGAGCCCAGCGCGAACCCGAAGATCGGAACGGCGACGATCGGCGACCACGAATTCACCTGCGGCCCCGCCGGTCGCAGCAGCGTCACCACCCGGATCGCCGCCAGCGTGGCCCCGCTCAGCCCGCCGAACATGAACAGCGACAACGGCAGCCGGAACCGCGCCGGAATGATGCGATAACTCGGCGCCGCCGCGATCACCACCGCGCCGTTCACCGCGAGGCCCGACAGCGCCAGGATCCACTGATGGGTCTCGACGGTCATATACGACGGATGCAGCGGGTCATAGGTGAGCAGCAGCCCCGCCTCCATCGTCACGAGCCCCAGATAGAACGCCCGCTTCAAGAGCGGCTTTCCCCACACGCCGGCCACCGTCACCCCGATCAGCGCGCCCGCGCCGACCAGCGCCAGATCGGCGACCAAACCCGGAAAGCCCTCGAGATGCCCGCTCGGCAGCGCCAATTCGCCGGCCGAACCATTGATGGCCGGGGTGCGCAGCAGCGCCCACACCGCCAGCAACACCATGGCGATGGTGAACGGCCGCGAGTCGCGAGCCCGCCGGCGCCGCAGCCGGGCCCCCGCCGCGGCGAGCGACAGCAGCGCGGCCAGCAGGGGCACGGCGGTATTCACCGGAACGGCCTCAGGCAGTTGCCATGTGGTGCGCTGCGGGATGGCGTTGCCCGATCCGGCGCGCTGCGCCTCGGCCTCGGTGATGATCCCGCCACCGCTCGATTCTCGCACGCCTCCTCCCCGGCTCCGGGACATGACGCAGCCTCGGTTTCGGTATGCCCATGAGCCACCCACAGTTCGCCCAGAGCGGAATCGCGGCCCGCGCACTTGACCTCAACATAAGTAGAGGTTCGATGCTGGAGTCATCGACACCCCGTCGAAAGCGAAAGGGAGGCAACGAGATGCGTGTAGTGCAGGCCGAGGAGTTCGGTGGACCCGAGGTGCTGACCGTGCGGCAGGTCGCGGATCCGGTCGCCGGCCCGGGCGAAGTGGTGGTGCGGGTCGCCGCCGCCGACGTCATGTTCCTGGACACGACATTGCGCAGCGGTTCGGCGCGCGACTACTTCCCCGTCGAGACCCCGTTCGTGCCGGGCGGCGCGGTCACGGGCACGGTCGAATCGGTCGGGCCCGACGTGGACCCCGCGTGGGTCGGCAAACGGGTCGCCACCCCGACGGCGGCCAGCGGCATCGGCGGCGGCCTGCCCGTCGGCGGTTATGCCGAACTGGCCCTGGCCAAGGCCGGCACCCTGGCCGTCATCCCCGACGAGCTGAGCTTCGAGCAGGCCGCCGCCCTCGTGCACGACGGACGCACCGTGCTCGCGGTCGCCGACCGGGCCGCGATCCAACCGGGTCAGTGGGTGCTGATCACCGCCGCCGCGGGCGGTCTGGGCACCCTGCTCATCCAGCTGGCCCGCGCGGCCGGCGCGCAGGTCATCGCCGCCGCACGCGGGGAGGCGAAACTCGCTCTGGCGCAACGGCTCGGCGCACACGAGGTGGTCGACTACTCGAAACCCGGCTGGGCCGAGCAGGTCCGGGAACGGACCGGCGGCGTGCAGGTGGTCCTCGACGGCGCGGGCGGCGATATCGGCCGTGCGGCCCTGGCCGCCACCGCTCCCGGAGGCCTGCTCATCGCCTACGGCAACTCCGCCGGTGGCTTCGCTGCGGTCGACGCGGAATCCGCTGCCGCCCAGGGCATTACCATCGTCTCGCTGTTCGAGATCGCGACCCCCGAGACCGACTGGCTCACCCTCCACGACCGCGCCCAGGCCGAGGTCGCCGCCGGTCGCCTCGAGGTCGTCATCGGCCAGACCTTCTCCCTCGATCAGGCCGCCGCCGCGCACACCGCTATCGGGTCCCGAGCCGCCGTCGGCCGGACCATCCTCACGGTCTGAGAGTCATCGGCGTGTCGTGAACCTCCGCCCGGCCTCGGAGAGCAAGGTGGCATCGGGCGGAACACGATGCGGAGGTGGTGATGGGTACGAGAGCCGGTGCGATCGCGGCCGTGGTGGCGGGGGTCTGGATGGCCGTGGCGGGCGCCGCGTGCGCACAACCGGGCTTCGACCCGGACATCCTGCAGCCCGTTCACATCCCGCCGCGCACCGCGCTCTCGGTGCGCACGCTGGTGCCGGGCGCGGGCTGGGGCACCGACAACGAGACCCAGGAGCGCGCGGCCCTGTCCATCGCCAAGCTGTTCCTGGCGGATTTCGCCCTGCGGCACGGCGACGGCTCGGCCGAGGATCGCGAACTCGGCGAGCGCATGGTCTGCAAGTCCGACGACGCGGCCGCCGACCGGATCGCCGCGAAATATCCGTACGCCATCGACGCGGTCGCCCAGGAGTACGGCCTGCGCGCCACCCACGGCGGCGGCGGGTGGGAACTGTCGACCACCAGCGTCGCCGACGTGGCCGATTTCCTGGCCGCGAAAATCCGCGACGAACCGGACAGCCTGATCCTGGCCTGGATGGAACAGCCCAGCGAGCGGGCGGCCGACGGCACCCGCCAGGACTGGGGCACCGCGCGACTGCCGCAGGTGTACGGAACCAAGTGGGGCTGGTCCGATGTCGGCGCTCCGGAAGTGGCATCGGTGTCCTTCGGCCCCGGATTCACCGTCGCCGCCCACACCTACGGCACCGCCGAGCAGCAGACCGAGGATGTGCTCGGCGCCTGGTCGGCGCTGACGAACCCGGTGACTCCCAGACACTGACAATCCGCGTGGTGCCGGCGGTGTCACCGTCCGCCGGATGCCGCGGCACATGTTCCGTCCACCGGCACACCGCGCAATCGTTGATCCACCCAATCCATGCTCGCGCCATAGGAACTGACGTAGGCAATAGCCCGTTCATTCGTGAACTTGTGACAACAGGCTGCCACTCGTGAGAACGCGCGGAATGCGCTGCGGGCTCGGATGGTCCGCCAACGCCTCGTGTGATCCGTGCCATCGGCGCGACCCCTTGCGCCCGGAACAGTTGTGTCTACACAATCGTTGTGTGCTTACAACTGTCGACGAGCTGAGCTCGCGCCGGAAGACGATCATCCTGATCACCTGCTGTTTGAGCTTGCTGATCTCGTCGATGGACGCGACCATCGTGAATGTCGCCATCCCCGCCATCCGTGACGATCTGGGCGCGCCGCTGTCGCGGTTGCAGTGGATCGTCGACGTCTACACGCTCACCCTCGCCAGCCTGCTCATGCTCTCCGGCGCGGCCGCCGACCGCTTCGGGCGCAAGCGGGTGTTCCGCATCGGGCTGCTCACCTTCGCGCTCGGCTCGCTGCTGTGCAGCATCGCACCGACCATCGACGTCCTGATCGGCGCGCGGTTCGTGCAGGCCATCGGCGGTTCCATGCTGAATCCCGTTGCCATGTCGATCATTACGACCACCTTCACCGGCCGGATCGAGCGGGCCCGAGCGGTCGGCGTGTGGGGCGCGGTGGTCGGCATCTCGACCGCGCTGGGACCCATGGTCGGCGGCGTGCTCATCGACAGCCTGGGCTGGCAGTCGGTGTTCTGGATCAACCTGCCCATCGTGGCGGTCGCGCTGGCGCTCACCACCGTCTATGTGCCGGAATCGAAGTCGGCCAGGCCGCGCGGCATGGATCCGATCGGGCAGGCGCTGGCGATCGTGGTGCTGTTCACCCTCGTGTACGGCCTGATCGAGCGGGAGCCCGCGGTCTTCGTGGTGTCCGCCCTGGCGCTGGCCGGATTCATCCGGCACGAGGCGCGCCACCCGTCGCCGTTCATCGACCTGCGCTTCTTCCGCAGCTTCCCGTTCTCCTCGGCCACCGTCATCGCGGTCTGCTCGTTCGCCGCGCTGGGCGCGTTCCTGTTCGACATGTCGCTGTATCTGCAAGGGACCCGGCACTTCTCGGCCGTGCACACCGGTCTGCTGTACCTGCCGATGGCGCTGGGCATGCTGTTCTTCTCGCCGCTGTCGGGGCGGCTGGTGGGCCGCTACGGCACCCGCCCGTCACTGCTGGCCTCCGGCATCCTGATGGCGGTGGCCGCGATCGGCCTCACCCTGCTGCACCCGGACACCCCGATCTGGCAGCTGGTCATCACCTTCGCGCTGTTCGGCATCGGCTTCGGCATGGTGAACGCGCCCATCACCACCACCGCGGTGAGCGGCATGCCGCTCGATCGCGCGGGTGCGGCGGCGGCGGTCGCTTCCACCAGCCGCCAGGTCGGCGTGAGTCTCGGTGTGGCACTGTGTGGTGCGCTCACGGGCGCGGGATTGTGGTGGACCCTCGCCGGTTTCGCCGCCGCGGTCACCGCGCTGGGCATGGCCGCCAATACCGACTGGGCGTACCGTTCGCGAGATCGCGTCGCCCCCCTGCTCGAACAGAAGGTCCCCGCTCATGCCGGATGACACGCCCACGACCGACGAGGTCTGGCGGCAGCTCACCCACCTGGTGATGGACACCCGCGACACTTGGAAGCGCGCGGTGGTGGAGCGAACCGGCATGCCGTTCAGCCGGATTCGCATCCTGCGCCGGCTGCTGCCCGGCCCGCTCACCGCCAAGGAGCTGGCGCGGGCGGCCACCATGGATGCCCCCGCCACCACGGTCGTGGTCAACGATCTCGAGGAGCGCGGCCTGGTGATCCGCGAGATCGACCCGACCAATCGGCGCTGCAAGCTCATCTCGCTCACCCGCGCGGGCCAGGAGGTGGTGGCCGAGGCGCTCGCCACGCCGGACCCGGCGCCCGCCGAATTGGCCGCCCTGACCCCCGCCGACCTGCGCACACTCCACGGACTCCTGCGCAAACTCGAACACTGACTTACCCGTTCGTGATTCAACCGTTATCGTTTGTCCCGTGCGACACCGAACCTGGAAGTCCCTCGCGGCCCTCTGCGGCGCCCTGCTGATCGCGGGCCCCGGCCAGAGCCTCGCCGCCGCACCGGTTTCGGGGTCGCTCGCGCGCCCGGCGCCGGAAGCTCCTGTCCGCCCGCTGTTTCCGATCGCCGGCCAGACCGTGGTCCTCGATCCCGGCCACAACGGCGGCGGCGCGGCCCACACCGACGAGATCAATGCCCAGGTGCCCGACGGCCGCGGCGGGACGAAGCCCTGCAACACTACCGGCACCAGCGGCGACGACGGCTACACCGAGCACGAATTCAATTGGGATGTGGCCCAGCGCGTCCGCGACCTGCTCAGCGCCCACGGTTACCAGGTGATCATGAGCCGCGACAGCGACACCGGCGTCGGCCCCTGCGTGAACGACCGCGGCACCCTCGGCAATCGGGTCGGCGCGGCGGCCGTGGTCTCCATCCACGCCGACGGTGCGCCCGCCGGCGCCCACGGCTTCCACGTCGCCTACTCCTCGCCCGCGCTGAACGACGCCCAGTCCGGACCGTCGGTGCAGCTCGCCACCACCCTGCGCGACACCATGGTCGGCGCGGGCTTGGCCACCTCCACCTATGTCGGCTCGGACGGGCTGAACCCGCGGGCGGATCTGGCCGGGCTGAATTTCTCCGAGCGCCCGACCGCCCTCGTCGAGTGTGGGAACATGCGAGATCCCGGCGACGCCGCGGTCATCGAATCACCGGATGGCCGCGCGCGATTCGCGCAGGCCATCGCCACCGCCGTCGCGGCCTATCTGGGCTAGCACACCGGACTGTACGGCTCATGGCGCGGGCACTGTCTGCGCCCGATTTGCCGTGAGTACATTCGTCACGTCATTTACCGACCGATTTCGGGAAACCGGACCCACAGAGTTCCGGGGAGGACTCCTTGACCACGACCGAGGCACAGCCGCGCTCGCGCTTTGCGAACTGGCTACTAGAGGACGCGGGTGAGCATCACTCGCAGATTCAGGGCCCGATGGCCAAGAAGGCTCCCAAGGAGCATCAGCATTCCTGGTGGAAGGTCATGTGCCTGACGGGTGTCGACTACTTCTCGACGCTCGGTTACCAGCCCGGCATCGCGGCCCTGGCCGCCGGCGTGCTGTCCCCGCTGGCCACCATCGTGCTGGTCGCGCTCACGCTGCTCGGCGCGCTCCCGGTGTATCGCCGGGTGGCCAAGGAGAGCCACAACGGCGGCGGTTCGATCGCCATGTTCGCCAACTTCCTGCCGAACTGGTGGGGCAAGATCTTCATCCTGGTGCTGCTGGGCTTCGCGGCCACCGACTTCACCATCACCATGACGCTGTCGGCCGCCGACGGTGCGGCCCATATCGTCGAGAACCCGTACGTGCCCGGGTTCCTGCAGGACCAGAACATGACCATCACCCTGGTCCTGCTGGCACTGCTGGCGGCGGTGTTCCTCAAGGGCTTCAGTGAGGCCATCGGCATTGCGGTCGGTCTCGTCGGCGCGTATCTGGCGCTGAATCTGGTGGTCGCCGCGGTCGGCATCGTCAAGGTGCTGCAGGCGCCGCACCTGGTGACCGACTGGTCGCATCTGCTCACGGCCAAGCACGGCAATATCTTCGCGATGATCGGCGTGGCGCTGCTGGTGTTCCCGAAGCTGGCGCTGGGTCTGTCCGGCTTCGAGACCGGTGTCGCGGTCATGCCGCAGATCAAGGGCGATCCGGCCGACTCCAAGGAATACCCGCGCACCCGGATCAACGGCACCCGCAAGCTGCTGACCACCGCCGCGCTCATCATGAGCGGGTTCCTCATCGTCACCAGTTTCATCACCACCATCCTCATTCCGGAGAAGGAGTTCGAGGAGGGCGGGCAGGCCAACGGCCGCGCGCTGGCCTACCTGGCGCACGAGTACCTGGGCAATGCGTTCGGCACGGTCTACGACGTCAGCACCATCGCCATCCTGTGGTTCGCGGGTGCGTCGGCCATGGCGGGCCTGCTCAACCTGGTGCCGCGCTACCTGCCGCGCTTCGGTATGGCTCCCGAATGGGCGCGCCAGATCCGGCCGCTGGTCCTGGTTTTCGCGCTGGTGTCCTTCGGCATCACCTGGTATTTCGACGCCAGTGTCGACGCGCAGGGCGCGGCGTACGCCACCGGTGTGTTGGTGCTGATCACCTCCGCGGCCGTGGCGGTGACCATTTCTGCCTGGCGCAAGCAGCAGTACTCGCGGGTGCTTGGCTTCGGCGTGGTGTCGCTCATCTTCGTCTACACCACCATCGACAACATCATCGAGAAGCCGGCCGGTCTGCATCTGGCCATCCTGTTCGTGGTCGCGATCATGGTGGTGTCCTTCGCCTCGCGCATCCGCCGGGCCTTCGAGCTGCGGGCCGTCGAGGTGATCTTCGACGAGAAGGCCTGTCAGATGATCGACCAGCTGGCCGAGCGCGGCGAGATCCGCATCGTCACCCACGACATCACCGATGGCCGCTCGCCCGAGGAGTACGCGGAGAAGGAAGCCGATCAGCGGCGCGAGAGCCACATCCCGGAGTCGGAGCCCATCCTCTTCCTCGAGGTCATCGTGAAGGACCCGTCGGAATTCAGCACCACGCTGCACGTGACCGAGGTGGATGTGGACGACTACCACATCCTCACCGTCGAGGCCGCGGCCGTGCCGAACTGCATCGCGTCCATCCTGATCGCGATCCGCGACCGCACCGGCGAGTGCCCGCACGTGTACTTCGAATGGACCGAGGGCAATCCGCTGGTCAACCTGGTGCGCTTCATGTTCTTCGGTGAGGGCGAGGTCGCCCCCGTAACCCGCGAGATCCTCCGCCGCGCCATTCCGCGCCGCTCCCAGCGCCCCCACGTCCACGTCGACAGCTAGCTCCGCACGAGGGAGCTCTCACCGCGGGGAATCGGACGAATTTCCGCAGTGAGAGCTCCCTTGTCGTTTCGTACAGGGGATGGCTCGCAAATTTAGGTGTAACTCAGGGTTTCATGCATGCGTAGAATATTGCTACGCTCACGCAGCAAACGCGATACGAGACCAGGAGTACCGATGAAGCTGCTTCCGAAGCTGGGCCGCCGACCGGTGACCGAACCCGGAGAGGTAGCCCTGCATGCCCGGAATGTGCAGTTCGATTGGTCCCGGACCGAACCGGTCTGGATGAAGCAGGAACCGATCGCCTCTCACCTCCTCAATGCCCTGAGCATGCTGCTGCCCGAAGGCGAGCGCATGTTCCTGGTGACCTTCGGCGAAGCCCTCGAACTGGTCAAGGACGAGAAGTTGCGGGAGGCCATGATCGGCTTCATCGGGCAGGAGTCCATGCACGCCGAGAGTCACAACGGGGCGCTCGAGGAGGTGCTGTCCGCGCACGGGATCGATATCGAACCCTATGTGCGGCAGACGGAATTCCTGTTCCGCAAGACGCTGGGCCCGAAGGCGGCGGCCAGTGAGGCGGCGCGGCAGCAGCAACTGGTCGAGCGTCTCGGCGTCATCGCCGCGCTGGAGCACTTCTTCGCCTTCCTCGGCGACTGGATCATCAACGCCGACCTCGAACAGTTCGACACCGATCCGCAGATGCTGGACCTGTTCCGCTGGCACGGGGCCGAAGAGGTCGAGCACCGCATGGTCGCCCACGACGTGGCCGAGTACTTCGAGATCGGCTACGTGCGCCGCGGTGCGCTCATGCTGCTGGTGTTCCCGATCTTCATCGCACTCATCCTGCGCGGCACCAAGTTCCTGGTGCACGCCGATCCGACGCTGCCCAACCACCGCTACCCGATGTTGATCGGGCGGATCTTCGCGGGCATGTGGCGGGGGTCGATTCCGGGGATCCCGTCGCTGCTGATCAGTGCGCTGTCCACCTTCAAGCCCGGCTACACCCCCGAGACCGTCGGCTCGACCGCGCAGGCCGTGGCCTACCTGGCGCAGTCCCCGGCCGCCCGGGCGCTGGCCTCGTGAGCGCGGTTCGTCCCGTCCCGGTCGCGCCGCCGCAGGATCTGTTCGGCAAGGGTCGTGCCGATCGCACCACGCGGGTGCTGGATTTCATCGCCGAGAGCCGTTTGCGCTGGACCACTTTCGTGAACCGGCGTGAGCCGGACGCACGGGTGGACGACTGGCGGATTCCGCTGGTCGTGGTGGAGCGCCGGGTGGAGGCGCACGACACCGATGTGATCAGCCTGCTGATGACCGCGCCGGACGGAGGCAAGCTTCCGGAGTGGCGGCCGGGCGCGCACCTGGATCTGGAACTGCCCTCGGGAAAGGTGCGGCAGTACTCGCTGTGCGGCGACCCGGCCGACCGGCACGCGTATCGCGTTGCGGTGCGGCGCATTCCGGACGGCAACGGCGGTTCGCTCGAGGTGCACGAGGGGCTGGCGGTCGGTACCCCGGTCACCGTGCGGGGGCCGCGCAATGCCTTCCCGTTCGTGCTGCCCGGGTACGGATCCTCCGCCGCGCGAGTGCATTTCGTGGCGGGCGGCATCGGCATCACGCCGATCCTGCCGATGATCCGGATGGCCGACCGGCTGGGCGTGGAGTGGAGCATGGTGTACGCCGGGCGGTCCCGCGACACCATTCCGTTCCTGGCGGAGGTGGAGTCGTTCGGCTCGCGGGTGACCGTGCGCACCGATGACGAGCACGGCATTCCCACGGCCGCGCAGCTGCTGCCGGACGTCGGTCCCGACACCTCCGTCTACTGTTGCGGGCCGGTCGTGATGACCCAGCTCATCGCCGACGCCGTGCGCGAAATGCCCGGCGTGGAACTGTATTCCGAGCGTTTCTCGCCGCCGCCCGTGGTGAACGGCACCGCCTTCCAGGTGGAGCTGGCCCGCACCGGCGAGGTCCTCGACGTGCCCGCCGACAGGTCGGTGCTCGGGGAAGTGCTGAAGGCCCGCCCGGACTCGTCGTATTCGTGCCGGCAGGGCTTCTGCCGCACCTGTGTGGTGCGGGTGCGCTCCGGCGAGGTCGACCATCGCGACACCGTTCTCACCGATGCCGAGCGCGCGGCCGGCGACATGCTCATCTGTGTATCCCGTTGCGGCGGGGACCGTTTGGTGCTGGACATCTAGCGCCGTCTCTCAACGAGGAGAAGATCGTGACCGATCAACCCACCGTCATCCCCGCCGCCGAACGCCTGGTGCGCAGCGGTGAATTCGATATCGCCGTCTACGAATACGGTGAGCCCTCCGCCGAGACCATCGTGCTGGTGCACGGCTGGCCCGACGACAACCACCTGTGGGACCGGGTGGTGCCGTTGCTGGCCGACCGTTTCCACGTGGTCACCTACGACACCCGCGGGCACGGTCGTTCCACCCGCACCGACCGCACCGAGGACTACCGGCTCGAGCACTTCGCGGCCGACTTCTTCGCCGTCGCCGACGCGGTGAGTCCCGACGCGCCCGTGCACATCCTGGCCCACGACTGGGGTTCGGTGGAGATGTGGGAGGCCGTCTGCGAGCCACAGGCCGCCGGGCGGGTCGCCTCGTTCACCTCGGTGTCCGGGCCCAACCTGGACCACCTGGGCGCGTGGGTGCGGTCGAGCCTGTCGCGCGGCAAGGTGTGGGGGCCGTTCACCCAGCTGCTGTCGTCGATGTACACCGGGCTGTTCATGACCCCGGGTGTGCCGCGGGTGGTGCTCAAGCCGCTGGGCACCGAGAAGATGTGGTCGCGCTTCGTCGGGCTGATGAACGAGACCTCGCCGGAGAACATCAAGCTCGGACCGGAATTCCGGCGCGACTTCTTCGACGGCATGCGCATCTACCGCGCCAATATCCTGCAGCGCCTGGGCGATCCGCGCGAGCGCCGCACCGAGGTGCCGGTGCAGCTGATCATCGCGCGCCGCGATGTCGCGGTGCGCCCGGCCGGCTACGACGACACCAAGGACTGGGCGCCCAACCTGTACCGGCGAGAGGTCGGCGGCGGGCACTGGCTGCCGTTCTCGCACCCGGAACTGCTGGCCACCTCCACCGTCGAGCTCATCGACTCGCTGCGCACCGGGGAAACGCCGCGTACCCTGCGCCGTGCCGAAGTCGGCCGGGAGCAGCGGCCTTTCGAGCACCAGCTGCTGGTGATCACCGGCGGCGGCAGCGGCATCGGGCGCGAGACGGCGCTCGCCTTCGCCCGCAAGGGCGCGGACGTCGTGCTCTCCGACATCAACGTGGACTCGGCCAAGGAGACCGCGGATCTCATTGCCGCCGAGGGCGGTACCGCGTACGCCTACCAGCTCGACGTCTCCAGCGAGGAAGCCGTCGCCGAGCACGCCGCCGCGGTCATCGCCACGCACGGTGTGCCCGACATCCTGATCAACAATGCCGGTGTCGGCGCGGCGGGCGACTTCTTCGACACTCCCGCAGCCGAATTCGACCGGGTCCTCAATATCAACCTGCACGGCGTCATCAACGGCTGCCGCGCCTTCGGCAAGGCCATGGCCGACCGTGGCCTCGGCGGCAGTATCGTCAACCTGTCCTCGATGGCCGCCTACACCCCCCAGCGCGGTTTCGCTGCCTACTCCACCTCCAAGTCGGCGGTCTTCATGTTCTCCGACTGCCTGCGGGCCGAACTGGCGGGCAAGGGCATCGGCGTCCACACCATCTGCCCCGGCATCGTGCACACCAATATCGTTGCCACAACCCGCTTCTCGGGTGTCTCCGCCGAGGAAGAGGCCGCCAAGCAGCAGCGCTACGACAAGCTCTACGCTGCCCGACGCTACGGCCCGGAGAAGGTCGCCGCCCAGATCGTCAAGGCCGTCGAGCAGGGCCGCGACGTCGTCCCGGTCACCCCCGAAGCCTGGCTCCAGTACCGCTTCAACCGCTTCGCCCCGGCCGTCGCCCGCTTCTTCGCGGCGCGGGTGAAGCTGACGTAGCGAGTACCCACTGTCGCGGGAGCTCACACCAGCGGTGAGCCCCCCAGAAAATGGGTTTGTCGGACCGATTCTCCCCGGCGTAGTTTTCGGCTATATCCCGCGGTCGGAGGGGCCGTGAGGTGGGGGAGGAGGCCGACGATGGTTGGCGGAATTATCGTAGTTGCCGTTGTGATCGCTCTGGTTATCGTGACGGTTGTCGCCACCCGGGGCGAGCGCGATCGCCGCCGTGGAAGTCGCAGCCGGAGTTGGGGATACGGCTCGGCGGGAGGCGACTGGGGCGGCGGTTCGAGCGACGGCGGCGGATGGTCCGACGGGGGCGGCGGCCACGGCCACGGTCATGGGTGCGGCGGTGGGCACAGCGGTTGCGGCGGCGGTAGCGGCTGTGGCGGCGGTGGTTGCGGCGGCGGTGGCGGCAATTAGCCGACCGCCGCGACGCCGGCCCGAGCGGCGGTCAGCCCGCCCGTAGCGCCGTCTCGATGGAGTGGACCCGCTCCGATGGGATGCCCCACGGATGGTCCACTCCCACAACGGTATCCAGGTCCCACAGCACGCATTTCTCGCCCGGTCGCGCCACGAACGACCACGCGACCACCGTGCGCCCCAACTGCTCCGCCATCGGGTCACCCGAACCCGTGCCCTCGCCGTCGGGGAAGTGATGCAGAAACCGGCCGTACGCACTGTCGCACAACCGCGCATACCGCTTGGTGCACAGGATGAGCCCGTGCCAAGCCTCGTCCACCGCATGCGAGGGCATACCGATCACCCGATCGTCACGCATCGCCGCTCCACAACAGCGCAACCATTGCCGCAGACCGGTTTCCACCAGCTCGCGCGGCTGCCACGGACAGGTCTTGAACACCGCCTCGGGAAGTTCCAGCGCATCCACGGCGCGATTGACCTGCTCGAGCCGAGGCGGCCGGGAACGGTGCAGCAGCATGGTTTCACGCTACGTCGGCACCGGCGCGGTTCGCGAGCGATATTCGCCGGTCCCTGCCGCGCGGTTCACTGCACGTCGACCGCGGTCTCCTCAGTGTGTCCCCTGTCGCCGCGGGTGGAGCGGAGGCTGGTGAAGGTGACCGTCGCGAGCACCACCACGATCACCAGTAGCGAGGCGGCCGTGGGGATCTGGGGAACACCGCTCCAGATGCCGTGCGCCCAGTGCAGGACCAGCTTCACGCCGATGAAGGCGAGGATGGCGGCCAGGCCGTAGGCCAGGTGCACCAGGCGGGAGAGCGCGGCGTGCAGGACGAAATACAGTGCGCGCAAACCGAGTAGCGCGAAGGCGTTGGTGGCGAACACCAGGAACGGGTCGCCGGTGACGCCGTACACCGCGGGCACCGAGTCGACGGCGAAGACGATATCGGTGGCCATGACCGCGCCGACCACCAGCGCCAGCGGGGTCAGGGCCCGGCGGAACTTACCGGGCTGGGCGGGATCCGCCTCGCGGACCACCATCTTGGTGCCGCGGTAGTCGTCGGTGACCGGCCAGATGCGGCGCAGCAGGCGCACCGACTTCATGGTGGCGACATCGAGGTCCTGCTCGTGCCCGCCGGCCGCGTCGGCCAGCAGCTTCACCGCGGTCACCAGCAGGATCATGCCGAACAGCAGGAACGCCCAGTCCAGGGTGGCCAGGGCGGCCGCACCGAGCGCGATGAAGATGCCGCGCAGCACCAGCGCGCCCGCGATGCCGTACAGCAGCACCCGCTGCGCCAGCGCCGCCGGGACCGCGAAGGCGGACAGCAGCAGCATGAAGATGAACAGGTTGTCCACCGACAGCGACTTCTCCAGCAGGTAGCCGGTGAAGAACTCCACGGCCGGGGTGCCGCCGTTGTTGAACCACAGGAACACGCCGAAGGCGATCGGCAGGGCGATGTAGAAGACGGTCCAGGCGATGGCCTCGCGCATCGACACCTCGTGCGGGCGGCGGGTGAGCGCGAAATCGAGGATCAGCAGCGCCAGCACCGCGGCGATCGTCCCGCCCCACAGCCAGGGCGTCCCGACGCTGTGGATGGTGGTGGAACTCGCGAGAACGGACAGGGTAGGACTCATGGGACCTCCTCGGGCAGGGTAAACCAGCCGAGGTCTCCTTCACCTGCGTCTTCGAATGCCACAGTCGCAGGCAACCATCCGGGGGACGCGTCGGCGCGGCCCGTACTGACCGGAGTGATTCTCGGGAAGTACTCCCCTCAGGTCAGGAAGGATAGTCGACCCTTACCCGCGAGGTCCACCCCGTGCTGGTGTCAGCGCGGTGTGAGCACCACCACGGCGATCGGCCGCGAGGTCATCGTCTGATACTGGGTGTAGCGGCCCTGGTTCACCTTGTCGACGAGCTGGAAGCGGCGCGCGTACTCCGGATCGTCCGGATAGGTGGCCTGTGCGGTGACCGGAATCCGCTTGGTGCCGATCTGAATGTCACAGTCCGCCTTGGCCTTCACATTGGCCAGCCAGCCCGGCGGCCTGGGCGACCCGCCATTGGACGCGGTAACCAGGTAGTCCTTGCCGTCCTGCGCGTAGGTGAGCGCGTTGGTGCGCTCCTGGCCGGTCTTGCGGCCGACCGTGCGCAGCAGCAGCGTCGGGTTCCCGAACAGCAGCTTGTGGCCGACCAGGCCGTTGCTGTTCTCGTAGATCCACTGATGTGCCTTCAGCACGTTCGCGAACAGACTCGCCATCGTGATCCTCCCTGCGGTCGTGGACTGCCCCAGATTAACGCTTCACGATCCGGTCACGATCTTGTGGATACGTTTCCCGAGCCGGCTCACCCGGGATTACGAAAACTGCACGACGACAAAAGGATTCATCCATGACCACCGCTCTCGCCACGCCGATCAAGCCCCGCAACCCGGTGCTGGTGTGGCTGGTCTGGCCGCTCATCACCCTCGGCATCTACTTCTTCGTCTGGTACTACAAGATCCACAAGGAGATGGCCGAACTCCGCCGCGACCCCGAGGCCCCGGTCGCGGGCCCCCTCCTGGTCATGCTCTTCCTCTCCTGGACCGGCATCGCCGCCATCATCAGCTTCTGGCGCACCGGCACCCGAATCCGCCAATCCCAGGAAGCCGCCGGCCTCGACGGCACCTGCAACCCCCTCCTCGGCTTCGTCCTGAACCTGATCCTCGGCCTCGGCATCCTCTACTACCAGCTCGAACTCAACAAGATCGCCGACCGCTACGCCGCATAGCGAGTCCAACTGGGCATCGACCCTCCCGAGGCGGTAGCATCTCGCGGAGCCCGCAGTGATCTGAAGCGGTCGGGGGCGGTAGCTCAGTCGGTTAGAGCCGTGGACTCATAATCCATTGGTCGCGGGTTCGAGCCCCGCCCGCCCCACAAACCCCCTCTGAGCAGGGGGTTTTGCTCTTTCTGGAGAGGTTTCAATCTAGAACAGCGCTCTTCCACGAATAGATTATGGGAGGCGGAAGAGCCGAGCCAAGAAGACGATCGATGTGTACCTGCTGCACATCGGGCACTTCGCCGATCATCTACTCTCCGAAGCACTTCCGATCGAAGCGCCTGCCATCACTCGCGACCACGTCGGTGGGTACGTCGAGACGTTGCTGCGCGAACGAACCGGCGGACCGGCGAGCCGCTGTCGCCGCGATACGCGCGCAGCCAGTACCGGAGTCTCCAACAGTTCTTCAAATCACCACTATCGAATCGATTTGGGGCCAGTTGCGTGCCCGGCATCCGTTGTGATCGACAGGCACAGCTGGCTGTCTAGCCGGATCCTAGGTCTTTTCGCGCGGCCTCGACGAAATTGTCGATAGCGGTATCGTTCACGAATTTATCGATCGCGGCAATGCCGGCGTTGGCAAGGCGAGGCCAGTTCTCATCAGTCGCGATCTGATGGGTGCTGGCGTAGTTGAAGGTCGGAGCCAAGGAGTCCGGGCCTTCCCACAGCGCGCTCATTGCGGCGTTGATTCCATTGAGCTTTTTATTCGTGGAGGAGCTCATGACGATATACAGCATGGCCAAGCTGTGCTGATATGGCACAAGCGAATCTTGCACTTTCGTCTCGACGCCTTGGAGCGTGTCGTTGTTCGCAGGGCGTCCCAGGACCCCTCTGAGCTCGCCTAATTTCAGTCCGAGGTCCATATAGGCGGTGCCGAAGTCCGTATAAGCGCGTAATCGGTCCGCCCTTATCGTCTGCTCACGTGCGAGCCTTTCTTGCCGGTCTATCTGGGTGCTGCTCACGTGCATGGAGGACCATGCAGAAACTCCGGACGACAACAGGGCTGCCACAGCGGCCAGGACTGCGACCGTCAACGCGTTACGTCCGTTGCGTGAGGCGACTTGGAGCTCCTGCTGGAGTGTGCGTGAAGGTGAGTTCGGCGGTTCAGGCACCTGTTGGGAGACAGTGTGGTCTGAGGGGTGAGGTCGAGATTCTTCGGTCGCCATGATGCCTCGATCCGGGAGCGCGGGGGGCTTGGGAGAAGTTGCATGAGTCACCAGGCGTGCGACCGCACCTGTTCGAGAGCGGCGCGGTACTTCGAGTTGCACTGGTTCGTTGGCAGTATGTCCAGTGTCGGCCGGTCCGCTGGTTCTGCTCGGTTCCCACGCCGGAACTTTGCTGGGCCATCCCATGAGGTTGGCGCCGCCGGCCGAATCGGCAGCTCGTCGGTCTCGCGCACGAGCCAGCGCATGAATGCGACCACGTGTGCGTTCAGATTCGAGTCGGCGTCGAGCACGGCGGGGTCGACCGACGGTCACCAGGTGGGCTTGATTCTGGAAGAGGCCGCATCACCGCGAGACCTTCGCCCGAGAGCGAAGCCTCCACCCGAAGAGCTGACCCCGGAAATATCGCCCAAGAAAGTTGGGGCCACAGGGGTTTTTTGAAGTGGGCGAATTTCATAGTTGGTGAAAGTTATGTTCTGTCGACCCCGAACGAAGGGGTGGAAAAGGAGTCCACCAATGCACGCCGAAACTCGATCTATCCGCCGCATCGGTTGGGGCGCAACCACTTTGGCGCTGACAGCGACCATCGCCGCGTTGTCCGCGCCCACAGCCTCCGCCATCGGGCCGGTCCAGGTCTACCAATGCACGTCGGACCCGACGTCCTCGTCGTACCCGGGACCGCCTTGCGTCATACCGCCGTCGTATGTCGTCGGCCAGACCTACATGCTCGACTCGCCGATCACGCCCAACGTCAACGGGGACAACGCCTTCGTGTCCTTCTACGACAACGGACAATGTGTCGCGGGCGCTATCGCGCCGTCGGACACCGACCCCGGCCACCTCTTCGCGGATGTCCTCTGGGTTCCGACCACCGCCGGAACCCACAAGATCACCGTGAACCAACGAGGTTCCTCGTCCATCACGGTGACCGTGGTCGCCGCGCCGCCGGGGTCCGGCACCCCGCAACCGCCGACACAGTCCAGTTGCCATGACAGCAGCGGATCCGGCAGCTCGAATCTCCTCAGCTCCGGTAGCGCCGGATTCTGATACGGGGCGTGAGGTCCAGATCTGCGAAAAGTCACCCCCAAGCCTGCCCGGCCGCCCTGCGGCTGGGGCCACCTTTGGAAGCAGCCTGCACCTGGTGACACGTTCGTTGACGGCGGGCCCGCTGTAGGTTCATCGGCGGCGATGAAATCTGCTGTGGCGCACGGGTATAGGGCTACCATTCCCGCTGATTGAGCGAGCGACCCACCGGACCGGGGCAGTGCGATGAACGAGCGTGTCGGCCTGCCCTCGATACAGGTCCGGTGGTCGAACACCGAATCGACCTCATCGCAACTGTATCCCGGGCTGACCCACCGCAGCCCGTGATCCTCGCTGGCCGCCGCGGGCGGGCTCACCGACGCCCTGCTCCCGGCAGACCCGCCAGCGGGCCCGCCCGGGAAGTGAGAAACCCTGCGCGACAACAGGACATGCCCACCGCCGCCGTGGCCCGACTGCCGCCCGGCGGCCATGATGGCGGGCATGAGCCTGAAGTAGGGGGTGGTGGCGAAACCGATCCGGATCCGGCGCGTCTCGAGGCACGTCGGGGCAGCGGTCAAATACTCTTGGGTTCGACCCTGGAACTGGCTTGGGAAATATCCGTCAAGCGAGAGGCATTGCGGCATGACCATTCCAGCCGATGGCAGAATCGAACTTTCGGACATGATCCGTTATCTCAAGTCCGAGCTGACCGCGGCCCAAGCGGGCTCGGGTGACGGATCCAAGTTGACGCTCGACGAATGCGCCATCGAGCTGAACATCGCCGTGAAAGACGAAGGCGAGGCGGGCATCAAGGCGTATGTCGTCGCCATCGGCGGCGGGATCTCCTCGGCGCAGACGCATAGGGTCAGCGCGAAATTCAAGCCCGCCGCCGCAGGCGATCCGAAGGGGTACGTCTTCGAGACCGGCAGCGGTGCATAGCCGTCCCAGGGGACCGTCGGCCCGGTGAAGTCCAAGGAAACCTGACATTTCCCTACGATTCACGGTCTCCCGGCGGTCACTGGGGTAGCGAGAACTCGGGAGTCGCTCACTCCTCCTCGCCGCAGCCGTACCGGGTGGTCGATGGTCGTTGGTCACACATTGTCGGCGCGTGTCGGCGAGCCGGCTCGCTGCCGGATTTCACGGGAGGCGCGGCATGACATCGACGTATATGGGGAAGCCGTATTATCCAGCGTGGCTGGACAACCTGGCCGACGACGTAACCGGGGAAGGCGCCGCGTGGGACGGCGTCATCGAAGGCGCAGAGGCCGTCCATGAAGTCGTGGTCGCCGCCCGCGAAATATACGAGTTCCAAGACTTTCACTACGCCGGCCCGTGTGGCGAGAACAGTTTCCTCGAGGACTACACCTCATCTGTACGCGGCGTACCGATTCATGTCATCGTTCTGGTCACCTTCAACGCCGCCGGAAAGGCCCAGCGTCTCGTGGTGAACCACCGTCCACGCAGCTCATTGCTGCTGTTGTCCCGCGTGATGCTCGAGAGGTTCGCCGGCACACCCCTTGCCAAGCACTGGGAAAACACACCGTGAGGAGCGGGTATGAATGCGCCCTTGTACCTGATCACCGGGGCGGGTGGTGGCACCGGTGGCGTGAGCCGGCAGGTGATCGAGCAATTGCGGGAACGCGGGGATCGCGTTCGCGCATTGGTGCACCGCGACGACGCTCGAGCTGAGCCGTTACGCGCACTCGGCGCTGATGTCGTGGTCGGAGATTTGACCGATCCACGAGATGTCGTGGATGCGATGGCCGGTGCCGATCGCATGTTCTTTTCGATGGGTGTCTCTCCGGACTACCTGCAGGCAACGGTAGTCGTCTGCGATGCCGCGTTGGAGTACGGCCGTCTCGAGGTGGTCGTGAACATGTCCCAGATGACTGTTTCTCAAATGACGCTGACCAGTGTGGGGGAGTCTCGTCAACATCGACTGCATTACCTCGCCGAGCATGTCTTGAACTGGTCGGGTGTCCCGGTCGTGCACATCAGGCCGACGGTGTTTCTGGACAATCCGATATTCACCGGACTCGCGGCACCGTCGCTGCGAGAGCGAAACCTGTTGGCCCTGCCTTTCGGAACGGGTCGTACATCACCGATAGCTACCAGCGACGTGGCCCGCACGATTACGGCAGTGCTCGTGGATCCCACCCACCGCATCGGCGACGTCTACGAATTGACCGGCCCGGCGCGTTTGGACATCGATGGCCTGGCCGCCGAGTACACCCTGGGACTTCACCGGCAGATTCGCGGTACCGACATTCCCCATGAAACCTGGGTCCGGGAGGTCCTCGAACCCCGAGGTCTGCCCGCGCACGTCGAGCAGCATTTGACCACACTGGCACTGCTACACCGCGCCGGACGCTACGACCGAGCCACCGACGACGTCGAGAAGATCACGGGACAGCCGCCATCCACGGTTGGGCAGTACATAGCCGAACACACGGAACTGTTCTCATGAAGGACGCCAGGTACCGTGCGGTCGATCCGATGTCTGGGTGAATCTCAGGGTCGGATGTGAGTCCGGAGTCGTAGGGGGACAGCGACCGTAGGACGACTTGTTTCGCGACCCGTGAGTGATGTGGAAGCCAGCTCGGATCGGTGACGATCGAGGGGTAAGCACATCGATGAAGGGATGTCCGTGTCCATCAATGAGTTTGATAACCGTGGAAGCACCGGCACAAACAGCATGATCATCAGCACGATGAACGATCTGCCGGGCTATGAGGTGGTCGAGGTGCTCGGTGATGTCGTCGGCCTGACGGTACGCAGTCGGCACCTGGGGTCGCAGATTGGAGCCGGCATCAAGTCGATGTTCGGTGGCGAGCTCAAAGGCATGACGAAGATGCTCTACGACAGCCGGATCGAAGCCAGGGACAGGCTGATCGACAGCGCTCAGCAACGCGGTGCACACGCCGTTCTCGCAATGCGCTTCGACGCCAATGACTTCGGCGACGGCGGCCAGGAGATTTGCGCGTACGGCACCGCGGTCAAAATCCGGAAGCGATAACCGGCCATCTCCAACGGCGGGTTCGTCAACCGTTCGGACCGCACCGACTTCGACGAGCCCGACGAAAAGGACGTCGACCGCTTCACCGAAGTGGTGGGCTTCGACCGGTACGCGATGTACGTCTTCGACTACGGCGCCCCGACCGGATTCCGGCTCGCCGTCAAACATCCCGACCGCATCACCGCCATCGTCTCCCAGAACGGCAACGCCTACGCTGAAGGGTTGAGCGAGGGCTGGAACCCGATCCGCGCCTATTGGGAGGACCCCTCGGACGCCAATCGCCAAGCGCTGCGGCAGTTCCTCGCACCGGAAACCACCCGCTGGCAGTACACCCACGGCGTATCCGACGATGCCCTGGTTTCCCCCGACGGCATCGCCCTCGACAACCACTACCTGGCCCGCCCCGGCGCCGACGACGTGCAACTGGACCTGTTCCTCGACTACAGCGACAACGTTGCCCGCTACCCCGAATTCCAGTCCTACTTCCGTACCTACACGCCCCGACTCCTCGCAGTGTGGGGCAAGAACGATCCCTTCTTCCTCCCTGCCGGCGCCGAGGCTTTCCGACGCGATCTCCCCGAGGCCCAGATTCACTTCTACGACACCGGCCACTTCGCCCTCGAAACCCACGCGCACGACATAGCCCAAGCCATCCGGTCGTTCCTCTCCGTTTGAGCGGTGGCGGTCACTGGCGCCCGAGTATCGAATCCTCGAGACCCGCCACCTCGCCGAGGATCTCGTGCTGGGCTATCGGTCATTACCAGGTCTCGCGACTGTGAAACATCGCCCCTACCACGGCGGGGGTTGGGTCAGCTGTTGAGGAAGGCGAGCAGATCGGTTTCCGGCGCGGTGCGGTATGCGCCGAAAATGCCGTGGGGCGCACCGGGATACACGCGCAGTTCGGAAACGTCTCTACAACAAAGAGGTTCGCTCGTGGAACCCGAGCAATCCGCCCGCCGACTACCTGTCCATGCTGCACCGCTTCGACACCGACCACGACATCCGCACCGCCGCCGTCATTCTCACCTTCCTACTGGTCATTGCCACGACCGCCCGCATGATCGGCGCACCGAGGCGCCCACCCGCCCCTGCCTTGGATCGCACGCACTGACAACCCCCTCGGGGATGAGTAGGACTGGAGGAGAAGGGAATTGGAACGACGAGTCGTGTTGCGAGCGCTGATGGCTGCCGGCGGTGCCGCCACGTTCGCAACCACCTCGCCCAGGATCGGCGCACCAGAAGCGAAGGCGGACGGACAAGGCCCAGCCGGGCCTCTCCGCGTCCATATCGTCATGTTCGACGGTGTCGAAGAACAGGATTTCATCGGACCCTTCGAGGTGTTCTCGCTGGCCGCCATGCTCGCCGAGCGCGGCGTGGACCTGCGGTACGTGACTACCGGTCAACCCGGAACGATCCGCGCTTCCTACGGCACTGTCGTGCAAGTCACCGAACCGTGGGCGCCCCAGAACGCCGATGTGCTCGTCGTACCCGGCGGCGGCTACACGCACCGCGACGCGCCGGGCGTCTGGGCCGAGATCAATCGTGGCGTCCTACCCGAAGCTCTGGCAGCCGCGCCCCGCGCCGGACTGACGATCAGCTCATTGTGTACCGGCGCAATGCTTTTGGGCGCAGCCGGGCTGATCAACGGCCGCCCCTGTACGACCCATCACGGTGCTTTCGACACACTGAAACAACAAGGTGGCGTCCTTACGAAGGCACGCGTCGTCGACGACGGCGATCTGGTGACAGCGGGCGGCATAACCTCGGGGATCGACCTGGCCCTCTGGCTGGTGCGCCGCGAGCTTGGCGCCGAAACCGCGACCCGCGTCGAGGAGATCCTGGAATACGAGGCACGCGGGCCGATCTGGACCCGATGACCCAATCTCGATCCACCCGTTGACCCCTCCCTGTCCTGGTGGGGGTTCAATTCGGATTCGGAAAGACGAGACGCGAAATCCTTGACACGACAATGGATTTCGCGTCTAGGTGTGTTCAGGCAATGCGAACGGCATTGATGCGTATTTGTCAAATGCTCTGATTGAACGGTGGTTGTGAAAACTGCTGGTAGAGAACAAGCTTCGGCAGAATCTCGTGGAACCCGGCAGTCGCCCGCTGACATGGGGCGACTAGTCACACCCGTAAGAACTATCGAGGCTAGGATGCTTGCGAGGGTAAGTGAGTCGACCACGTGAGGCGGCGAGCATATGGTGACCCAGGATAACGAACACCGATCCCTGTACCTGTCTTATCTCGGGTACTGTAATGAGCACGATTTTGAGAGTATGGCGTCGTTTTATACGCCGACCATCAAAGTCGATGACATCCCTATGGATCCAGCCGCTGTTACGGCGCAATTCTCGCCTCTTGTCTCCGGATTTCCTGATTGGCATTGGGAGATGCGCCACCTCGTCGTTGACGGCGACTATATTGCGGTGCACTTCACAGTAACCGGTACCCATCGGGGGACATTCCGGGGAATTGAGGCGTCCGGTCGTCGGGTGGCTATTTCGGAGTTCACTCTTTATCACCTCGAAGACGGCAAATTCGCCGAGGTCTGGGACTACACCGACATGGACGCGTTGATGAGGCAGATCGGGCAGGGCGAGGCACCGCTGACGGCCCCCGCCGACGAAGCCGGTACCGCGGATAGCTGACTTCGCTCCCGTCCGTGTGGTTTGACTCCACCTCCTGGAAGGCAGGCCGATGACCCCCACCACACCCTCGTTCTTCGAGGCACAACTTCCCGCCCTCTCGAGCAGCGGAAGAGACGCACCGGCGTTCTGGATGCTCGATCTGCTGTGGATTCCGCTGCTGGAGGCCCATCAAACCGGGGGCATGTTTTCGGTCACCGAGCAGTGGATGCCGAAAGACTCCGGCGCACATACCAAGCACGTGCACAATGTCGACGAGTGGTTTTACGTCCTCGACGGCACCGTCGACTTCGAACTCGAGGGCGAGACGTCGTCGGGGCAAGATGGCGACTCGCTGTGGATTCCTCGGGGCACCGTGCACAGCTTCAATGTCACGAGCGATGTCTGCCGCGTGCTCAACGGCTATACCCCGGCCGGTTTCGAGCAAGTGATCAAGGGGCTCGCGAGACCGGCGCCGAAGCGTGAGCTCCCCCCGAGAACTGAAGAGCCGGCGCCAGAAGACATCGCGGCTGCACAGTTCCTGTTCAGCAACTACTGGACCGCACGAGCCGACGATCCCTGGGCGAAATTCTTCGTCCGTTGATCCCGCGCCCGCATGGATAGCACGCTCGATTGCCGGTGTCCACTGGAGAAAGGGGCTGATGGATCATCATGACCACGAAGTCGTCCGTACAGAGCGTCACCTACGATTTGCTGAGGTCGCTGCGCCTGACAACGATCTTCGGTAATCCGGGTTCGACGGAGGAGACATTTCTCAAGAACTTCCCCGATGATTTCACCTACGTTCTGGGGTTGCAGGAAGCGTCTGTCATCGCCATGGCGGACGGCTTCGCCCAGACCACGCGGCGTCCTGCGTTGGTGAACCTGCATTCTTCGGCGGGGCTGGGCAACAGTATCGGCAACCTGGTCGCGGCCTATCACGGACACACGCCGCTGATCGTCGTGGCCGGTCAGCAGCACCGCGAGTTGTTGATCGGCGACCCGTACCTGAGTAACCGCGACGCGGTGGCGATGCCGAGGCCGTGGGTGAAGTGGTCCTATGAGCCCGCACGCGCCGAGGCCGTGCCCGAAGCGTTCATGCGTGCCTATGCGATGGCAGTGCAGCCGCCTGCCGGACCTGTGTTCTTGTCGATCCCGCTCGACGACTGGAACCAGCCACTGGAAGGGCCCGCGGTACTGCGGGATGTCAGCACGACCTACGCACCCGATCCGGAGCGTCTGCGGCGCTTCGCCGAGCGCATCACGGTGAGTCGGCGGCCGGCTCTGATCCTCGGGCCCGACGTGGACCGGGCCCGAGGGTGGGACGCCGGCGTCGCGCTGGCGGAGAAGTTGCGGGCCTCGGTGTACAGCCCTCCGCTTCCGGATCGTGCCTCCTTCCCCGAGGACCACCCGTTGTTCCAGGGTTCGGTCGGTATGTCGGTCAAGGCCATCGGCGAACGGCTGGCCGGACACGATCTCGTCGTGGTGATCGGGGCCGAGGTCTTCCGCTACTACCCCTACGTACCCGGCGACATCCTGCCCGCCGGAACCGAGTTGCTGCAGATCACCGACGATCCGGGGATTGCCGCGGCCGCCCGTGTCGGGGACAGCCTCCTGGGCGATGCCCGGCTGTCGATCGAGCTCCTCACCGAACTGGTGGGCGACGGCGCCGGCCGTGAGGTGCCCAAGCCCATGCCGCGCGACCGGAGGCTGCCGGAAACGTCGAACGGGACGCTCACGCCTGCCGAGGTCTACGCGGCTCTCAGCGAAGTCCGTCCCGAACACGCCGTCTTCGTCAACGAGTCCACCTCGACCATGACCCAGCACGCCAACTGGCTGCCGGCTGTGGAGCCGGACTCGATGTTCGCCACGGCCAGTGGTGGTATCGGCTGGGCCGCACCGGCTGCGGTAGGTGTCGCACTGGGTGACCGCGACCGTGGTGTCACGCGCCCGGTGATCGGTCTGATCGGGGACGGCTCGTTCCAGTACTCGGTCCAATCGCTGTGGACCGCAGTACAACACAATGTGCCGATCGTGTACGTCGTGATGCGCAACCACGAGTACTCCATCCTCAAATCCTTTGCCGCTCTGGAACAGACACCGGGTGTCCCCGGACTCGACCTCCCGGGTCTCGATATCGCCTCCGTGGCACGAGGATTGGGCTGCCATTCCGTCGACGTCACCTCCGCCGCAGACCTCGAAAAGGAGTTCCGGCTCGCGCTCGAATCCAGCACCACCACGGTCATCGTGGTGACCACCCAACCCGAGAAGGCCGCACTCTGAGCGATCATGGAAGTGCGGCGTAGCGCGCAGCGGCTACGCGGCCAGGGACACCGACAACTCGGCATCGAGAGCGGCGGCAACTCGCTCGAGGGTTGTCAACGTCGGCACCACATTGGTCGGAGCAGGCCCATGATCAGAGGAGCCGCAGGTCGGGGACCTGCGGCTCCTTTGTGGTTTGGGTCTATTTGGTGGCCGGTGGGGTGAAGGGCTGGTTGATGGTGGTGAAGTATTGGGCGGCCGCGAGGATGGCTACCGGGGCGGTGATGAGGAGTTGGCCGGCTACGGTGCCGAGGGGGGCGATGGCGGCGATGCCGCCGATGCAGCCGACGGCGGCGGCGGGGAGGAAGGGGCCGAAGAGGCCGATGATGGTGGCGGAGGCGGCGGCCGCGCCTGCTGCGCCGCCCAGGAGGCAGCCGACGGCGGCGCCGCCCAGGCCGCCTACCAGGGTGCCGATGGCGGCGCCGGTGACGAGGGTGGTGCCGAGGCGGGCCCAGGCGGCTTGTTCGCGGTCGTATTCGTTCTTCCAGGGGGCCTGGTTCTCGTAGGGGAGGGCAACGGGTTGGTAGGTTGCGTGGTCGAGGTCGAAGCGGGGGGTGAGGACGGCGGTGCGGTTTGTGATATCGGCGGTGATGGGAAAGACGAAATCGTCTACGCGGAAGGACAATTCGGTGCCCGCGAGGGTAGTGCCGTCGGCGGCTTCGATCTTGAAGGTGCCGTGGTCGTTCACCAGGGAGCCGGCGTCGGTCGTGATGGTCAGCGCGCTGTCGGTGCGGACCGCGGTGTAGTCGACTCGGCCGGTGGTGCCGGAGTCGGCAGGCGCGGTATCGGATTCGGCGTGTGCGGTGGCGGGTAGGGCGGTCAGGGCGGTGGCCGTGAGCAGGGCGAGGCCGATGTTCTTGTGCAAGAGAATGACTTTCAATTCGGAGTGGTGAGGATGGGGTCGTGGGTGATGCTGCGTTCGCGGACCAGCCACGTGGCACGGTGCGGAACGAGGTGATCGCGGATATCGGTGCTCAGGTGCAGCCGCGGGGACTGCCCGGGGCCGGCTTCGACGACCAGGGAGTAGAAGCGGGTGCGGATGGTTCCTGTTGCCGCGCCGTCATCTTCGATGGTCAGGTTGCCCAGCCAATGGCGGCGCACGAGGCCCGCGGCGCGGAGTCGCTCCGCGGTGCGGCGTAGCCCGTCGGCGATCTCGGCCCGCCCCGTGTGGATGGCGGCCCGCTGCGGATGGATCAACAGCCCGTCGGGTTCGAACTCGGCCGCCCATTCGTCGACGCGCCCGTCGTCGAGCAGGCGCAGGTGCGCGGCATAGAACTGCTGGAGGTCGACATAGAGCTGGCGGGTGCGGTCAGCGTCGGACATCGGAGCCCCGTTCGGTGGATTCGGCCCATTTCTTCGCGTTCTCGAGGGTGGACAGGGAATTGCGGCCCAGGGCGTTTCGAATGAAGACCGTGGCATCGGCGAGGGTCTTGCCCGTGCCGAGGATCGCGGGGATCGCCTCGGTGATGAGGGCGACGGTGTGCTCGGAGGTCGCGAGCGTCCCCCCGTCGCGCGGTGCGAAACTCCAGCGACCGCGGTGTAGGGAGAGCAGCGCGGGCAGCCGCGTCTGCTTGTAGACGATGTCGCCGGAGTCGAGGACCACGCGCCACGAGGCGGTGGTGTGGACGTCCCCCTCCGGTGTCCGGGTGTCCAGGCTCAGAAACTGGTGTCCGGGTACCGGTTCGGTGAGGGTGACGGCGTCGACGTGGGCGAGTCGCTCCGCCCACAGGTCGGCGCGGTCGATGAATTCCCGGACCCGCGCCGGTTCGGCGTCGATCCACAGCGAGTCCGCGAAGGTGACGGTGGCCTCGGGTCGCCGGGCCAGCGCCTCCGCCGCGGACTTGAGCGATTCGAGTTCCCGGGTCGAGTTGGTGTCGACCGCGGCCTCGATCCATTCCCGGGCCCCCGCGCTGTCGTCGGGAGAGAAGCTGTGCAGCAACAGCACTCGGCTGGTGTCGGCGTCGATCTCCTGCACCACCCATTCCCCGCTCATGGAGGCGACCGGGGGAGCGGAGACCACCTGCCGGAAGGTGATCCGGCGCTGTTCGGGGTCGAAGGTGCGGCGTGAGGTCCAGGTCTTCAGCGACTCGTTCGCGGTGGCCCACAGCCGGATGTGATCGCCGGAGGCGTCGTGCTCGAGGGTCTCAGCGTGGATTGTCGGCGGAAAGATGTCGGGCCAGTTGACGACCGACCGCAACGCGTCGTGCACGGCCTGGGCCGGCGCCGCGATCGTGATGGCGTGTTCGGTGTGATGGAGGCTCATCCGAGCCACCTCCCAATCTGTCGGTGGCTCAGTAGTTGCCCAGTCCGCCGCAGACATTGATGGCCTGCGCGGTGATCGGCGCGGCGGCGGGCGTGGTGAGATAGCCGACCAGTCCCGCGACCTCCAGCGGAGTCGAATACCGTCCCAGCGGGATCTTGGCCTCGAACTTCTCGAGCACGGCGGCCTCGGTGGTGTTCCACACCTCGGCGTAGCCGCGCCGGACCCGTTCGGCCAGTGGGGTTTCGACGTATCCGGGGCAGACGGCGTTGACCGTCACCCCGGTCTTGGCCAGTTCCAGTCCGAGCGCCTTGGTGAATCCGATGACGCCATGCTTCGACGCCGAATAGGGTGCGCCGAGCACCACGCCCTGCTTCCCGCCGGTCGACGCGATATTGATGATGCGGCCGTCCTGGGCGTCGAGAATTCCTCCGTGCGACAACACTTCTCGCGTCACCCGGAAGGTTCCGGTCAGGTTGATGTCGAGCACGTCCTGCCACAGCGAGTCGTCGATGTCCCGGGTGACGCCGCCGCCGTTACGGCCCGCGTTGTTGACCAGCACCGTGACCGGTCCGAACCGCGCGACCGCCGCCGCGACGAAGGCCCGCACGTCGTCGGTCGATCGGACATCGGCGGCGATGCCGTCGATGGTGATGCCTTCGGCGCTCAGCTCCTCGACCGTGCTCTTGACCCTCTCCGCATCGCGGGCGTTGATGAAGACCTGATATCCGGCCAGGCCCAGCGTGCGGGCGATCTCGAGGCCGATTCCACTGGTGGCGCCGGTGACAATGGCGTGCTTGCTCATGCGAGTGCTCCTGAGGATGGATCGGAGGCACCGGCGTCCTGGCCGGCGCCCTCCGCGAGGGTGGTATTGACCAGCTCGAGAAAATCTCGAACGGTCACGGCGTCGACCACCGAACTGTCGAGAAGCTTTATCCCGTAACGGATTTCGATCTGGTTGGACAATTCCAGGACCGCGAGGGAGTCGTATCCCAGGTCCTCGAATGAGCGATCGGTGATGTCTCCGCTCAGGTCGATGGTCTCGTCTTCGCCGGCGACCCGCTGCAGTACCTCGCGCAGCTGATCGGTGGTCACGGCTGGGTTGGCAGACACCATGTGCTTCCCTTCTCGGTCGGGTGCTGTTGGGGGAGTGGCATTTTCATCGGACGCCGCGCAGGACCACCGCCGAGGTGAATCCGCGCCCACCGCGGGCGAGCACGAGCGCGGCCGGCGTGGTCAGCTCACGCGGCTCCCGGACCAGGTCCAGGCGGGTGGGACAGGGATAGTGCTCGAGGCCGGGGGTGGGCGGGATGGTGCGGCTGTCCAGCGTGAGGGCGGCCGCGGCGATATCGAGCGCCCCGCCGCCCGCGAACAGTCGCCCGGTCCCGGTCTTGGGTGCGGTCACCGGGACCCGGTGCGCGCCGAATACCGTGTCGAGCGCGGCGATTTCGTGATCGTCCTGTTCGCGGACTCCGGCCGCGTCGGCGAACACCACCCCGATCTCCCCGGGCGCGGCGCGGGCGTCGGCGAGCGCGGCCCGGATGATCCGGGCCAACGCCGGTGGCCGCGGCGAGCCGGGCCGCGGATCGAATCCGCTGGCATACCCGCTGATGTGGGCGTAGACGCGCGCGCCGCGGTCGCGTGCCCGGTCCGGATGTTCGAGGACGGTCAAGGCGCCGCCTTCGCCGGGTACGAAACCCTCGGCGGTGTCGGCGAATGGCTGGTAGGCCCGTTTCGGGTCGGTGCTCGTGCTGACATTTCCCCCGGCGAGCGTGGCCAGCCAGCCCCACGGCGAGAGCACGGAATCGAAACCGCCGGTGAGCACCAGCGGGGTGCCCGCGCGCACCAGCCGGCGCGCCTTACCGACCGCGTCGAGGCTGCCCGCCTGGTCGGCCACCACGACACTCGAGGGTCCGCGCGCGCCGTGCCTGATCGCGAGCTGCCCGGTGTTCACGGCGTAGAACCAGGCGAAAGACTGATACCCGCTGACATGGCGACTGCCCTGGGCCCATAGTTTCTGCAGCTCCTTCTGCCCGAACTCGAAGCCGCCGCTGGTGCTGGCGGTGACCACTCCGAGTTCGAAGTCGTCCCGGTCGTCCGGGGTGATGCCGGCGTCACGCAGCGCGGCGTCGGAGGACACCAGGGCGTGCCGGGTGGAAATGTCGGTTTGCGGAAGCAGGCGGCCGGACAGCGGCGAGGGGTCGAAGTCGCGAATCTCCCCGGCCAGGGTGGCGGTGTACGGACTGGGATCGAAACGGGTGATCCGGTCGATCGCCGAGCGCCCCGCGAGGGTGTTGCGCCAGTAGTCCGCCACGGTGACTCCGGTCGGCGCGTGAACGCCGATGCCGGTGACGGCGGGATCCACCGTGGCCGCGAGTCCGGTCATGGCGCGACCAGCACTGCGGCACTCTGGAATCCGCCGAATCCGCTGCCGACGCTCAGCACGGTGTCGGTGCGCTGGCCGCGCGCGGTCAGCGGCACGTAGTCGAGATCGCAGCCGGGGCCCGGGTTGTGCAGGTTGGCGGTCGGCGGGATGACGTCGGTGTCGATGGCCAGCGCCGAGGCGGCCAGTTCGAGGGAGCCGACAGCGCCGAGCGAGTGCCCGATCATGGACTTGATGGAGCTCATGGGAACGCGCCGGGCATGGTCGGCCAGCGCCCTTTTCACCGCGGCGGTCTCGTGCAGATCGTTCTGTTTGGTTCCGGAGCCGTGGGCGTTGACGTAATCGACCGCGGTGGGGTTCACCCGGGCCTGGTTCAGCGCGGCGCCGATGGCCTCGGCCATCTCCACTCCGTCGGGCCGCAGGCCGGTCATGTGAAAGGCATTGCCGCGCGTGGCGAATCCGGCGAACTCGGCGTAGATGTGCGCGCCTCGGGCGCGGGCCCGGTCCCAGTCCTCGAGGATCAGGGTCGCGGAACCCTCGCCGAGGACGAAGCCGTCCCGATCCCGGTCGAACGGACGCGACGCGTGTTCCGGGTCGTCGTTGTTGGGGCTGGTGGCCTTGATGGCATCGAAGCAGGCCACCGTGATCGGTGAGATCGGGGCCTCGCTGGCGCCGGTCACGACGATATCGGCGGCGCCCTCGCGGATCAGATCGGCGCCGTGGCCGACCGCGTCCAGCCCGGACGTGCAACCGGTGGAGACCACCGAGGTGGGTCCTTCGGCGCCGATCGTCCAAGCCAGTTCCGCGGCAATGGAACTGGGCACCAGGTAGTCGAAGAGCTGCGCCACAGCCCAGGCCGGGTCCACCAGCCATTCCCGGCCCTGATCGCTGACCAGGGAGTACTCGCGTTCCAGGCCCGTCGTGCACCCGACCGCGCTGCCGATGCTGATGCCGATCCGCGCGGGGTCCACTGTGTGGAGATCGAATCCACTGTCCTGCAAAGCTTCCCGGGCGGTGGTGACCGCGAACTGGGTGACCCGATCCCAGGCCCGCTCCTCGCGCCGGCTCAATCCGTGGTCGTAGGGCCGGAAGTCGATCTCGCCCGCGATCCGGGACCGGTAGCCGCCGGTGTCGAACGAGCTGATCCGGCGGGTGGCGGTGCGGCCCGCGGTGAGCAGGTCCCAGAACTGGCCGGTGCCGACCGCTCCGGGAGCCAGTACGCCGATTCCCGTGATCGCGACCCGGCGCGGTCCGTGCGCCTCTGTTGTCTTTGCTTGCGCCCCAACGTATGCCATGTTCCATCCTTTCGAGTTCGGAACAACTGCCGGCGATCGCCACGACTTCGTGTCAGTGGCGTCGACACTCGCATCGGCTGCTGGAGGCGACGCCGACGAATACTGGAGGACCACTGGAATCGGTTGCTCCAGCGATCCTGTAGGCGGTTGCCGGGCGGGTGTGGGCACAGTCGAGCGGCGACTGTCCACCTGGAGGAGAAGTAATGACTGTGCAGCCGAATGGTCTGGCCGAACGCCGCATCGTGATCACCGGCGGTGGCCGCGGGCTGGGCCGCGTGGTGGCCGAGGATCTGCTCCGCCACGGCGCGCGCGTAATGATCGTCGGCAGGGAATCGACTGCGACACAGTGGATTCAGGAGCATCCCGCCGGGAGCGCCGTGACTGCGGATGTCACCGACGCCGTGCAGCTGGCGGCGGTCTTCGCCGAGGCCGGCAGCAGGCTCGGCGGTGTCGATGTGGTGTTCGCGAACGCCGGCGTGAGCCGCCCCGGGCCCTTGGCGGTCACGCCGCCGGCGAATTTCACCACGGTGCTCGAAACCAATGTCGTCGGAACGTTTCTCACCCTGCAGGCCGCGGTGCCCTATCTGGCCGACTCCGCGTCCGCCCGGTTCATCGCCCTGTCGTCGGCCCTGGCGCAGCGGATCGCGCCCGGCGCGGGCGCGTACTCGATCAGCAAGGCGGCCATCGAGGCCCTGGTCCGCATCGCGGCGATAGAGCTTGCGCCGCAATCCATCTCGGTGAACGCCCTGTCTCCCGGTTTCGTCGACGAGGGGATGGGCCGCGATCTCATCGCGAATCCACCGGTGTGGGGCCGGTACCTACCGACCATCGCGGCGGGTAGGCCGGGGCGGGCCCAGGAGATCGCCGATGCGGCCCGGTTCCTTGCGGGTCCGGACTCGGACTACGTCAACGGCCATGTGCTCGAGGTGAACGGCGGCCTCGCGTTCTGACGCCTGCTACCAGTGCAGAACCGCCTTGCCGTGAAAGGTCCGCTCCCGGAGTGCGGACAGCGTGTCGTCGAGCGTGTCCAGCGGCCCGGTCCGGTTCACGGCGAGGCTCAAATCCCCTGCGGCCCAGCGCCGTCCGAGCCAGAGCAGGTCGTCGGCGGCTCCGATCCCGGCATCGAGCTCGTCGAACAGGTTCACGTAGCTCAGACTCACCCCGGGCCGCCGATGTCCCCAATCGACCGGCAGCTCGAGCGGCGCGCGGACGGTAT
Organism: Nocardia sp. NPDC059228; assembly: GCF_042754245.1. Lineage (NCBI taxonomy): Bacteria > Bacillati > Actinomycetota > Actinomycetes > Mycobacteriales > Nocardiaceae > Nocardia > Nocardia sp. NPDC059228. Next base: position 199,956 of record NZ_JBHZAL010000007.1, on the reverse strand, counting down.
TGCCGAAACTCACCAGCACACCTCGCGGTTTCAGCAGCTCGAAAGCCGCCTGCAGCGTCGGTCCGCCGACACTGTCGAACACGACGTCGACCGGCCTCGGTGCGGCCGGTTCGCCTTCCGGAGAGACGACATCGAGCCCGGCACCGGTGATTTCGAGACCGGTGCCGGTGAACCGGTGCCGGACCGACAGCACCTCGGCCCCGGCAGTGTGCGCGAGTTGCGCCAGCACCCCGCCGACGCCGCCACTCGTTCCGGTGACCAGCACCGTCCTGCCGATGATCGGCCCGGCCCGCCGGATGGCCGCGAGCGCCGTCAACCCGGCCACGGGCAGCGCGGCGAGATCGACGGCCGTGCCGGGGTCGTCGATGACCGCGACGTCGCGGCGCGGCACGGCGACCCGATCGGCCCACCCGTCGCCGCGCGCGAGCGCGACGACGGCCCGCGAGTGCGCCGGCCCGTCCGCGCCGGCGTCCTCGATCGTGCCGAGAATGTCCCAGCCGAGCCGGGACCCCGCCGGAAGTCGCTCCGCCCGGGTCAGCTCACCCCGGTTGATCCCGATGGCCCGCACCCGGACCAGCACCTCACCGGGCTCCGGCGTCGGCTCGCCGACCTCGATCAGCCGCGTCGGCCTCTGCCGGTCGCCGGTGGTCACTACCGCTCTCATCGCACACCCGTCCTGTCTCGCGTATTCACGCGATCCAGCAAAACGACTGCCGCGCAACGCTGTCCAGCAAGCGCCGGACGCTTTCCAGCGTTCCTCCAGCGGCGCCGGAGTGCGGCTGCATCAGCGGCGACAACACTGCGAACCATGATGGGTAGAACCGTGTGGCCGCTGGCCGCCCTGTTGACCGCTGCCGCGCTGGTCGCGGGCTGCTCCCCGGGTACGGATGGCGGGGGATCGGACGGGCCGCCGGTGGCCGGCGGCACGCTGCGTTTCGCGCTGCCCTCGGAGCCGAGTTGCCTGGACCCGGGGGTGAGTCCCGCCGACGCCACCGCCCTGATCGATCGCGGTGTGGTGGATTCCCTGGTGGCGCAGGGCAACGACAACACCTTCCACCCGTGGCTGGCGAAGAGCTGGACGATCAGCGATGACCTGACGCGGTACGTCTTCACCCTGCGCGACGATGTGGTGTTCCACGACGGCACCCGGCTCGACGCCGCCGCGGTCAAAGCGAACTTCGACCGGATCGTCGATCCGAACACCAAATCCCAATGGGCGGCAACGCTGCTGGGACCGTACAGCCGGTCGACCGTGATCGGCGAGCACACCGTCGAAGTGGCCTTCACCGAGCCATTCCAGCCGTTCCTCGCGGCGGCGAGCACCACCGCCCTGGGTATCCAGTCGCCGAAGAACTTCGCCGACAACGCCGGCAAGCTCTGCGATCACGTGGTCGGGTCGGGTCCGTTCACCTTTGCCGGGCATACCGCGCAGCAGAGCGTCAGCCTCGCCAAGTTCGCCGGATATGACTGGGCCCCTGAGACTTCGGCGCATGCGGGGCCCGCGCGCCTCGATGGTGTCGAGTTCCGTTTCGTGCCGGAGAACTCGACCCGCATCGGGGCGTTGACCAGCGGCCAGGTCGACGGACTGCTGTCGGTGCCCGCGCAGAACGTCAGCGACCTGAAGTCGGATCCTTCGCTTCGGTACACCCGCTACGACGCACAGGGCACCGGCTACGGCGTCTACATCAATACGCGGCGGGGTCCGTGGCAGGACCCACGCGTCCGCCGGGCGTTGCAAGTATCGACCGATGTCGACTCGATCCTGTCCTCGATCTATTTCGGCGTCTACAGCCGGTCGTGGAGCATCCTGACCCCGGCCACCCAGTTCTACGATGCGGCACTGGAAAATTCGTGGAACTACAGTACCGACGAGGCCAACCGGCTGCTCGACGAGGCCGGGTGGAACCAGCGGGACGCAGCGGGCTACCGGGTCAAGGATGGCGTCCGGCTCCGCGCGAACTGGACGACCACCAAGGCACAGGACGAATCCAACTATCGAGGCCTGGTCGGGCTGGCCATCGTCGCCTCGGCCAAGAAGGTCGGCATCGAGATCGTCCGCACCAATGTCCAGACCGGTGAGCTCTTCCAGCTCGTCGCGCGCGGCGACTACGACCTGTTCGACACCAGCTGGTCATCCAACTCGCCGGACATCATGCGCAGCTTCCTGCTCTCGACCGCCAAACCCATGGCGGGACAGAATATTTCGTGGGTGAACGACCCGCAGGTAGACGCGTGGGTCGGCAATGCCGCGCGCACCCTCGACGCGGGCGCGCAGCGCGCGGACTATGCCGCCGCCCAGCACTGGGCCATCGATCAGGCGGTGCTCGTTCCGATCTTCGTGCCCGCCAGCCAGGTCGCGACCCGGACCCGGCTGCACGGTATCGCCGCGGCCCCGGCGTCGTACCCGGTCTTCTACGATGCGTGGCTGAACTGATGGCCGCCCTGGTGACCGTCGCCGGTGCGATCCTGCGCCGGGTACTCGGAATCGCCGGAATCCTCACGGGGGTCGCGACCGTGACGTTCCTCGCCATGTCCCTCGTGCCCGGCGATCCGGCCTACGCCATGCTCGGGAATGCGCCCGCGACCCCGGCGACCCTCGCCGCCATCCGTGCGCAGATGGGCCTGGACGAGCCGCTGCCGCAGCGGTTCCTGCACTATCTGGGCCGCCTGGCCCGCGGCGATTTCGGCGAGTCCTTCCAGAGACAGCAGCCGGTACTGCACGTGATCGGCGAACAACTCGCTCCGACACTGGAACTCGCCGCAGCGGCCATCACCCTCGGCGTCGCGGGTGCGCTGGTCACGGTGGTCGCGACCTCGGGGACACGCCGCGCGCCGCGGGCGATCGCCCATGCGCTGGAGCTGATGGCGGTATCCACGCCGACCTTTTGGACCGGCACCCTGCTGCTGGCGGGTCTCTCGTTCCGCCTGCACCTGTTTCCCTCGACCGGGTCCGGTCCGGCGGCCCTGGTCCTGCCCGCGACCACTCTGGCCGTGCCCATCGGCGCGCTGCTGGCCCAGGTGATGCGGGACGGCGTGGACGCGGTCATGCTGTCCCCGTTCGTGCTCAGCGCCCGCGCCCGGGGGCTGGGTGAGCTGGACATCCGAATCCATCACGCGCTGCGGCACACGCTGCTGTCCGCCGTCACGGTCAGCGGTTGGCTGGTCGGCGGTCTGCTCAGCGGCGCGGTGCTGGTCGAGACGGTGTTCGCGCGCCCCGGTCTGGGGCGAGTCTTGTTGTCGGCGGTCACTACTCACGATTTTCCGGTGGTCATCGCGCTGGTCATGTCCGGCTCGCTACTGTTCATCGCCGTCAATTCCGTGGTGGACCTGGCCTACCGGGTCATCGATCCGCGCTCGGCGACGCCCTCGGAGGTGGCCCGGTGACCGCGACGCCGAATGCGCGGCTGCTCCTGCCCGGCCTCGTCGCCGTCGTGCTGGCGGCCTGTGTCCTCGTGCCCGGCTGGATCGCGACGCGATCGCCCATCGAAGTCGATCTGGGTCAGGCGCTGGCGACGCCCGGTCGCCACCACTTCCTCGGCACCGATCAGCTCGGACGAGACATCTTCGCGCGCATTGTCTTCGGCGCCCGCTATTCGATCCTCGTCGGTCTCACCGCGACCCTGCTGGCCGTCCTCGGCGGCACGCTGATCGGGCTGTGCGCGGCGCTCGGCGGCCGGCTCATCGACACCGTCATCGCGCGGGGGCTGGACATCGTGCTGGCGTTTCCGGGCGTCCTGCTGACGCTGTTGGTGATCGCGATGCTCGGGCAGGGGGCGGGCAGCCTGATCGCGGCGATCGCCATCGCCGAATCCGCCTCGTACGCCAGGCTGGTCAGGTCGCAGGCCCTGGTGGTGCGGAACGCCGACTACGTCCGGGCATCGATCGCGCTGGGCCGCTCGCCCGGATATCGGATCGTGCGCCACATCGTCCCGAACTCGCTGCGCCCGACCGTCGTGCTGGCGACCCTCGGCGTCGGCAGCTCGATCTTGATCGGCTCGGCCCTGAGTTTCCTGGGCCTCGGCCCGAAAGAGCCCATCCCCGAATGGGGTTCGATGCTCGCGGCGGGCCGTGAACTGTTGTCCAAGTCGTGGTGGGTGGCTGTTCCGCCCGGAGCCGCCATCACCCTCACCGTCGTCACCGTCACCGTGCTCGGCCGGGCACTGCAACAACGTTGGGAGGGCGGCCTTGCCCGTTCTGCACGCCGATGATCTGCACGTCTCCTTCGGCCGGGGCGGTGACCGGGTAGCGGCGGTGCGCGGCATCGGGTTCGAGCTCGCGGCCGGTGAATGCCTGGCGATCGTGGGGGAATCCGGGTCTGGCAAGAGCGTCACCGCCCGCGCGCTGCTGGGCCTGACCGGACCGGGTTCGACGGTCGCCGCCCGGTCCCTGCGCCTGGGCGATATCGATCTGGATCGATTGTCCGCGCGCGAGTGGCGTTCCGTGCGCGGTCGGGAGATCGCGCTGATTTTGCAGGACGCGCTGATCTCGCTCGACCCGCTGCGGCCGGTCGCGGCCGAGGTAGGCGACACGCTCCGCGCGCACCGGCTCGCGCACTCCGCGGCCGACCGCGCCCGCCGGGTCGACGAGTTGCTGCGATCGGTCGGTATCGACGATCCGGAATTGCGCAGGACCCTGCGCCCCCACCAGCTTTCGGGCGGACAGCGGCAGCGGGTATTGATCGCTTCCGCCCTCGCGGGGCGGCCGAAGGTGATCATCGCCGACGAGCCGACGACGGCCCTCGACGCCACCGTGCAGGCCCGGATACTGAAACTGCTGGCCGCCCTGCGCGATGACGGCACCGCCCTGCTGCTGGTCAGTCACGACCTGTCGGTGGTCGCCGGAATCGCCGACCGGGTCGCGGTCATGCACGAGGGCCGCATTGTCGAACAGGGCCCGGCCGCCCTGGTTCTCGGCGCACCCGAGCACCCCTACACCCGCCGCCTGCTGGCGGCGGTCCCGACTCCCGAGAAACGAGGCAGGCCGCTGTCGGGGGACGGCCGGGCCGCCGCGCGATCGGAACCGGCGGCCCGCCCCGCCGCCGGGACCGAATCCGCCCCGCCCGCCCTGTCCGTGACGGGGTTGTGCAAGTCGTTCCGCGTGGCCCGCGGCCGGTCGGTGGCGGCCGTCACCGAGGTCGGCTTCGAGCTGCCGGTCGGCACCACGCTGGGCCTGGTCGGCGAATCCGGCTCCGGCAAGAGCACCACCGCCGCACTGGTTCTCGGCCTGCTGCGACCGGACGCCGGCACCGTCACCCTCGGCGGCCAACCCTGGAGCGCCCTGCCCGAGCGGGCCCGCCGGGCCCGGCGTCCGCAGGTCGGCGTCGTCTGGCAGGACCCGGCGAGTTCGTTCGATCCCCGCTGGGACGTCACCCGGATCATCGGTGAGGCCCTGCCCGCGCGCGGGCGCAGCGCCGCCGATCGGCGCAAGCGAATCCTGAGCCTGCTCGATTCCGTCGGTCTGCCACAGACTTTCGAACGGCGGCGGCCCGGCGAGATGTCCGGCGGGCAGCGCCAGCGGGTGGCCATCGCCCGCGCCCTGGCCTCCGATCCCGCCGTCCTGATCTGTGACGAGCCGGTCTCCGCCCTGGACGTCACGATCCAGGCGCAGATCCTGGATCTGCTCGCGGATCTGAAAGCCCAACGGGGACTGTCGATGCTGTTCGTTTCGCACGATCTCGCGGTCGTGCAGCACCTCAGCGACTCCGTGGCGGTGATGGCCGCGGGCCGAATCGTGGAGCAGGGGAGTGTCGACCAGGTCTTCGACACTCCCCAGCACGATGTCACCCGGGCCCTGCTCGCCGCGGTCCGGCTTCAGCCGCAGAGCGAATCCACCTGCGGTCGTAGTCGACCCGCGATGAGCTCGGCCGAATAGCGTGAGGCGGCGACGATTTTCGGTGGCGGAGCCAGCTCCGGGGCGCTGCGCAGCACCTTGTGGTGCAGTTGCTGCAGCGCCGGGGTGGGCTCCAGGCCCAGCTCCTCGGCCAGCCGGTGCCGCAACCGCTCGTACACCTGCAGCGCGTGCGCCTGCCTGCCGGAGCGGTAGAGCGCGATGATCAGATGCGCGTGCAGGCTCTCCAGCAGCGGCGAGCGCTGCACCATGCCGCTGAGTTCACCGATCAGTTCGCGATGACGGCCCAGCCGCAGATCCACCTCGATGCGGTGTTCGAGGATCGACAGCCGCACCTCGTTCAGGCTGGTGGCCCACATGGTCAGCACCGGACCGGGTTTGATGTCGGTGAAGACCGGGCCGCGCCACACCGCCAGGGCCGCGCGCAGCGCGCTGTCGGCGCTGTCGTCGTCCTCGGCCGCCAGTGCCATCCGGGCCAGCCGGACCTTGTCCTCGAAGACGTCGACATCGAATTCCCCGGGACCCACATGCAGGAGGTAGCCGCGTTCGCGGGTCTCCAGCCGGGACTCGCCCCGATCCAGGTTCGAGCTGTGTTCGCCGAGGCATTTGCGCAACTGCATGACATAGGTCTGGAGCGTGGAGGCCGCCGAGGAAGGCGGTGCCGACTCCCACAGTTCCTCGATGCAGTAGTCGGCCGAGATCACCCGGTTCGCGTTCATCAACAGCAGGGCGAGCAGTTGGCGCTGCTTCGGTGCGCTCGGGACTGCGCCGACACCGTCGATGCAGCACTGCAGTGATCCCAATACCCCGAATTTGATCATGTGTAGCTCCCGAGCTGTATGAAGATTTCAGCGCGCCGGAAATCCGGTCACGCTGGTCGTTCGATCGCGTAGGCGCGCAGAATCAGTCGTGCGGCGCGCGCCGAGATCTCCGCGGCCCGGTCCGGCGTGAGCGCGATGGTGCCGAAGGCCGAGGCCTGCTGGCCGTCGTGGGACAGCTGCGCGAAGAACTGGCCCGCCACCTCCGCCGGTTCGGTCGTCTCCAGAATGCCCGCCGCGGCGAGCACTTCGAAGCGATGGGCGAGCCATCCGGCGATCCGCGGCCCCTGCGCCACGGATTGATCGGCACAGACCTGATGCAGGTCCGGATGCCGCGCCACCTCACCGACGATCAGCCGCCGTACCGCGGACACCCGCTCGGACAGGGTCACCGCGAGGAACAAACGCCCCACGGTGACCAGATCCTCGAAGACGGTGTCCGGATTCCGCAGCAGGCGCGGATCGAGTTCGTCGGCCGTATCGGCCGCTGCCCGCACCCCGGCGAGTACCACCCGGAACAGGGTCCGTTTGTCGCCGAAGTAGTTGTAGATCGTCTGCTTGGACACGCCGGCCTGCTCGGCGATGGCCTCGACACTGGTTCGCTCGTAACCGAATTCGAGGAACGAGTCCGTGGCGGCATCCACGATCACCGACCGCTTGTTCGCCACGCGTGATTCCAGCGCGACTGCGGCCCGGGACGAAGCTGACACCATGGGCACACTCCTTCATTCGAAATGCGATCCGATTCCACAGGCTAGCCAGCGTCCGCCGGGTGCGGAATCGTCCCGCTCGCCGTGATCGGAAGGCTTCGTCAGTATTTCATAATCTGTTACGGCACAGTCGAATTGGTGACATCGGCAATCGGCGGGTGGGCGTGCCGAGGTCAGGCGGAGGCCGGGATCGAATGCCCCAGGAAGGCCGCCATATCCGCCAGGACCGGTCCCGAGCGGATCGGCGCGGCGGTGTCCGCGATCTCGGCGTACGCACAATGGAGATTAGCCACCAAACGCTCCGGTTCATTCCACGACGACCACGGATGGCCGCCCAGTCGCGCCGGATCGACCTGGCGGGCCGCCTCGAGTGGCGTCGCGCCGGACGGCATCGCGTCCCGGGCCACCGCGAGCAGCCAGCCGAGATAGTCGCGGGTCTCGGTGAGGACGTGACGGTCGGCGACCTCACCGTGGCCGCCGATGATGGTCTCGGGCGCGAGGTCCCACAGCCGATCGATCCAGTCGAGCATGCCGTGCACCGAACCCGACAGCAGGAACGGTGTCGTGCCGGGCATGACGAGATCACCCGCGATGAGGACCCGTGCGTGCGGCACCCACACCGCCAGATCGGCGTCGGTGTGTCCGATACCCCCGGTGAGCAGGTGGATCTCGCGCTCACCGGCGTGCAGGAGGGCCCGCTCACCCACCCCGACACCGGGCAGCACCAAAGGCAGGTCCCCCCAATCGATCTCGGGCCACAGGGCTCGCACCGCCCAGCCGTTGCGAGCCATCGCCGGCCGGCACCGTCGATGCGCGACGACCGGAGCCGGGGCGAACAGCGCGTTCCCCGCCGTGTGGTCCCCGTGCCAGTGGGTGTTGATCACCATCGCCGGTGAGCCCGCGCCCATCCGCATCAGCGCGGAACGCAAACCGCGGGCTCGGCTTTCGGTGCCCAGCGTGTCCACCAGAACGGATTCGCCGTCAGCGCGGACGAGCGCGGCATTGCTCACGCACCAGCCGCCGGGGCGCTCGATATAGGCGAAGACGTCGTCGGCGACCTCGTCGAGTGCACTCACCCCGACCGACCGGCCGATCGAATGATCCGGCACAGCTGCGGATCTCCGGCCGCCACCTCACCGACCCGGGTGCGGGTGCGGAATTCCGGATTCGAGGTCGCGCGCAGGAATGCCTCGCGGCCGGACCAGCGAGCGATATTGATGTAGACGTCCGGATCGCTCTCGGATTTGAGCAATTCGTAATGCCGGAAGCCGGGTTGCCGCGAGAAATAGTCCGCGACATCGGCATAGATCGATTCGAATCGCTCCGCCGGACCCGCCAGACGCAAGACATTCACGAAGACGTACTCGGACTGCTGCCCGGCCGCTACCGGGTCGGTCGTTGGATCGGACACCGATCGTCCTCACTTCTCATCGATCGAACACGTGTCTCCAGCATGTGCGCGGGATCTGCAGCGCCACTGGAGTCCCGCTGGAGTCTTGCTGGAGTCCCGCTGGAGCCGGATTGACGGTGGACTCACGAGTCCAGATATTGGACCCATGAGTCCATCGGACTCGAATCACCTTTGTGTCCAAGGGAATTGGAGCCCAATCCATGTCCACACCGTCTCCGTCGCTCGACACCACACGGTCCCGGATTTCCCGTCCGCCGGATTGGGCGGTGCTGAGCCTGCTCTGCCTGGGGCAGCTGATCGTCGTCCTCGACCTTTCGATCGTCAATGTCGCGCTGCCCGCCATCCAGGGTTCGCTCGACTTCTCCGACGCCGGACTGCAGTGGGTGGTCAACGGCTACGCCATCACCTTCGCCGGCTTCCTGTTGCTCGGCGGCCGGGTCGCCGATCTGATCGGCCGCCGGCGGGTGTTCCTCATCGGCCTCACCATTTTCACCCTCGCCAGCCTGGCCGGTGGTCTGGCCAGATCGTCGGAATGGCTGGTGATCGCCCGCGTCATCCAGGGTTTCGGCGGTGCGCTGCTCTCGCCCGCCACCCTGGCGATCCTGTCGACCACCTTCACCGAGGGCAAGGCGCGGGCCCGTGCCACCGCGGCCTGGGGTGCGATCTCGGGGGCCGGTGCCGCACTGGGGTCGGTGCTCGGCGGTGTACTGACCGATATCGCCAGCTGGCAGTGGATCTTCTACGTCAATATCCCGCTCGGTGCGCTGGCCCTGGCACTGACCTATCCGTTGCTCGGTGAGAGCCGGGGCGCGGCGGGGAAGCGGCTCGACGGGGTCGGTGCCGTGCTCGTCACCACGGCGCTGGTGGCGCTGGTGTTCGGCGCGGTGGACTCCCAGAACCATGGCTGGTCCGCATCCTCGACCTGGGGGCCGATCGCAGGCGCGGCCGCGCTGCTGGTCTGGTTCACCCTGCACGAGGCGAAGGTGGCGGTCGCGCCGCTGATTCCGTTGTACGTCTTGAAGATCCGGTCGGTCGCCTTCGCCAATATCGTCATGTTCTGGATCGGCGCGGCGGTGATCGCGCACTTCTACTTCCTGTCGCTGTACATGCAGAACATCCTGGGCTACAACGCCTTCCGCACCGGCATCGCGTTCCTGCCGGGCGCGGTGGCGATGACCATCGGCGCGTACTCGGGTCCGCCGCTGGTCAAGCGATTCGGGGGCGTCCGCCCGCTGCTGACCGGCGCGCCCGCGTTGAGCGCGCTCGGACTGCTCTGGCTCGCGTTCGTCCCGGATCACGGCTCCTTCGCGCTGCATGTGCTGATCCCCCAGGTCCTGATCACCCTCGGTGCGGGGTTGCTGATGGTGCCGCTGGTCATTGCCGCCACCGGCGGCGTGGCGCCCGCCGAGGCCGGCGTGGCCTCCGGAATCATCAACACCACCAGGCAATTCGGTGGAGCCATCGGACTGGCGGTGCTGGCCACCATCGCTGCCTCCCGGACCGGTTCCGGCAGCGGCGGCCACCCGCCGTCGCACGCTGAGCTGCTGTCCGGCTATCACGCCGCGTTCGGTGTCGGCGCGGTCTTCGCGGTGGTAGCGCTGGGCTTCACCTTCGGTCTGCGGACCGTCGCGCCGCCCATACCGACGGCGGCGACCCCGGCGGAGCCGGAGATCGACGCACCTGAGTCCGATGCCGCTCTGGAGACCACCGAAAGCAGTCCCGCCCGCCCGTGACCGGCGCCGGGCGAGGGTCCTCACGAGTCGCCGAGGAACCTCGCCCGGTGGTCGCGCACGAACTTCTCATAGCTGATCGGCGGTGTCCCGGTGAGTATTTCGACGTCATCGAAGATCCGGCCGCGGACCGGGCCCGCGGCGGCACGGGCGGCGGTGACCGCGTCCGCGACCGTCGCGGGCACCCGGCGGGCCAGCCGCTCCCGCTCCTGCTCGATCGAGATCTCCCGCACGGCGATCGGCCGGCCGAGCACCTCGGCGAGGACGGCCACCTGCTCACGCGGGCTCACCGCCCGCGGGCCGCTGAGCCGCAGCACCGGTGCGCCGGCGGGGTCGGTCTCCGCGGACAGCGCCCGGGCTGCCACCCGCCCGATATCGCGAGGATCGAGATGGGCCGCGGGCAGATCGGGCAGCGCTACCTCGACCACGCCGGTGCCGAGAATCGAAGGGATCCACGCGAATGCATTGGAATAGAACCCGTTCGGCCGCAACACGATCGACGGAATGCCGGACTCGACGGCCACTCGCTCGCCCGCGGCATGCCAGCCGCCGAGCGCGCCGTCCGGATTCTCGTCCACTGCCAGCGACGAGACCGTGACCACCCGCCGCACGCCCGCCGCCGCCGCGGCCGCGACCACGGTGGCGTCCTGCCTCGCCTTCAGATGGCCGGAGGTCGCGATGAAGACCGAATCCACCCCCTCCAGTAGCGGATCCAGTGTGCGGGGAACATCGAGGTCCCCGGCCACGAATTCCACACCCGGCACCGGGGCGGTCCGGCCGGGATTTCTGGTCAGGGCGCGGACCTTCGCACCCCGCCGCGACAATTCCCCCACCGTCGCGGTGCCGACGATACCGGTGGCTCCGACCACGAGAATCATTCGAATCATCTCCCTTGCAACGCGATTCACTGCGACGGCGGGAGCGTATCCGGCAATTCGGGCGCACGGCCGAATGCCGGATCCACGCTCCAGAGATCCTCCAGGAGCCGTGCAGCAGCGCTTTCTACGGTCGATTCCGACGCCAAACCTCAGGAGGACTCGATGAGTCACGTCTCCACACCGCTGATCCCCGCTCCCGGTGACACTTTCGGCAACACCGATTCCGGAGGATCGCCCGCCCACATTCTCGGCCTGGTCTCCGGGGCCCGCCGTGCCCAGGTGGTGCTGGCCGCGGTGGAGCTCGACCTGTTCACCGCACTGGCCGACAAGGAGCTTCCGGCAGCCGAAATCACCACGATCACCGGGATTCAACCCGAATGGTCGCGCGATTTCCTCGATGCCGTCGCCACCACCGGACTGCTCATCACCGATCACGGTCGTTACGCGAACAGTCCCGATGCGGACCGTTATCTGGTGCGTGGCCGTCCCCACTATCTCGGCGGATTCCTGCGTTTCCTCGACAAGACCCTGCATCCGGCCTGGACCGGGCTCGCCGCCAGCCTGAAATCCGGGAAGCCGGCCAATTCCGATGCGGCGGACGGTGATCCATACGGCACCCTGTTCACCGACGCCGACGATCGTCGCGCCTTCTTCGAGGCGATGGATGTGCTCAACGCCCCCATCGGCGCGGCGCTGTCCCGGCTGGACTGGTCGCAGCGCACCACCTTCGCCGATATCGGCGGCGCGCGCGGAAATATCGCCGCGGAACTGGCGCGAGCTCACTCGCACCTCACGGCACAGGTCTTCGACCTACCCGAGGTCGAGCCCGAATTCGACGCCCACATCACCGAACTGGGGTTGACCGACCGGATCGCCTTCCGGCCCGGCGACTTCTTCACCGATCCGCTGCCCAGCGCCGATGTGCTCATTTTCGGGCATGTCCTGCACAACTGGCCCGTCCATCGGCGGCAGCAGCTCATCGCCGCCGCCTACGCGGCGCTGCCGGAGGGCGGCACCATCGCCATCTACGACCCGGTGCTCGATCCGGTCAGCCCCACCCCACCGGCCTTGCTCGCCAGCCTGAACATGCTGGTGTGGTCCTCCGGCGGCAGCGAGTACACCGTCGCGGAGGCCGAAACGTGGCTGCGCGCAGTGGGATTCGTCGATATCGCCGCAGTTCCGCTCGGTCCGACATCCACGCTCATCACCGGCGAAAGGCCACATCATGGCGGTGCCACTGCAGCGATCGCCGAATAGCACCCGGGATCTGGTGCTGGGCTGGCTGTCCCGTACCTCGACCGGGTACGACATCGATCCGGACAGCGTCGATATCTCGCTGCCGCGCAACGGTTTCTCGGCGGAGACCATTCAGGTGACCGCGCGCGATATCGCAGGCGGCGCCCACCGTTCGATCATCCGGGTCGGCGCCACCGGAGAGAGGATCTATCCCACCGAATCGATCGTGGCGCAGGCCGATGCGCTGCGGGCGGTCCGCCGCCACAGCGATGTGCCCGTGCCCGAGGTGCTGGCCGTCGAACCCGATGCCACCGTGCTGGGTGCGCCGTTCTTCCTGATGGAGTTCGTCGACGGGCGGGTCCCGCCGGACTTTCCGTCCTACCACCGGTCGGGCTGGGTCGCCGACCTGGTGCCCAGCGAACGCACGGCGGTCTGGTGGGCGGCCCTGACCGCGCTCGAACGACTGCATTCGATCACGGCGGATACCGCCGATCTGCCCGATCTGGGTCCCGCTGCGCAGGTGCGGTATTGGAGCGACGCGCTGGACTTCTACCGCTGTGCGGACGATCCGGTGATCCGGCGGGCCCAGCGGTGGCTGGCGGGCAATATTCCGGTTCACCGGTCGCCGTACGCGCTGCTGTGGGGTGACGCCAGGCTCGGCAACATCATCTACCGCGATACCGAGGTCGCCGCCCTCGTCGACTGGGAGATGACCGGATACGGCGAACCCGAGAGCGATCTCGCCTGGTTTCTGTACCTGGACCGGTACCTGAGCCGGGGGATCGGCGCACAGCGACTGTACGGGCTGCCCGACCGGGACCGAACCGTCGAGGCGTACGCCGCGCTGTCCGGCCGGACGCTGCGAAATCTCACCTTCTACGAGGTGCTGGCCGGATTCAAATTCGCGCTCATCACCGCGGCGGTGACGCGCCGCGCGGAGCGCACCGGACTGCCCTCGGATACGCCATTTCCCTTGCACCGCAATGCGGTAGCCCTGCTCGACGAAACCCTGGAGGCGCTATGACCATCAGATTGTCCATCCTCGACCAGGCTCCGGTCCCCGAGGGCACGCCCCAGTCGCAGGCCCTGGCCAATTCTCTCGACCTCGCCCGCCACGCCGAACGCTTCGGCTACACCCGCTACTGGGTCGCCGAACACCACGCCATGTACTCGCACGCCATCTCGGCGCCCGAGATCCTGGTGACCGCGATCGCCTCGGCGACCTCGACGCTGCGGGTCGGATCGGGCGGGGTGCTGCTCACGCACTACAGCCCGTTCAAGGTCGCCGAGACGTTCCGGACGCTGACGGCCCTGCATCCGGGCCGCATCGACCTCGGCATCGGACGGTCCACGGGCGCCGACGAGGTCGAGACCCTCGCACTGCGCCCGTCACCCGAGGCCGGACGCGGACCGTCGATCGACGCGAAGGTCGAACAGCTGCGCGCCCATCTGGCCGGCTCCCCGGCCGTCGACGGTGCGCGGCGCGCCCCGGTCGCGGTTCCGCTCGACGCGCCCGCACCGGATGTCTGGCTGCTGGGCAGCAGCCCCGGGAGTGCCGCGTCGGCGGGCCGGGCCGACATCGACTACGCGTTCGCGCATTTCATCAATCCGGGGGCGACCCGGGAGGCCATCGATGCATACCGCCGGCTCGCGCCCGGGCGGTCGCCGATCGTCGCCATCACGGCGGTGGTCGCTGATACCGAGGCCGAAGCCGCACGACTGTACTCGGCCCAGCGCGCGGTGCGTAATCGGTTGTTCCGCAACGATGTCCGGCCGATTCCGGAGCCGGACACCGCGCTGGCAGAGCTGGCCCGCTACGGCGACATCCTCGAAAACGAGCACTTCGAATGGCCCCGGTACTTCTGGGGCACGCCCGACCGCGTCGGTGACCGAATCCGTTCGCTCGCCGCGAGTCTCGACGTCGAGGAGATCATCGTCGTCACCACGGTGCACGACCATCGGGCGCGGGTGCGCAGTTACGAACTGCTGGCCGCCGAGTTCGCGCTGCCGGCCCCCACCTCCGCACTCCAGGACGTGACGCGATGAAGTTCGGCATCAACCTCTTTCCCACCGTCGGCCCGCACGACCAGGCGCCGGTCGACTACTACGACCACGCGCTGTCGATCGCGGTCTACGCCGAAGAGCTCGGCTACCACCACGTCAAGACCGTCGAGCACTACTTCTTCGAATACGGCGGCTACAGCCCGGATCCCACCACCTTCCTGACCGCAGTCGCCGCCCGGACGGAGCGGATCCGGCTGATCACCGGCGCTGTGGTGCCCGCGTTCGATCATCCGATCAAACTCGCGGCGCGGCTGGCGGTGCTGGACAACATCAGCCACGGGCGGCTCGATGTCGGTGTCGCACGGGGATTCCTGCCGGACGAGTTCGCGGCTTTCCAACTGCCCCTGGATGATTCGCGGCCACGGTTCGACGCCACCGTGGCGGCGATCGTGGAGCTGTGGACGGGATCCGACGTCACCGTCGACAACGGCTTCCACTCGTTCGGACCGGTGACGCTGCAGCCGCGTCCTTTTCAGAGTCCGCACCCGCGCATCCTGGTGGCCACGGCGATCACCCCGGAGTCCGCCGAGCGGGCCGGCGCGGCCGGGTACGGGCTGCTGCTGGTGCCGTCGATCAATCCGCGGGAGAAGGTGCAGGACATCATCGCCCGGTATCGGGCGGCCCGGGAAGCCGCCGGATTCGACCCCGCCACAGCCGAAGTGCATCTGAGCTACAGCTCGTTTCTCGCCGACGACGCGGGCGACGCGCGCAGCCTCGGCGAGCAGTTCGCGAACGCCAACCACCGTGCGCTGGCCCGGGCCGTGTCCGGCTGGTCGACCGCCCGCAGCACCCAGTACGAGGGGTACGAGAAGATCGTCGACCGGGTCGCGGGCGGGACCTTCGCCGCCCAGCTCGCCGCCGACAAGACCATAGTCGGGACGCCGGCCCAGGTCGTCGATCAGATCGCTCGTATCAGAGAGGCGTTCGGCGACGTGACGATCAGCCTGCAGACGCCGCCCAGCACCGCGCCCGAGGCCGTCGTGCGGCGCTCGGTGCAACTCTTCGCCGAGGACGTGCTGCCGCATTTCTCGACGCCCGTCGCACTCGACGGCACAACTCCCGGCGTCGCGGCCGCTGCCGTCGCGCCGGGCCGATAGAAAACACCCGCACCAGAAGGAGTTTCGAGCATGGCGCTCTTCGCCGTCTTCACCAAGCAGCACCCCATCGGCATCAGCGCCGACGAATTCCGGCACCGGCTGCCGGAGGGATTCGCACACCACGTCGATCTCGTGAAGCGTGGCATCATCAAGCACAGCTGGATCATTGCCGGACAGTCCGGCGGGCTGAATGTCTACGAGGTGGCCAGCCACGAGGAACTCACCGACGCGCTGTACGGCAACCCGCTGTCCTCGCACCTGGAGTTCGAGGTCTTCCCACTGTCGGACCCGGGTGGGTTCGATGTCGACGAATTCGCCACGCGGGACTAGGACATGCGAGAGCGGGGTGGTCACCGATCGGTGTCCACACCCCGCACCTGCATTTGGCGAACGGGCCCGGGGCCCGGACCTGGAGACGAC
>NZ_JBHZAL010000007.1:19063-183735 GCF_042754245.1 Nocardia sp. NPDC059228 | reverse complement strand
GGTGCGACCTCGGCCGCCCCATCCCCCCCCCGGCACACGTACTGCCCCCCCGGGGGGGCCCCCCCCCCGCGCCCCACCCCGCTCTCGTGCATGCGGCTAGCGGCCGCGGGCCAGGAACGTCTCGACGACGGAGCTGAACTCGGGCGCGTTGTCGACCCACGGATAGTGGCCCGCCCCCGCGATCGACACGTGCGTCGCGACCGGGAACAGGGCGGCGGCGGCGTTTCCGGCCTCCACACCGGTCAGCGCGTCCGCGGCGCCCGTCACGACCAGGACGGGTGCGGTGACCTGCCCGAACGTCGGCAGGAAGCGTTCGGGCTCGGTGCGATCGCCATTGCCGTGGAAGTGCTTCCACGCCTCGAGCGAGAACTGTTCGCGCTGTGTCGCGGCATGCGCGCGCTGCCTCTCACCCCACCCGCCGTACGCGGCCGGGACGTAGCGGTCCAGGAGGTCGAGCACGGCCTCGGGCGGATCCTGCGGCCCGGCCGCCGCCAATTCCCCGGCAGCGGTAAGCACCTCGTCGAACCACGGCTCGTCCGCGCGGGCATTCAGCAGGCTCGCGATATCGCCACCCCCGCCGAAGAAGTCCGGTCCCGGCACGACCAGCACCAAGCGGGACACCCGATCCGGATGATGCCCGGCGTACACGGCCGCGACCACCGCCCCCGACGAGTGGCCGAGCACGTCGATCGTCTCCACCCCGAGATGGGATCGCAGCGCGTCCACGTCCCGGGCGAGCGACGGATAGGCGTACTTGGCCGGATTATCCGGGGCCGCAGTGGATCCCGTGCCGCGCGCGTCGTACCGGATCAGGGTCCGGCTCGCGGCGAGCCCCCCGAGGTCCTCGAGATACCGCGAATCCCGCGGTCCGCCCGGCACCACGACCAACGGTGGCCCCGATCCGATCGCCTCGAACGCCAGCTCGGCCCCATCGAACGACACTGCGATGCCATGAGTCGAAGTAGTCATAGCCCGAACCTACGAACCCCGGGTCCACTCTCCCTACGCCCTCGCTACAGCCCCGCTGGAAGAGCCTCGCGGCGGGGTGTATCAGGCGACGACGGAACGTTGTGGGACGCCGATATATTGGCTCAGGGGGCGGATCAGAGCGTTGGAGGCGCTCTGTTCGATGATGTGGGCGGTCCAGCCGGTGATGCGGCTCATGACGAAGATGGGGGTGAAGGCTTCGATGTCGAAGCCGAGTAGGTAATAGGCCGGGCCGGTGGGGAAGTCGAGGTTCGGCTTGATGCCGGTGGCCTCGTTCATGGTGCGTTCGAGGATGTCGTACATCCGCACCCAGGTGCCGCCGTCGGTGGCGGCGGCGATGTCGAGGAAGGCCTTTCGCATGGTGGGCACCCGGGAGTCGCCGTTCTTGTAGACCCGGTGGCCGAAGCCCATGACCTTTTCGTTTCGGGACAGCTTGGTGCGCATCCACTCCTCGGCCAGTGCCGGATCGCCGATCTCCAGCATGTCGTGCATGACCGCCTCGTTCGCCCCGCCGTGGAGCCGACCCTTGAGCGCGCCGATGGCGGCGGTGACGGCGCTGTAGATATCGGAGAGGGTCGAGGTGACCACACGGGCGGCGAAGGTGGAGGCGTTGAAGCTGTGCTCCGCGTACAGGATCAGCGAGACCTTGAAGGCCTTCACCAGTCCGGGTGCCGGGATCTTGCCGAAGCACATGTTCAGGAAGTTCTCGGCGAAGCCCAGATGTGAGTGCGGCGCAATGGGATCCAGGCCGTGGCGGCGGCGGTGATCGGCGGCCACGATGGTCGGCAGCACGGCCATCATGCGAAGTGCCTTGGCGCGGTTGGCTTTCGTCGAGTTGTCGTCCTCAGCGGGATCTTCGGCGCCGAGATAGCTGATGGCGGTGCGTACCACGTCCATGGGGTGGCAGTTGTCGGGCAGCTTGGCCACCAGCGACAGCAGCGAGCGGTCCGCGCGCCGCGAGGCACGCTCCTGCTGCAGGAACTGGGCCAACTGGGTGTCGTTGGGGAGTTCTCCGTACCAGAGCAGGTACGCGACCTGTTCGAAGCTGCAGTGCGCGGCCAGATCCTGGACCGCGTAGCCGCGGTAGGTCAGAGAGTTGGTTTCCGGCACCACCTTGGAGATCGCGGTGGTGTCGACGACGACGCCTGCGAGACCCTTGTAAATGGTCGGTATCGCGGTCTCCGTCATTACTGATTCCTTCCAAGTGTGAAATTGAAGATGTCGGAATCGAATTCGTTGTAGCGCTCGTACTGCAGCAGCTCGTAGAGCCGGCTGCGGTGTTGCATACGATCCAGCAGCCCGGACTGGGTACCGGTCGCCGCGATCTCCCGCAATCCGGTTTCGGCGGCGAACATGGCCAGCCGCAGCGTGGTCACCGGGTAGATGACGGCGTTGTAGCCGATCGATTCGAGCGTCCGGGCCGGAATCAGTTCGGACTTGCCGAACTCGGTCATGTTGGCCAGCAAGGGAATCGAGATCGCGGCCCGGAACTTCTCGAAGTCGGCCTCGGTGTGCAGCGCCTCGGTGAAGATCAGGTCGGCACCGGCGTCGGCGTAGGCCTCGGCCCGGTCGATGGCCGCGTCCATGCCCTCGATGCCCGCGGCGTCGGTGCGCGCACAGATCACGAAGTTCGGGTCCCGGCGGGCAGCCACGGCCGCCCGCAGGCGGCGCACCATGTCGGCGGTGGGCACCACCGCCTTGCCGTCGAGGTGGCCGCAGCGTTTGGGATTGACCTGGTCTTCGAGGTGCAGTCCGGCGATGCCGGCGTCCTCCATGACCGTGACGGTGCGCGCGGCGCTCATGGGTTCGCCGAATCCGGTGTCGGCGTCGATGAGCACGGGCAGGTCGGTGACCCGGGCGATCTGCTGACCGCGCCCGGCTACCTCGGTCAGCGTGGTGAGCCCGATATCGGGCAAGCCCAGATCAGCGGAGAGCACCGCGCCCGAGACATAGACGCCCTCGAAGCCGATCTCCTGAATCAGTTTGGCCACCAACGGATTGAACGCGCCCGGGAACCGCTGAATCGTGCCCGAGCTCAGCCCCGCTCTGAACGCTGCGCGCTTGTCTGCGGCCGAGGTGGCGGCGGCGAGCAGGCCGGTCATCAGAACAGCCCCTTCGGCAACCGGGGCGCGCGGGCGAGCACGTCCGACGAGACGGTGAACGTGAGCTCCGACAGCTCGTTCGCGGACAGCTCGCCCGCGCGCTGGGCCACCTCGAGGAAGCGATCCTGCTCGCCGGGCGCGATGACACCCTCGGCGAGAGTGCGGAACTTGGCGAGGTATTGATCCCGGGCGAAGGGACGCGCGCCGAGCGGATGCGCATCGGCGACGGCCAACTCGTCGATGATCACCTCACCGCTCTTCAATGTCACCTCGGCGCGGGCGCCGAACGCCTTCTCGTCCGGGTCTGTCGAGTGGTAGCGCCGCGTCCACTCCGGGTCCTCGGCGGTGGAGATCTTGTTCCACAGCTCGATCGTGTCCGGACGCTGCGCGCGCTCCGGCGCGTAGGAGCGCTCGTGATGCCAGGTGCCGTCCTGCAGCGCCACCGCGAAGATGTACATGACCGAGTGGTCGAGGGTTTCGCGAGAAGCCTTGGGGTCGAACTTCTGCGGATCGTTCGACCCGGTGCCGATCACGGAGTGGGTGTGATGGCTGGTGTGCAGCACGATCGACGCGATCTGATCGAGGTCACCGATCCGCCCCCGCATCCGCCGCGCCAGATCGATCGGGGCCTGGCTCTGGTATTCGGCCGAGTGCTCCTTGGTGTAGGTGTCGAGAATCCCGCGCTTGGGCTCACCCGGAGCCGGCAGCGGCACCGAGTATTCCGCATTCGGGCCGCCCAGCAGCCAGGCGATCACACCGTCCTCGCCCTCCCAGATCGGCGCGGGCGCGCCCTCGCCGCGCATGGCGCGATCCACGGCCTCCACGGCCATCTTCCCGGCGAAGGCCGGCGCGTAGGCCTTCCAGCTCGAGATCTCACCCTTGCGGGACTGACGCGTCGCGGTGGTGGTGTGCAGCGCCTGACCGACAGCCTGGTAGATGGTCTCGGTGTCCAGGGCGAGGAGCGTGCCGATGCCGGCGGCCACCGACGGGCCGAGGTGGGCGACATGGTCGATCTTGTGCTCGTGCAGGCAGATCGCGCGCACCAGGTCGACCTGGATCTCGTAACCCGTTGCCAGACCGCGGATCAGGTCGCGGCCGGTGCGTCCGGTGTGCTGCGCGACGGCCAGGATCGGCGGGATGTTGTCGCCCGGGTGCGAGTACTCGGCGGCCAGGAAGGTGTCGTGGAAGTCGAGTTCGCGCACCGCAACCCCATTGGCCCACGCCGCCCACTCCGGGGAGTACGAGCCCTCGACCCCGAACACGGTGGCGCCCGGCCGGTAGGGATGGGCCAGCGCCTGCGCACGGGCATTGGCGACCGGGCGACGGGCGATCGAGGCCGCCGCGACCGCCGCATTGTCGATGATCCGGTTGACGATCATCGCCTCCACCTCCGGAGCGACCTCCACGGCATCCGCCGCAACCTCGGCGATCCGCCAGGCGAGGTGTTCCTCTCGGGGGAAGTGCTCGGCGGAGCGGTGGGCGCGGACGAGATGGTGCTGCACGGGCGGGTCCTCCCAGACGTCGATTTCACCGGTACATTCCGGACGCTACCGAGCGCTGTATTCGGCCTGAATACCTCGCAATTGCCTACTTTTGCGGACCCGACCCTGCGAATCTGTGAAAGTTGCGGGGACACCGCGTGTCGGCCGTGTCTTCAGCTGGGCCGGGAAACGACGCCGGGGCGCCCCGTGGCACGGAGCGCCCCGGCGCGCGGTCAGCGCAGCGCCTGTGCCGCCGCGACCAGGTTGCGTAGCGAGGCGGTCACCTCATCGGTGTGACGCGTCTTCAGACCGCAGTCGGGGTTGACCCAGAGCCGTTCGGCCGGAACGGCTTTCAGTGCCAGGCTCAGTGACCGCTCGATCTCGTCCGGGCTCGGCACGCGCGGCGAGTGGATGTCGTACACGCCCGGCCCCACACCCAGGTCGAAGCCCGCGGCCGTGAGGTCGTCGAGCACCTCCATATGGGAGCGGGCGGCCTCGATCGAGGTGACGTCGGCGTCCAATTCCGCAATGGCGCCGATGATCTCGCCGAACTCCGAGTAGCACAGGTGCGTGTGGATCTGCGTGGCGTCCGCGACGCCGGAGGTCGCCAGCCGGAACGCCTCCACCGCCCAGTCGAGATAGGCGGGCTGGTCGGCGCGGCGCAGCGGCAGCAGTTCCCGCAGCGCGGGCTCGTCCACCTGGATGATGCCGATACCCGCGGCCTCGAGATCCACCGTCTCGTCCCGGATCGCCAGCGCTATCTGGCGTGCGGTGTCCGCGAGCGGCTGATCGTCGCGAATGTAGGACCACGCCAGGATGGTGACCGGCCCGGTGAGCATGCCCTTGACCGGCTTGGCGGTCAGCGACTGCGTGTAGGTGCTCCAACCGACCGTCATGGCCGCCGGGCGCACCACGTCGCCGAACAGGATCGGGGGCCGCACGCATCGGGTGCCGTAGGACTGGACCCAGCCGTTCGCGGTGGCGGCGAATCCGTCGAGCTGCTCGGCGAAGTACTGCACCATGTCATTGCGCTCCGGCTCACCGTGCACCAACACGTCCAGGCCGATTTCTTCCTGCAGCGCAACGACTTCGGCGATCTCTGCTCGCATCCGCGCGTCGTATTCGGGCTGATCGATCTCCCCGCGGGAGAGCTCCGCGCGCGCTACCCGGATCCGGCCGGTCTGCGGGAACGAGCCGATCGTCGTGGTCGGCAGCAGCGGCAGGTTCAGTCGTTGCTGCTGGAGCGTCCGGCGCTCTTCAGCCGGGGCGCGCCGGGTATCGGTCGCCCCGTCCAGGCGGGCCCGCACGGTCGCGTTGTGCAACCGGGTGTCGGATCGCCTGTCCCGCACGGCCGTTCGTGCGATCTCCAGCTGCTCGCCGACCGCGTCCTGCCCCTCATGCAGGGCGCTCGCGAGCATCCGGATCTCCGCGATCTTCTCCGCGCCGAAGGCCAGCCACGAGCGCAGCCGCGGCTCCAGTGCGGTCTCGGCGTCCAGGCTGTACGGAACATGCAGCAGCGAGCAGGAGCTCGACACGGCGACCTGGGCGCCGCCCTCGCGCAGGGCGGCCAGCCGGGGCAGGGCGCGATCGGGATCGACGCGCCACACGTTGTAGCCGTCGACGATGCCGGCCACGACGAGCGTGTCCCGAAGTGACTGCGCCGCAGCCATATCGGCGTCGCCGCCTGTGACCAGATCGACGGCGATGCCCTCGACACCGGTCGCCGCCAGCGCCGGCAGTGCCTCACCCAAACGGCCGAAGTACGAGGCCACCAGCAGCGCGGGCCGCGCGGATACCTCGGCCAGCCTGCGATAGACGGTGTGCACCAGCGCCAGCTCGGTCTCGCTCAGGTCGGTGACCAGCACCGGTTCGTCGAGCTGCACCCACCGCGCGCCCGCCTCCGCCAGCAGGCGCAGCAGCCGCTCGTACAGCGGCAGCAGATCCGGCAGCCGGTCCAGCAGGTCGCTGCCGTCCACCGACTTCGCCAGTTTCAGGAACGTGATCGGTCCGACGATCACGGGACGGGCCGGGACGCCCAGTGCCAGAGCCTCTTTCAGCTCGGCCAGCGGCTTGGCCGGATGCAACGAGAACTCCGTCGCGGCCGAGAGCTCCGGCACCAGGTAGTGGTAGTTGGTGTCGAACCACTTGGTCATCTCCAAGGGCGCGACCTCGGCGGTGCCGCGCGCGGCGGCGAAGTACCGGTCCAGCTCGTCCTCGATGCCGCGCACCCGGCCGGGCAGCGCGCCCAGCAGCACCGCGGTGTCGAGCACATGGTCGTAGTACGAGAACGTCCCCACCGGAACCGAATCCAGACCGGTGTCGCGGATCCGCAGCAGCTGTGCGGCGCGCAGCCCCGCCGCGACATCGTGCAGCGTGGCGGCGTCGATCCGCCCCGCCCAGTACGACTCGACCGCGCGCTTGAGCTCGCGGTTGGGCCCGATGCGCGGCAATCCGAGCACCGTCGCGGTGAAAGTGTTGTCAGGGTTCAGCATTGATGAACTCCTTGGTCAGTAGCCGATGGCCGCCGCCCTCAAAGAACGCACGCTGACGGAGCCCGCAAAGCATCGATCCCGTGCCCAGGTCCCACTCGGCGTAGCGCCCAATCCACGAGGCGACGACCGCCGGATACGGCGTATCCGGCACAACGGGCAGGTCTTCGGACTCGTGGGCATCGACCCGGAAGGGTCGGCCCCGGCGCTCGAGGCCGGAGCTGGTCCTACTGGCCGTCGCTTCCCAGGCATCACTTCATGCGCCCAGTGCGAATGACGGCTGTCGTTCCCACTCACCGCTGCGGGACAGTCCCGGATTCTCACCGGGTTCCCTCTCACCCGCTCGGCACGTGAACGCGCCGCCGGGCTTCGACGCCATCGGATGGATCAGGGGCTCCTCGACTCCACCTCCGGCGAACCAGCTGCGATCGCGAATATAGCGAAGGTTCTCACGACCCCGTTGCGCGGCCGGCGCGATCCCATCAGCTGGACGGTTACGCAGACCCGGATTGACCAGCGTGGATGTGCCCTCGTATGGTTGTTCGACGATGTCTCGAGGAATCCGGTGCAATTCCGGAGCGGTCGCGCCACTGTGAGCATCCCGGTAAGGGTGTGAGTCAGACCCTCGCATCGTGAATTCGATCGACTGTGGGGACGCGAAATCCCCCTGACTCAAAGGGGTCACCGTGGCTACGTCCTACGCTCCTCGTTCCGGTCTCGGCACCGGCGCTCTCGCCCTCCCCACCACCGCCCTGTGGCTGGTCGGTACCACCCTTCTCGCGCTGCTGGCGATCTACTTCATCGGCATCGACCAGGGTGCGGTGTCGATCTTCGGCAGTGACATGCACGTCCACGAGTTCGTGCACGACGGACGGCATTTCCTCGGGTTCCCCTGCCACTAGTCGCGGGAATCGAGTCACCACAATGGAAAAGCGAATCATCGGCCGAGGAGTCCTGCTGGGCGCACTCGGCGGATTGCTGGCGTTCGTCTTCGCCCGGATCCTGGCCGAGCCCATCATCAACCGGGCCATCGACTACGAATCCGGCCGCGACGACGCGCAGATGGCCCTCGACAAGGCCGCCGGAAAACCCATGGGCGACATGGGCGCCGAACTCTTCACCCGCTCCCAGCAGGAGAACATCGGGCTGGGCTTCGGCGTGATCGTGTTCGGCGCGGCGCTGGGTGCGCTGTTCGCGGTCGTCTACTTCCTGGCGCTGCGCAGGGCCGGCAAGATCGCCCCCCGCAATCTGGCGCTGCTGGTGTCGGGCGGCATGTTCCTGGTGCTGTACGCGGTGCCGTTCCTGAAATACCCGGCCAACCCGCCCTCGGTCGGGCATTCGGAGACCATCAAGGAACGGACGGCGCTGTTCGTGGGCATGATCGCGATCAGTGCGGTCGTCCTGCTCGCCGCGATCTGGCTGGGCCGCAAACTGGCGGCACGGCTGGGTAACTGGACCGCCACCATCGCGGCTTCGGCAGCCTTCGTGGTGGTCATGGGCGGGGTCATGGCATTGCTCCCCTCCCTCGGGAAGCTCTCGGCCAATGAGGAGTACGGCGACTTCGCCACCGAAACCCCGCAGCCGCTGAAGGATCCGTCCGGAACGATCGTGTACCCCGGCTTCCCCGCCGACGATCTCTATCACTTCCGGCTGTATTCCTTCGCCGCCCAGCTGATCCTGTGGGCGGTCATCGGCGTCGGCTTCGCCTGGCTCGCTCCGCGCCTGCTCGGCGACCGCTCGACCACCACCGAACTGGCCGCATGAGCGCGGTCACCCGCCTCACGCTGGTGACGCACGCGATCACCGACGCCGTGCAGGCCGCCCGCTACCCGGCCGACGAACCGCTCAACCCGCTCGGGTCGCGGTCGGCCGAGAAAGCGGGCGGCCTCCCCGGCCCCGAACCCGCCGTCGTCTACCACGCTCCGGAAATCCGTACGGCCCAAACCACTCACGGTCTGGGCTTGACCGGAATTTCCGAGCCGGCCCTCCGGGATATCGACCACGGCACCTGGAGCGGCCGGTCGATGGACGCACTCCCGCCCGACCAGCTGATGGCCTGGCTCACCGATCCCGCCTATCGCGCCCACGGCGGCGAGTCCATCATCGGACTCCTCGACCGCGTCGGCGCCTGGCTGACCTCGCTGGCCGGCCGCGGTGACCGCATCGTCGCGATCACCCACCCCGCCGTGGTCCGAGCCGCGGTGCTGTTCGCCTTGAACGCCCCCGCGGAGTCCTTCTGGCGCATCGACATCCCGCCGTTGACGGCCACCACGCTCCACCATCGCACCCCCGCCTGGACCCTGCGGACCACCGCCCACGACCTCGTCGTTTGATCGTCGGTGGCGAGTGCGGACCTCCAGCGGCCGTCGCTCACGCGGGTTATCGGATCCCGACGATCACGCGGTCGTCGCCGTACTGCCACACGATTCCGGATTCGGCGAAGCCCGCCTCGCGGACGTCACCGATCACCTCGAACCGCTGTTCGCGATCGGGCATGTAGTGCTCCTGCTGACGATCCCATTCGGCCGACCCGGTACCGCGCCCGCGACATACCGAGTTTGCTGGTCGTCGAATCCTCCTCGCAGGTAAGGAATTTCGCGCGTTCCGCGACAACCGTGCTTTTCCCGGTCGACGCGCTCCGACGCTCCAGCATAAGTGTGTCGAACCCAATACAAGACCAATCGGTCCGGTTCGGGGCGAAAAGACTTCTGCGGCCGCTTACGGACAGAGCCGGATATGAGGGCACAACTCGTGCGCACCCGCCGATGGTCCGGGCATCCCGAATATCACCGCGGCGTGCTGGTATGCATGCATTGCCGTAAAACTCACCCGATACAGAAAAGGAACCGGGATATGACCGACGAACACTCCCACGTCGAGCCCCATACCCACCCACACAGTCACGGCGCCCAGACCCATACTCATGCACACAGCACGCACGAGCATGACCACAGCGAACACGAACACACCCATACACACGAGGACGGGACCGTGCATTCGCATCGCCATGTACATCAAAGTGATCTACTCGACGATCACTCGCACACCCACGACTGAGCCGAACCGCACGGGAACACCGCTGCGGTGTGGCCGAGCGTCAGCCGGTCAGTCGTGGTGGTCGGTTCCGGGCTGGAGTCCGGCAGTCCATTTCTCTTCGATGCGTCCATAGCGCCAGGCGAGGATGGCGATGGCCCAGGTCGCGACGAACAGCCCGACGATGAGATAGCCGATCAGGTTGAGGTCCAGGGCGCTGATCCAGTCGAAGAAGCCCCCGGTCCAGTCGAATTGGTCGGCGAGCAGGCCGAGAAGTTCGATGGTGCCGATGATGAGGGCGACCGCGACCGAGAGCGCGGTGATGGTGATGTTGTAGTAGACCTTGCGTACCGGTTTGGCGAAGGCCCAGCCGTAGGCGAAGTTCATGAAGCTGCCGTCGATGGTGTCGAGCAGGCTCATGCCGGCGGCGAACAGGATCGGCAGGCACAGGATCGCGTACCAGGGCAGGCCCGCCGCCGCGCTGGTGCCGGCCAGGAACAGCAGCGCGACTTCGGTGGCGGTGTCGAACCCGAGGCCGAACAGCAGCCCGATCGGGTACATCTGCCAGGGCTTGGTCACCGACTTCATCACCGGACCCAGCAGTCGGTTCACCAAACCACGTTGTGCGAGTTGGTTTTCCAGCTCCGCCTCGTCGAACTCGCCGCCGCGCATGCGCCGGAACACACGCAGGATGCCCACCAGCACAGCGATATTGATGATCGCGATGATGTAGAGGAACGTCCCCGAGATGGTCGTTCCGATCAGTCCGGTGTAATGGTGCAGCGCCGAGGAGTCGTCCTCGACCGGCCCGACGATGGCCTGCACGCCGATCGAGAGCAGCAGCGCCAGACCGAAGACGACGCTGGAGTGGCCGAGGGAGAAGAAGAATCCGACCGACAGCGGTCGTTGCCCGTCGTGCATGAGTTTGCGGGTGGTGTTGTCGATCGCGGCGATGTGGTCGGCGTCGAAGGCATGCCGCATGCCCAGTGTGTAGGCGGTCAAGCCGACGCCGACACCCAGGGTCCGGTCGCCCAGACTGAAATGCTGCGGAGCGACGAACGCGACCAGGGTGAACCACCCCAGCACGTGCAAGCCGATGATGACCCCGGCCATCGCGGCCAGCCGCAGCCATTCCGGACGGGTCAACGCCAGCCGATCGGTGACCGCGCGAAAGGGTCTCAGGATTGCAGACATCACGATATGCCCTCTCCGCACGAGCCGAATTCATCGAAGGTAGAACGCATCCCGGCTTGTTGCAACTGATTGGCAAGACGGGGGTTGGCGGTTGAGCGGGTCGAAACGGCAGACTGGGGGCCATGGCGCGCGTTTCGCACCTCACTCACGCCCCGGCGCCGGCCGGTGAGCACAACGCTCGTCATTTGCTGCGCAGCCACGGACTGCGGTGCACCACACCGCGACTGGCTGTGCTGTCGATCCTGGACGGCTCGCGCGAGCAGGGACACCTGACCGTGGCCCAGATCCAGCAGGGCCTCGCTTCGGCCGGCCACGAGGTCGACCTCACCACCGTCTACCGGACCGTCGCGACCCTGGTCGACGCGGAAGTGCTGCACGCCTTGGTCATCGACGAACGGATCACCAGTTACGGACTCACCGACATCCCGCACCATCATGCGGTGTGCACCCGGTGTGGCGTGCTCGACGAGGTCCCCTCGGCACATCTCACCGTGGCCCTGGCCGAAGCACGCAACGGCAGCCGCTCGCCCTGCCCGACACCGGCGGACTCACCCTGCACGGACTGTGCCCAGCCTGCCAGCAGGACACCGAGAATTGACCACGCAAGAGTCGCGGTCGACTGCTCGATGGTTTTGCGGGGTCAATTCATGTTCGCGATGTGGTGCCGGATGACGTCGTCGACCGCGTGACGAGTCGGGCCGGAATCCGGGGGATCGGCGCCGTCGAGAATGGAGTCGAGAATGGCGGCCCGGTCGAGAGTCGCCGGGACTCGGTGTGATTCACGCGCGCTGACAATGACCGCGTGCAACACCGTTGCATAGATCTGGGAGCGGGGCACGGTCGGTCGCCACCCGCACCTCTCACGCTCGCGCAAGCGGACCTCGACGATATCGAGAACATCCTTGATCACCTGAATCTCGACTCGGTCGTAGTCATCCCGGTCGCAGTCATCGCAGGGCATGGCGACCGCCGAGAAACACTGCGCCCCAACCGGAGAGCGCGTCGCGTAGCACGGCGAGCGGCGGTCTCCGGGCTGCTCGGGTTCGCGTAGCACGCGGGTCCAGCACCATCCGTCCGGCCGCGACCAGCTCGGTCCGTGCCCGCCGCCGCATCCGGCAGGTATCCACCCCGCACCCGAGATGCAGCTGCATAGCCGTATGCGCTTGCGCGGCAGTGAGTTCACCGGGGTCCGAATAACACGACCACAACCCACGGATCGCATACCCGCCGCGAATGAGCTCGGCATTCATACGGTTGGAGCCGGCAACCTTCCGCTCGCCTTCGATGCGGTCGATGATGGCCTGCACCGACCATTGGTTGTCGCTCGACATCTCGCTGCCTCCCTGCTGTCGTTGTGGTTCCAGCACACCACCAGCGATACAGGGGATACAGTGATATTGGGTACCCGGCCCGAAGTCGTCCAAAGCTCTATGAGCCGACCCGTAAATCCTGTGGACCGCACCCGATTTCGTGCTCCGATCGACCCGATTTCACGTAGTGATGGGACGTCGACATGACCAATGCGTACGACGACGACACCGAGAACACTCCGAGTTCGACTCTGCCGAGGCGGCAATTAGGTCGGTTCCTACGCGAATGGCGCGAAGCCAATGGCTTTACCATCGCGACCGCCGCGAAACTGGTCGATTTGTCCGCGTCGGCTCTGCAGCGGATCGAGGCGGGCCAGACCCAGAAGGTGCGCAAGCAAGACGTGCGTGCACTGTGTGAGATCTACGGGGTCGGCTCCGGTGATGCCGCTGCCGCAGCCGATTTGGCGGCCGTGGCCAGAACGCAAGGCTGGTATCACGCGTATGGCGGACTGTATTCGGATGCGTTCAACATGTATGTGGGACTCGAAGCAGCTGCGCGGCGACTGACCACCTACCACGAGCACATTCCCGGACTGCTGCAGACGGCTGACTACGCCCGCGCCATCATCGGCGCGTATCCGGGATTCGCCGATTCCACCGACGTCGACCGCCGAGTCGAACATCGGCTGAGGCGACAGGCGATCGTTACTCGCAAGACCAATCCTGTTGTCCTGGAGGTGTTGCTGCACGAGTCGGCATTGCACCGGATGATCGGCAACCGGCAGACCATGGCCGCCCAGTTGCGCCACCTGGCCGAAGTATCGAAGCTGGACAACCTCTCGGTGCGCATTCACCCGTTCGCGGCGGGGATGACCTGGGGAATGCCACGAGGGTCGTTCACGGTCTTGGAGTTCGACGTCGACCCCGGGCATGAACCAGTAGAACCGCCCATCGTGTATATCGAGGGCGGGCCGACCCAGGACGTGTACCTGGAAAAACCCGACGAAGTGCGACTCTATAGTGAGCTTGCGTCAGCGATTCGAAGCTCGGCACTGGACGGTGGACCCACCCGGGATTTGGTACGCCGGGTGACGAAGGAGTATGAGCGTGAGCAGCATTGATCCCTCCGAGCCCACGTGGTTCAAAAGCAGCTACAGCGGCAGTCAAGGTGATTGCGTCGAGGTCGCGCATCTGGACGGTGGCATGGTCGGTGTCCGGGACTCCAAGAATCCGACCGGTCCGGCTCTGGTCTTCGGGCCGGGGGAGTGGGATGCCTTCACGTCCGGTGTGGTCGGCGGGAAGTTCGGTCATCCGGCCTGACCTGGTTCGCCCTGATGCTGCGGTGACTGGTCGAGTAGATCATCGGGTTTCGCCTGACGCGCAACTTCCGAGGGGTCGGCACCGCAGTGACACCGATGTGGGTGCGTGGCCGTGCGTGATCTCGGTGGTGCGGATCATGGCGTGGCGGAGCCGGTTTCGTTGATGGTCCGAGGCGCGTTCGAAGGCTCGGCCCGCTCCCTGTCGGAAACGAGGGAGCGGGCGTCCGCCGATTCTTCCTGCCGGACCGAGGGTTCCGGGGCGGCCGAACCTTCGGCTAGCCGGAGATGCTGGGGAGCGGGCAGCCGAAGCTGCCGGTGGAGCTGGCTGCGCCGACCTGGACGGTCAGCGGTGTCAATGGCATGGGGCTGTTGAAGCTGAAACCGGCTGTGGCGGTGAGGACGTGCTGGCCCGGGGTGGCCGGTGTCCACGAGACTTCGGCCGGGTTGCCGAGCAGGCTGGTGCCGACCTTGCCGGTGCCGATGGTGGCTCCGTTGTCGTAGAAGGTGACGGGCATCTCGTTGAACGCGCTGCTGCCGCCGCCGACCAGGTCGCCGCTGGTCAGCGTGTAGCTGCACCCGGCCTGCGGGTTCGAGCCCTTCAGTGTCACCTCGCCGATGCCGGCGGCCGCGGCGTCCGGAGCCGCGGCCAGCAGCAGCGCGCCCGTGCCCGCGACCGCCGTCACGGCGAGTTTCGCGTGGCGCACCCAGGGTGTTGTCATGACGTCCCTTTCACTACGAGATGTCCGCGCGGTCACGAACATCCGACGCGATCCGCGACCACGCCGAGATAGTGAAATTAACATGCTTCAAAATTGATCGAGCCCGATTCGCGGCAGCCGGACCGGCAGCCGACCGGCTGCGCGAAGCTCCCGGTCAGTCGCAGAGCTGAACCGCGTCGGTCTTCTTGTCGGCATAGCGCGAGAGAGTGCCACGCTCGTCGTCCTGAATGACCGCGAGGGTTTCCCAGTGGTCGCCCATCCAGTTGAGGAGGGTGACCTGCTGGCCGGTCCGGTTCCAGTACGAGGTGAGCAGATCGCCCTTGCCGGCATTCCCGATGTCGTGGAGGAAGCAGTCGGAGTTGGCCTGGACAACGAGGTTTCCGGTGCCGTCGCGACCCTCCCATCCGCAGAACCGGCCACCGGGGCAGTCGTAGGCGTAGGCGTGCGCGGGGGTGGCGGCGACCAGGGATGTGGCGGTGAGCGCGCCGAATGTCGAGGCGACAGCGGCGAGGGGCGCGAGACGCGCGGTGTTCGAGCGGGACACTGTTTCCTCCTCTGGCGGGACACCCAACCGCGGGTGCTGCCGAGAAGCGTATGGACAGCTGCCGGTTCCGGACGTCCGCCGAACTACTCACCGCGCCTACTCATTCGAAGCGGGCGGCCGGCACCTGGCTGGACCTGTATTCGCCGGACCTGCAATGGAATTGAACTCGGCGATGTCAGCCGGTTCTCGATACCGCGGCGCTCGACCTCCCGCAGCAGCGCGTGCACCCGCGGGTCACGGGCGAGGCGGGAATCGAGCACGGTATTGATCACGCCGCGCAGCAGCGAGTAGGGCATCCAGGCCAGCGGTGAAATGGCCTGCGGTGCGCGGTGCTCGATGGCGTCGGCAATGGTGCGCGCGGCGTGCTCGGCGGTGATGCGGGTGCTCAGCGGCCACGGCAGCAGCGCCTCGATGCGGCGGCCGAGTTCGTCCCGGTCGAGGGTCGAGTGGGTCATCTCGGTGTCGACGATCCCGAAATAGGCGACGCCCGCGGACGCCCCGTGCGGCGCCAGCTCGACCCGCAGCGCCCGGCCGAGCTGCTCCACCGCCGCCTTGCTGATCATGTACGGGGCGCCGCCCATCCCCGGAGCGAAAGCGGCGCATGAGGATACGACCTCGACATGCCCGCCTGCGGCGATGATGTGGTCCAGCGCCGGGTGCACGGTGTTGAACACACCGGTGAGGTTGATGCCGATGACCCGGTCGAACTCGGCGGGCTCCATGGTCCGCAGCGTCGCCGGCGGCGGCACCACGCCCGCGTTCGCCACCACGATGTCGAGATGCCCGAAGTAGGCGACCACCTGCGGAATCGCCTCGGCCATGGCGGCCCGGTCGGAGACATCCGCGATCACCGGCAGCGCCCGATCACCCAGGGCGGCGGCCAGCGAGGTGGCCGCCCGGGCATCGACATCGACGATGGCCACCGACGCGCCCCGCCGGTACAGCACCCCGGCGAGTTCGCGGCCGATACCCTGACCGGCCCCGGTGATGAGGGCGACCCGCCCTTCGGGACGGAAGGGGCCGGGACCGGGGAGACAGCGCGGAGTGGACATCAGCGGCTCATTTCGTAGGAGTCGGAGTCGAAACGCCGGGTGCGCCGGCGGTATTCGAAGCTCCAGTTGGGGTACAGGCCGGCATTGCGGCCATCGGCGGTGGTGTAGTAGCTCTGGCAGCCGCCGGTCAGCCACACGGTGCCGGCGCTGCGGCGCTCCATCTCGTCGAGGAAATCGTCCTGCACCTCGGGACGCAGCTCGATACGGTCGATTCCCCTGTCGCGCATGGTCTTCACCGCATCCACGATGTAGGCGATCTGGGATTCGATCATGTAGACGGCCGATTGGTTCCCGGCCGCGCCGAACGGGCCCAGCGTGCAGAAGAAGTTGGGGAATCCTGCGACGGCCGCGCCCAGATAGCTCTGCGGCTCATGGTGATACAGGTCCGCGATGGACTGCCCGTGCCGTCCGATATAGCGGTGATACGCCGACGGAATCGAGGTGAAGCCGGTGCCGAAGATGATGGTGTCGACCGCGTGCTCGGTGCCGTCGCGCAGCACGATCGAATGCGGGCGCACCTCGGCGATGCCGTCGGTGACGACCTCGACATTCGGCTGATCCAGCGCGGGCAGATAGGCATCGGAGAAGATGGCGCGTTTGCATCCGATGACATAGTCCGGGGTCAGGGTCTTGCGCAGCGCGGGATCGCGCACCTGCCGTAGCAGCTGCAATCGGCCCAGCGCCTCGTATGGATGCCGGAAACGCCTGTCCACCAGCGAGATCAGGCCGAATCCCTCGATGGCGGCGTACCAGCCACCACGGATCGCCCTCTGGGCGAGAGGAATCCGCCGCAGCAGTGTTCGTTCCAACCCCAGCGTGCGCCGGTCCATTCGCGGCACGATCCACGGCGCGGAGCGCTGGAACAGCAGCAGCCGGTCGACCACCGGCTGGATCTCCGGCACGAACTGCACCGCCGACGCGCCCGTGCCGATCACGGCCACGCGTTCGCCGGTCAGGTCATGGTCGTGATCCCAATGCAGCGAGTGGAAGGCCTTGCCCGCGAACCGATCCAGCCCCGGCAGCTCGGGATACTTGGCCTCCGCGAAGATACCCGCCGCGGAGATCAGGACATCGGCGGTGAGCGCACCCCGGCTGGTCTCCACCCGCCACCGCGAGTGCGCCTCGTCCCAGCGGGCGTCCAGCAGCTCGGCGCCGAATCGGATGTGCCGCACCACATCGTGGTCCGCGGCGACCCGGCGCAGATACTCCAGGATCTCGGCCTGCCGCCCATAGGTTCGCGACCAGTCCGGATTCGGGGCGAACGAATAGCTGTAGAGCTGTGAGGGGACATCGCAGGCGCAGCCGGGATAGGTATTGGCCCGCCAGGTCCCGCCCAGATCCTCGGCGCGCTCGAGGATCACCAGGTCCTCGAAACCGGCCTCGCGCAGTTTGATCGCCAGGCCGATGCCCCCGAATCCCGCCCCGACGACAGCGATCCCGACATGCTCGGCCGGTGCCGAATCAGGTTCGGCCACAGCTGTTTCCGTATCAATCGACATGAGTGTTCCCGCGTTCAGAGATCGAGCACGAGCGCGTCACCGCAGGCGCGGGACACGCAGAGCAACATCCGGTTCTCCCGCTCGGCCGCGGTGAGCAGCCGGTCGCGGTGGTCCACGTCGCCCGCGCGGACCCCGACCTTGCAGGTGCCGCAGAAGCCCTGGCGGCAGGAGTAGTTCACATCGGGCAGCACCCGCCGCACCGCCGTGAGCGCCGTCTCCTCCGCGCCGACCCGGACCGTCCGGCCGCTGCGCGCCAGGGTGAGGTCGAAGGCTCGACCGTCGACCACGGGCGGCGCCGAAAAGCGTTCCGTGTGCAGCGATCCCGTCGGATCCAGCGTGAACCGGCAGCGCTGCGCCGCCGCCAGCATGGCGGGCGGACCGCACACGTACACGGCCGCACCGGGTGCCGCGCTCGCGATGATCGCGGCGACGTCGGGTGGTCCGAGCTCGTCGTCGGGCCGTATCTCCGCGTCGGGCAGCTCGTCCAGGAACGGCATCGTCGCCCGCGACCGCCCCGCGTACACCAGTCGCCCGCGCGACCCGGCGGCCCGCACCATCGGCAGGATCGGGGTGATGCCGATCCCGCCCGCCAGGAACAGATACGACGGCGCGTCCACCAGCGTGAAAGCATTGCGCGGCCCGCGAATTCGCATGCGGTCCCCGACCCGCAGCGACTCGTGCAGCTCGCGCGACCCGCCCTCGCCGTCCGGGATCAGCCGCACCGCGATCCGGTACCGCGTCCGATCCCGTGGATCTCCGCACAGCGAGTACTGCCGTTGCCGCCCCGAGGGCAGGAACACGTCCACGTGCGCCCCGGGCCGCCAGCTCGGCAGGTCCCGCCCGTCCGGGGCCCGCAGCGCCACCGCGAGCACATCGGGCGCGGGCCGCTCCAGCCGCTCCACGACGGTGGCCAACTCGAAACCACTGCGGCGCACCGGATTCGACGGCGACAGCAGCCGTGCCGCGCGGCCGCTCACGAACAGCTGCTTGTAGGCGTCCATCATCCCGCCGAGCATCCGCAGGCTCGCGGGCATCGTCCCCGCATCCACGGGGTCGACCGCATGCGCCCGACCGGTCGCGCTCGCCTGGTCCGGGCTGCCGGACCGGTGCGCCGGGCCGACCCGTGCCGGGGCGGCCGTTCGGCTCCTGGCGCCCAATTGGATTCGCGTGCTCACGCTGTCCTCCGGGCTCACTCGGCAGCCGCCCGCGCCGCTGGAGAGTGCGCGAGATAGCGCAACGCCACATCCATCGGTCCCAGCTGCGAGGGGTGGAAACCCGGCCGCAGATACCGCGGAATCTCGGTGAAGAACACCGTCCAGCTGGGAATCACGCCGCGCCGCGTCGCGCTCAGGAACTGCCGCGCCCAGAAGCGGCCCTTCCGCGGCGACGGATCCTTCCGGTACAGATACCCGGCCGAAATGATGAACAACGGCAGCAGCGTCGCGCTGGCCAGTACCGCGGTGCGCGCCTTCCGCAGATACCCGCCGTCGAGGTACATGTACGCGTCGTAGACCACGCTGCGGTGCTCGACCTCCTCGGCCCCGTGCCAGCGCACCAGGTCCAGCATGGCCGGATGCATGCCCTCGGCCTCCAGAATGTCGGCATTGAGCAGCCATTCGCCGATGACGGCCGTGTAGTGCTCCATCCCGGCGAACAGGCCCAGCCGCTCCTTGAGCCACTCTTCCCGCGCCCGGCCGCTCAGTCCGTGATCGCCGAGAATCCGGTCGACGAGCCAGGCAATGGCATCGACATAGGAGTCGACGTCCAGCCCGAGGGACTGCAGGTGCCGGCGCGCCGCCTCGTGACTGCTGGCGTGCATGGACTCCTGCCCGATGAACCCGGTCACCTCCTCCCGCAGCCGCTCGTCGTGGATGTGGGGGAGGGCCTCCGCCAGCGTCTGCGCCATGGCCCGTTCGCCCTCCGGCAGCACCAGGTGCATGACATCGACAATGTGGGTTGCCAGGACTTCGCCCGGAATGTAGTGCAGCGGAACGGAATCGAAATCGAACCGCACATCGCGGGCGGAGATGGCGTGCGCCTCGTCGCGGTAGTGGCGCTGCGCCGCGCCAGCCTTGTCAGCCATGATCGAACCGTACAGCGCAACAAATCCTATTGCAATGTTGCAGCTACAAATTGTCCAAGATTGTTGCATAGGGGGTGGCGCCTGCTAGCGTGGATCCGGTGACGACCGCGTCGAAAAACCCGCTGACCCGCACGGATGCCGCCGATGACATCGAGACGCGCATTCTCGACGCGGCACTCGTGCAGTTCCAGAAGGTCGGGGTCAAGAAGACGACGATCGAGGACGTCGCCAAGCAGGCCGGCGTCGACCGGGTGACCGTCTACCGCCGGCTCGGCTCCCGCGACGACCTGGTGCAGGCCGTCGTCAGCCGCGAGGTCGGCAACCTGCTGGCCGAACTGTCGAGCATGCCGGACCGGCACGACGACCTACCCGGACTGGTTGCCGACATCTTCGTCACCGTCATCACCCGCTGGCGGGCCCATCCGCTGGTGGAGCGGCTGCTCGCGGTCGAGCCGGACCGAATCCTGGTGAAACTCACCGTCGAAGGCGCGACCACCTTCGCCATGTCGGTCGCGGCCACCATCCAGATCCTGGAGCGGGCCGCCGCCCAGGGCCTGTTCGAGGCCCCGGACGATCTGGCCGCGCGCACCGAAATCGGCTGCCGCATAGTGCATTCGCTGATTCTCGTCGGCGGCGGCGCGGCCACCCTCGAAACCCCGGACGAGCTGGGGGAATTCGCGCGCACGTATCTGGTGCCGATCCTCGTCGGATAGGCGGATGCCCGACTACAGCACCGCCTGGGTCTGGGTCACCTTGGCGACGAGTTTGCCCGCGTCGTCCCGGATTTCGGTCTCCACCACGATGAAGCTGCGCCCGGCGTGCAGCGGACGGGCCGTGGCGGTGGCGTGACCCGAGCGCAGGGCCCGCAGGAAGTTCGTCTTCGACTCCACCGTGGTCGTGCCCTGCTTGCCCGCCGGCAGATTCAGGAAAGCGCACACCGCGGCGGTGGCGTCGGCGAGCGACATGAGCGCGCCGCCGTGCATCGATCCGCCCAGGGTGCACAGGTTCTCGCGCCACTCCAGGCGGCTGCGCACCAGCTCCGGGCCGCATTCGAGGACCTGGACGCCCAGACCCTCGGTGAACGGCATGGTGGCGAACAGCTGCGCGCCAGTCGGAGCGGTGGCGATCTCGGTATCGGTCATGAGATCGACTGTGCCCGACGATGAGCCGTGAGTCGATTACCTTACGGGTAATCGGATTTGCGTATGCCAGCGTGACCGCTGATTTCGTGCCGGTCGGGGTAACTCACCGGGCACGTCCAGAAGTGGTTCGGCGCCGAACCGCCGGCACGGGTGCGCGACAGATAGCGGCTCTCAGCTGTCCGCTGAAGGCGCGGAGAGGCGGAGGAGTGGAGGTTGGTGTGCTCGGGCCCGTTCGGGTCCATGCGGAGGATGGGACGCCGGTGGAGATCCCCGGCGTGCGGGTGCGGATGCTGCTGGCGCGGCTGGCGCTGGAATCGGGGCGGGACGTGCCGGTGACCGCGCTCATCGACGGGCTCTGGGGTGAGGAGCCGCCCGCCGAGGCGGCCGGAGCGCTGCAGGCCGCGGTGTCCCGGCTGCGGAAGGCATTGCGCGGCGTGGGCACGGTCGAATTCGGGACCGGCGGCTACCGGCTGCCCAGGGTGACGCTGGACGCCGATCGGTTCGAGGACCTGGTGCGGCAGGGCCGTCAGGACCTGGCCGCCGGGCGGGCGGAGGCCGCCACCCGCCGGCTGGGCGAGGCCCTCGCACTGTGGCGCGGACCCGCGCTCGGCGATGTGCAGGACGCACCGTTCGCCCAAGCCGCCGCGACCAGGCTGGATGATCTGCGGGCCGCGGCGGCCGAAGACCGGTTCGAGGCCGAGTTGCGGCTGGGCCGGTACGCCGATGTGCTCACCGATCTCGAGATCGCCGGAGCGGACAATCCGCTCAGCGAGCGGCTGGCCGCGCTGCGCATGCGGGCGCTGGCGGCGGCGGGGCGGCAGTCGGACGCACTGGCCGTATACGAGGAGATGCGGGAGCGGCTGGACGAGGAACTCGGCATCGACCCGGGGGCCACCCTGCGGGACACGCACCTCGCGCTGCTCCGGGGCGAACTCGAAATCCCCGCTCCGCGTTGGGAACCCGTGACGCGGACGCTGCCGGTACGGCTGACCGGATTCATCGGCCGCGAGGCGGAACTCACGGAACTGGCCGGGCTGCTGGCGGATTCGCGGCTGGTCACCATTGTCGGACCCGGCGGAGCGGGCAAGACCCGGCTCGCGCTGGAAGCCATGGACCGGCGGGCCACCGGGGCGGTGTTCTTCGTACCGCTGGCCGAACTGGGCGCGCCCGACCAGCTCGCGGACGCGGTGGCCGGGGCGCTCGACAGCGACTCCGCCGAGCGGCCGGACAAGGCCGCCCGGCTGACCGAACTACTGGACGTCGGGCCCGCGGTGCTGGTGCTCGACAACTGCGAGCACGTCATCGCGGCCGCCGCGGCCCTCGCCGAACAGCTGCTGGATCGGCTGCCGCAGCTGTGCGTGCTGGCCACCAGCCGGGAACCCCTGGCCATCACCGGCGAGGCGCTGTGCCACCTGGGACCGCTCGGCGTTCCGGCCGAGACAGCGGATCCCGTTGTGGCCCGGAGTGCACCGGCCGTGCGGCTGTTCACGGACCGCGCCGCCGCCATCCGCCCCGGCTTCACCCTCGACGACGCCACCGTCGCCCCCGTGGTGGAGATCTGCCGCCGACTCGACGGTCTCCCACTGGCGCTGGAACTCGCCGCCGCCAAACTGCGCGCCATGAGTGTCGACCAGGTCGCCCGGCGGCTCGGCGACCGCTTCCGGCTGCTCACCTCCGGCAGCCGCACCGCCCTGCCCCGGCAGCGCACCCTGCTCGCCCTGGTCGAATGGAGCTGGGACCTCCTCGACGAACCCGAAAAGATCCTGGCCCGAAGGCTTTCCGCCTTCCCCGGCGGCGCCACCACCGAGGCCGTCGAAGCCATCTGCGCCGACGGCGACCTCCCCATCGAGGACGTCGTCTACCTCCTCGACGCCCTGGTCGAGAAATCCCTCGTCACCGTCACCCCCGACGACCCGCCGCGCTACCGCATGCTCGAAACCATCCGCGCCTACGCCGCCGACCAGCTCACCCGCTCACCCGACGACCTGATCCCGCCCTTCACCGACTACTACCTCACCCTCGCCGAACACGCCGAACCCCACCTTCGCGGCACCGAACAGCTCACAGCCATCGCCCTTTTAGACGCCGAACACGCCAACCTCGCTGCGGCACTTCGTACCGCCCTCGGTACCAGCCCCGACCCCGAGACGGCGATGCGGCTCGTGCGGGCGATGTTCTGGTACTGGGGAATCCGGGGAATGAGCAGCCAGTTCGAGAGCTCGCTCGATGCGGTGCTGCGGTTCGGGGACGAGCTCCCGGCGGCCGCGCGGGCCGCCTTCCGAGTGATCGCGCTGATGGCCGGTTCGCCGCCCGCCGGGAGCTCGCTGACCGCGCTCATCGAGGACTGCGTGCAGGCCGGCGGGCTGGAATTCCATGCGGCCGTACCACTGTGGACGGCGCTCCTGGCGGCGCGCGCCGACGACGAGAAGCTGGCCGAGCGGCAGCTCGAACAGGCGCTGACCTGGCCGGACCCGTGGGTGCGGGCCAGCGCGCAGCTCGCCCGCGACATCGCCCTGACAGGGCAGGGGCGCCTGCACGAGGGGGCCGTCGCGCGACGGGAAGCCTTGCGCGGCTTCGAAATCGTCGGCGACCGCTGGGGTCTGGGCATGGCGCTGCTCGCGGTCGGCCGCGCCCATTCGCTGCGGGGCGACCACGACCAGGCCCGCGCCGCCTACGCCCGCGCCGTCACCCTCGCCTCCGAACTCGGCACCGAGGACGACATCGTCGCCGCCCGCACCGCCCTCGCCGACGAACGCATGCGCGCCGGCGAACTCGCCGA
This sequence comes from Nocardia sp. NPDC059228, assembly GCF_042754245.1. Taxonomy (NCBI): domain Bacteria; kingdom Bacillati; phylum Actinomycetota; class Actinomycetes; order Mycobacteriales; family Nocardiaceae; genus Nocardia; species Nocardia sp. NPDC059228. The sequence continues at coordinate 160,002 of NZ_JBHZAL010000007.1, read as the reverse complement.
AGCCGCCCGCGACATCGACGCCGCCCAGCGCCTCGCCGCCGACCAGGGCTTCCCCCGCCTCGCCGCCGTCATCCTCCTCACCAGCGCCGAATTACACCGCCGCACCGGCGATATCACCCGCTCCGACCGAGAACTCGACCAACTCGAGCATCGCTTCCGCCACCTGCCCTATCCGGAAGCCATGGCCGCCAACCACATAACGGTCGCCCGCCTTCGCAACCGCCTCACCGAGGGATCGCCCGTCGCAGCCCGCGCCCTGCTGCCCCGCGCCATCGAAGGCGCCTTCACCTACGGCGATTCCGCCGCCACCGCGCAGGCCCAAGCCCACGCCGCCGAACTCCTCGCGAAACTCCTTCTCCTGGAAGACAACCCGTCCGCCGCCGCCACCGCCCTCGGCCTCGGCCAAGTCATCCGCGGCACCGCAGACCACGGCGAGCCCGAACTCACCGCCCTGACCGCCACCCTCACAAACCGGCTGGGCGACACCGAATACCACCACGCCTACCACCTCGGCGCAGACCTCCCTCGACCAGAGGCCCTGGCCCGCCTCGCGACAGAGGCCGCCCCTGCCCCGTAACCGAAACCAAGAAGTCGGCCCGCGACTCTCCAAACGCTGGACGCTGTATTCTGATCACCAGAGCTCGCCGCCCCTCGGTGAATTACGTCTTGCGGCATCAGGAAATTGGTAGAGACGTAACTGATAATCTCCATCCGGGTGGCGCCGATCGATTGACGCCGGGGCCCTGGAGCGATCCTCCGTCCATTACAAAAGTCAAGCTCATTCTTCATCGCGTACGACAGAGGAGTTGACTTCCATGCTCGCTGTTCAACTCACCCAATTCGGGGAGCCGGCACGGTCCTGGCCGTCGGGCCGGACGTCACGCACATCCGTCCGGGCGGCACGGTCCTGCTTCCCCTCGGCACCTTTTTCTGGTCCGAACCGGTCCTGGCCGAAGCCGCGAAGCTGACCGCCGTCGACCGGTCCATCAGCCTCGACCAGGCTGCGATGCTGACCATCAATCGAGGATGAGCGCCATGACCACGTACAGCACCATCGGCATTCTCGGAGCAGGAAATATCGGCCAGGCGGTCGCCGACAAGGCCGTCCGTCATGGCCATGAGGTACTCATCGGCAACAGCCGGGGCACGGAGACGCTCCGGGCCGTCGTGGAGCAGTTGGGGCCGAAGGCCCACGCGGTGACAGCCGGGGAGGCGGCACAGCCGGAACTCGTGTTCCTCGCGGTGCCGTTCTTCGCCGTGCCGGATCTGACCGGGCTCACCGACTGGTCCGGGAAGATCGTCGTCGACACCACGAATCAGTTCGCCGCGGCGAACCCCTGGCGGGGTCGCTACGACGTCGGTGACCTCACGGGCAGCGAGTGGGTCGCCGAGCGCCTTCCCGGCGCGCGGATCGTGAAGGCGTTCAACACCCTGTTCGCCGCATTCATCGCCGCGGACCCGCAGCATGCCGAAGGCCGGCAGGTGATCTTCTACGCGGGCGACGATGCCGATGCGAAAGCCGCCGTGGCCGGATTGCTGGACGAGTTCGGATTCGCCGGGCTGGACCTCGGTGGTCTACGTGCGGGCGGACAGCTGATGCAGCTGGACGGTCCGCTCAACGCCCGGCACCTGCTGCTTCAGGACGTCGGCTGATGCCCGGGTCATCCCGACCGACTCGGCCAGAGCGTGATAACCAGTTAGTTGCCGAAAGGTTCTGTATGGGAGCAGAATCGAGCGGGTGGAACGGGGCGTCGGCTCCGGTCGAGATAGTTCAGGCGATCGATGACACCACGAGGTGACCTTGATGCGAATGGACGGGGATAGCTGGGACATCGTGACGAGCGTGGGCCTGACCGCCTTGGGCGTCGCCACGTTTCGCGCACTCGAGACGATCGATCCCGAGCCGATGATCCGCGACGACTACGCGGCGTGGTTCGTCGAGGCGGCGGGTGAACCGCACTTCACCCAGATGCTGGAGGACCCGGCGTCGGTGGGCAACATGACGCGCTTCGGGCGGTTCATGGGTGTCCGGACGAGGTTCTTCGACGAGTTCTTCGCCACGGCGTGGCAGCAGGGTGTGCGGCAGGCGGTGATCCTGGCATCGGGTCTGGATGTGCGCGCGTACCGGCTGGATTGGCCCGCGGGCACGGTCGTCTTCGAGATCGATCAGCCCCGGGTGCTGGAATTCAAGGACCAGGTTCTCGCCGACCACGGTGCCGTGGCCAAGGCCGATCGGCGCGTGGTGGCGGTCGATCTGCGCGACGACTGGCCCGCTGCGCTCACCGCCGCGGGATTCGATCCGGAGCGGCCGACGGCATGGTCGGCCGAGGGGCTGTTGCCGTTCCTGCCGGGTTCGGCACACGACGCCCTGTTCGAACGCATCGACGCCCTGTCCGCGCCCGGCAGCAGCGTGGCCACCGACGACTTCGGCCGCGGCTTGGACCCGCAACGCTTCGAAGACACGGAGGAGAAGTTCTTCGGCAGCAACCCCTTCGGGAACCTGGACGTGAGCGACCTCTGGTACGACGACGCCCGCGCTGTTCCCGGCGACTGGCTGGCACGGCACGGCTGGTCGGTCCAGAGCACCGCCCCTGTCGACCTCGCCGCCGAATACGGCCACCCGATCACCGACATGCCCGCCGAATTGCTCGACCTCTTGCAGCAGGCGCACTATGTGAGCGCCGAAAAGCGCCGGTGAACTCGCATCTGGGATATAACAAAATTCAATACATGAAACAAATTGAGAAATATTCGGCTTCGATCTTGTGTCAGGTTCTGTCGGATTAGTATCTCGAAACCCATCAGCATTCACCGCGACAGTTCGGCATGGTCGTATACTCCCGTTATGGCGGATGAGCGGTCCTCCACGGAATTCCCCGAGTCGTCCGTTCTCGTGGTGCAGACGCGAGAACACGTCTATCGGCTACGCGCCGGGGGTGCATACAACATCGGCCGTGATCCGACCGCCGATATTGTCGTCACCGATCCGCGTGTTTCGGCCCTGCATGCTGTGTTGGAGCGCGGATCGGACGGTTGGGAAATCGAGGATGCGCACAGCCTGAACGGCACCTTCTTCGACGGTCAGCGCGTCGAACGGATGCTGATAGACCACGACGAGACCTTCAAGCTGGGGCATGCCAAAGATGGTGCGCGGCTGTCCTGCTCGCTGGAAGCATCACCCGAGCCAGAGCCCGAGCCGGATGACGATTTCGGTGGGGACACGATGGTCGTCCCGAATCCTGGCTATGACCTGGACGATGAAACCACGGTCACCAAGTTCGAGCCGGGCCTGCCCCGGCGAGTGTCACGGTCGTCGCCTCGGGCTACCCAGCCCACCGTGGTGGTACGGATCGGCTCGGGCACGCTCCGGATCGGGCGCGCCGCCGACAACGACATCGTCGTGCCCGACCTCATGGTCTCTCGCCACCACGCCGAACTACAGGTGATCGCCGAAGGCAAATATCGAGTCGTCGACCTCGACAGCCACAACGGCACCTACGTCAACGGCCACCGGATCGAGACCGCGGATCTGTCCGAATCCGACCTGATCGGCATGGGGCACACCACCTACCGGCTCGTCGGCGATGAGCTGCGCGAGTCCGTCGACACCGGTGACATCTCGGTCTGTGTCCAGAACCTCATCGTGCGGACACCGGAAGGCAAAGTGCTGCTCGATGACGTGACCTTCCCCATCGGGCAGCGCTCCCTCGTCGGGGTCATCGGACCCAGCGGAGCGGGCAAGTCGACGCTGTTGGGCGCGGTCACCGGGCTGCGGCCGGCGACCGAGGGGACCGTCCGCTACGACGGACGGGACCTGTACACCGATTACGACGAGCTGAGACACCGGATCGGGTTGGTTCCGCAGGAGGACATCCTGCACAAAGAGCTCGCGACGCGACGCGCCCTGCTCTACGCGGCCGAGCTGCGCTTCCCCGGTGACACGCAGAGCGAGGAGCGCGAGCAGCGAGTCGACGAAGTCCTCGACGAACTCGGCTTGTCGCGGCACGCCGACACCCGCATCGATCGGCTCTCCGGCGGGCAACGCAAACGGGTGAGCGTCGCATTGGAACTGCTGACCAAACCGTCGCTGTTGTTCCTCGACGAACCGACCTCCGGCCTGGATCCCGGCCTGGACAAGACGGTCATGGAAATGCTGTCCGAACTCGCCCACGACGGGCGGACCGTCATCGTCGTCACCCACAGCGTGGCGAATCTCGATTCCTGTGACCGCCTGCTGGTGCTGGTGCCCGGCGGCAAGCTTGCTTATTACGGGCCGCCCGCAGAGGGCTTGCAGGAGTTCGGGCAGCGCACCTGGGCCGAGGTGTTCCAGGCATTCGACCGGGAGGAGGACCGCGACTGGGCCGGTGAGTTCCGGAACTCCCCGCGCTTCGAGAACTACGTCGCTGTCGGGGAGACCGACGACATCGAACCGGCGGAGGTGCACACACCGGCGCCGCCGCCCGCGCCGCAGTCCAAGCTCAGCCAGCTCAGCACGCTGTGCCGGCGGTATCTGGCGGTGATCGCCTCGGACCGCAGTTATCTGGCGTTGCTCTGCGCGATGCCGCTGCTGCTGGGCGGCCTGATCGCCGCGGTGCCGTCGGGCGCCGGTTTCACCGGGGCGCCGGGAACCAACACCGATGCCTCGACCAAGCTCATGATCTTGATATTCGGTGCCTGCTTCATCGGTACCGGCAACGCGATTCGCGAGATCGTCAAGGAACAGACGATCTATCGCAGAGAACGCGCGGCAGGACTGTCGGCCGGAGTCTATTTGATGTCGAAACTGCTGGTCTTGGGCGTGATCACCGTCCTGCAGACGGCGGTGCTGTTCCTGATCGGCACCATCGGTGAGACTTTCCCGCCGACGGGGATATTCACCTCGGTCCAGCTGGAGTTGATCATGGCGATGGCGATGCTGGGCATCGCGTCGCTGACGTTGGGCTTGCTGGTGTCGGCCGCGGTGGACACCTCGGAAAAGACACTGCCGCTGCTGATCGTGCTGTCGATGGCGCAACTGGTGCTCACCGGCGGGCTCGTGCGGCTGCCCGGCACGCCCGTCCTGCAACAGCTGTCCTTCCTGTCGCCATCCCGTTGGGGCTACGGCGCTGCGGCGGCCAGCATCGACCTCGACACCCTCTCGCCGCACAATGGCGGGCCCGACCCGCTGTGGAAACACACCATCGGCACGTGGCTGCTCGATATGGGAGTCGTCGCCGGCCTGGCGGCGATCTTCCTCGCGCTGGCCTGGTATCGCCTGCACCAGATGCGGCCACGCCGCCGCGGCGCCCGCCCCGCCCGGATTTGAGCCGGGACGCACTCGGCGACCGGCTGTCCGCCGGCTCTCGACACGCCAATGAGAGGACGCCTGCCCGGTATCGGGGGCGCCCTCTCGTGCGGAGGTGTCAGGAGACCCGGGTGAAGACGCGGCCCGCGAGGTCGATGGCGGTGATGTCGCCGTTGGTGTCGCGGGTGAAGTAGCCGCGCTGGCCCTTGAAAGAGCCGTCGGTGATGACGTATTCGTCGCTGCCGGGAAGGAGGCCGAAGGGGAAGGGCGGGTGGTCCTGGGGTATCTCGGCGCCGGCGGCGGCACGGATTTCGGGCTTGACCCTGCAGTCGAGGTAGAGCTGGTCGCCGTCGGCGTAGCAGGTCATGGTCATGGCGTCGATGTCGTAGACGCCGAACAGTTCCGGGGCGCGCGCGGCGTCGAAGGGGGCCGGCTTGGGGTCCTGGTCGACGACGCCCAGGTAGTGCTCCAGGGCCCAGCGGATGATGGCCTGGTTGGCGGGGATGCCGTCGGGGCTGGCGTTCGAGAGCACGACCACCGCGAAATCGCGTTCGGGCACCAGCTGGAAATTGGCGAACTGGCCGAAGCCGGAACCGTCGTGGCCGACCGTGCGGACCCCGTCCACATCGCGCAGCATCCAGCACAGGCCGAAGGCGTCGGCGAGGGTGCTGGCCCGCAGCTCGACGGTCGGCTGCTGCATCCGGCGCATCAGCTCGGCCGGCAGCACCGGCGCGCCGCTGTCGGTGCGGCCGTCACCGAGGTGGAATCGGCCCCAGCGCAACAGATCCGACACCGTGGATCCGAGCCCGCCACCGGGGTTGTTGGCACGGCTGCCCTTCCAGGCCCGCGACACCTCGAGCTCGCCGTCCTGCTGCCGCTCGTGCCCGACGGCGAAGCGGCGGGTCATGACATCGCCCTCGAAGTAGAAGCTCTCGGCCAGCCCCACCGGCTCCAGCACCGTGTCGGCGACGATCTTTTCGAACGACTCCCCGGTCACCTTCTCGATGAGACGGCCCAGCAGGTTGAACCCCGCCTGGCTGTAGGACGCCCGCTCGCCGGGCGCGCCGATCAGCGGCAGCTCGGCCAGCGTGGCCACGAAGGCGGCCAGCCCGTCCGCACCGTCGCCGGTGTCGTTGATGATGTTCCACTCCAGCCCGGCGGTGTGGTTGAGCAGCTGCCGCACGGTGATCGTCGCCGCGGACTTCTCGTCGATCAGCTCCAGCTCCGGCACATAGGTGCGCACCGGCGCGTCCAGATCCACCCGGCCCGCCGCGACCAGCCGCATCAGGGCGGTGGCGGTGAAGGTCTTGCTGGTCGAGCCGATCGCGAAGATCGTATGCTCGGTGATCGGCACCGGGTTCTCGGTGCTGGTCACACCGACATTGGCGTGGATCTCCCGCCCGTCGACCCGGACGCCGACGGCGATGCCGGGCATCCCGTACTCGGCGGCGGTGGCCGCGACGAAATCGGTCAGGGCGGAATCGGTGTGCGCGTTCTCGGACATGGTGTTGCCTTTCGGTGATGGCTGTTCGTGCCCGGCTCGGGTGTTCCGGCCGGTGCCTCCGGTGTGTCCATGACGATGCCGACCCGCGCTGACAGCCCACCGACAGTGCGCTGACCGCCGCCCGTCAGTGGCGTGGATCCCGGTCAGCGGTGGATGTGAGTGAAGTCACCCGCGCCGATTTCCGGCTCCGACCGGGGTCTCGCCACCCTCTCAGGCGCAGCTCAGCTTCGAGTCAGCAATTGCTAAGAGGCTGTGGGCACCGTGGGGGACTGATTCGTGACACCTGCACAAACGACTCGTCACGCCAGAGAAAACTGCCGAAGGAGAAAGCGTGCGTTCAACGAAGACCTGGGGCAGCGCGGTATTGGCCTTGACCGCAACCGTTCTGCTACCGGTGGCCGCGAGTGTCGCCTCCGCCGACCCGGGAGCCTCGCTGAACTCCGCGGGCACCTCCGCCGACGGCTCTCGCATCGCCTCCAGCAAGGCCACCGACGCACGCACCCTGAACCTGCAGGTCTATTCGGCCGCCATGGACAAGAACATCGAGGTCGATGTGCAGCGTGCCGCCGATACCTCGGCGCCCACCCCGGTGCTGTACCTGCTCAACGGCGCGGGTGGCGGCACCGACTCCGCGACCTGGCAGAAGCAGACCGACGTCCTGAACTTCCTGTCCGACAAGAACGTCAACGTGGTGCAGCCGATCGGCGGCGGCTTCAGCTACTACACCGACTGGCGCGAGCCGGATCCCACACTGGGCGTGAACAAGTGGAAGACCTTCCTCACCGAGGAACTGCCGCCGCTCATCGACCGGGCGCTGAACACCAACGGCCGCAATGCCATTGCCGGTCTTTCCATGGCGGGCACCTCGGTGCTGCAGCTGCCCATCGCCGCGCCCGGCCTCTACCAGTCGGTGGCCGCCTACAGCGGCTGCGCCCAGATCAGCGATCTGCTCGGCTACAGCATGGTCAATACCGTGGTCGCCGCGGGCGGCGGCGACAGCGCGAACATGTACGGCCCGCACGCCGATCCCATGTGGGCCGCCAACGATCCCTACGTGCACGCCGACCAGCTGCGCGGCCTGAACATGTTCATTTCCAGCGGTTCCGGCCTGCCGGGCGAGTGGGACACCCTCGGCGGCACGCACACCCTGCCCGGCGCGGGTGGCTGGGCGAACCAGGTGGCCCTGGGCGGCACGCTCGAGGCCGCCACCAACTACTGCACCCACAACCTGAAGGCCAAGCTCGACGGCCTCGGCATTCCGGCCACCTACGACCTCACGCCCACCGGCACCCACTCGTGGGGGTACTGGCAGGACGCGCTGAAGAAGTCGTGGCCCGTCCTGGCTACCGGTCTGGGCCTGCCGGCCTGACCGGTACATCGACGAAACCGGCACGCCTTCAGGGGAAGCGAGCCGGTTTCGTCTTGTGTACACGTGTGGTAACGAGGGCGGGAATCGCGCCCTGACCCTACGGCCGGAAACGTCCTCTCGGAGTCAGTTCAGTTCCGGGCCAGCATTTTCCGAAGCCGCTCGGCAACGCTGAAGTGCTGACTCGTGACAACCGGGGACCTGCCGGAGGAGACAGCGTGCGTTCCACAATGACCTTGGGCAGCGCGGTATCGGCCTTGACCGCAACCATTCTGGTGTCGATGGCCGCGGGCACGGCCTCCGCCCAACCGGACACCCCGGTGACCTACACCGGCACTTCCGCCGACGGCTCGCGCATCGTCTCCAGCACGACCACCGACACCCGTCTCGTGACTCTGCGGGTCTATTCGGCCGCCATGGACAAGAGCATTCAGGTCGATGTGCACCGTCCGGCCGGCACCTCCCAGCCCGCCCCGGTGCTGTACCTGCTCGGTGGCGCGGGCGCCGCCGACGCCGTGACGTGGCAGACGCAGACCGATGTGCTGGACTTTCTGGCCGAGAAGAACGTCGATGTGGTGCAGCCGATCGGCGGAGATTTCACCTACTACACCGATTGGCGCGCCCCGGATCCCGCCCTGGGCGTGAACAAGTGGAAGACCTTCCTGACCGAGGAATTGCCACCGCTCATCGACGGGGCGCTGAATGCCAACGGGCGCAACGCGATCGCGGGTCTGTCGATGGCGGGTACCTCGGCGTTGCAGCTGGCCATCGCCGCGCCCGGGTTGTATCGGTCGGTTGCGGTCTACAGCGGCTGTGCCCAGATCAGTGACCCCATCGGGCACCACTTCGCCAATGACGTGGTCACGAAGGGCGGCGGCGACAGCGCGAACATGTATGGCCCCGAGGGTGATCCCGAGTGGGCCGTCAACGATCCCTATGTGCACGCCGACCAGCTGCGCGGCCTGAATCTGTTCATCTCCAGTGGCTCCGGGCTGCCGGGCCGGTGGGACGCCCCCGGCGGTCCGCACACCCTGCCGGGCACGGACGGCTGGCTCCAGCAGTTGACCATCGGTGGCGGGATCGAGGCCGCGACCGACTTCTGCAGCCACAATCTGAAGGCCAAGCTCGACGGCCTCGGCATCGCGGCCACCTATGACTTCACGCCGACCGGCACCCACTCGTGGGGCTATTGGGAGGACGCGTTGAAGCGGTCGTGGCCCGTCCTGGCTGCCGGTCTGGGCCTGCCCGCCTGACCGCGGACGACGAAACCGGCTCGCCGCCAAGAGGAAGCGAACCGGTTTCGCCGGGTCCAGGCTGGCTATGCGGTGAGCTCGAAGTTCGGGTACCCGTTGTCGCGCTCGTCGTCGCAGTAGCGGCGGTAGTTGCCGAAACCGCCGATGTAGGGCATGAATACGCGCTTCTTGCCCTCGATGTTCGCGCCCATGTACCAGGAATTGGCCTTCACGAACAGCGTGCCCTCGGCGACCTCGAGCAGGTGATCGGTCCATTTGACCGCCGCCTCCGCGCGGGCCTCGGCCTTGCGGATCCCGTTGGCGCGGCAGTGCTCCACCAGCGCCAGCACCCAGTCCAGCTGCTGCTCGGAGTGCAGCACCATGTTCGCCATCACCGACGGGGTGCCGACACTGTTGATGCTGAACATGTTCGGGAAGCCGGGGATGCCGAAGCCCAGGTAGGTGACCGGCCCGTCGGCCCACAGCTCCCCGAGGCGGGCATCCCGCGCACCGTGCATGTCGATGCGCAGCAGCGCACCGGTCATGGCGTCGAAACCCGTTGCGTAGACCAGGGCGTCGAGTTCGATGAACTTGTCGGTGGTCCGGATGCCGGTCGGGGTGACCTCCTCGATGGCCTCGCGGCGCAGGTTCACCAGCGAGACGTTCGGCCGGTTGAACATCTCGTAGTAGCCGGAGTCGGTGCAGATGCGCTTGGTGCCGATGGGGTGGTCGGAGGGGATGAGGTCGTCGGCCACCGCCTGGTCGTCCACCTTGGCGCGGATCTTGGCGACCGCGAACTCGCGCACCAGCTCATTGGCGGCCAGATCGCTGTTCTGGTCGGGGAAGACCTTGTTGAACAGCACGCCGCCGCCGTCCCAGCGGTCCTGCATGGCCTGCTCGCGCTCCGCGGCGGTCAGGTCCAGGGCCTTGGTCTCCAGCGAGCGGTGCGGGGTGGCGGCCGGTGCGTAGTAGGAGTTCTCGCGCCGCTGCCGGTAGGTGGCGCGGATCTCGTCCTGCTCCTCGTCGGTCCACGGCCGGTTGGGCACCGGGACGCTGAAGTTGGCCGAACGCTGGAAGACGGTGAGCGCCTCGGCCTCCCGCGCGATGATCGGCGCGACCTGGATGCCCGAGGAGCCGGTGCCGATGACGCCGACCCGCTTGCCCTCGAAGGACACGCCCTGCTCCGGCCACTGCGCGGTGAAAAGCTCCTCGCCCGCGAAGGTTTCGATGCCGGGGATGTTCGGCTTGATCGGCGCCGACAGGCAGCCGGTGGCGAAAACCACGAACTGCGAGCGGAATTCGTCGCCGGCCTCGGTGCGCAGCGTCCAGACGGCCGCCTCGTCGTCGAAGCGGGCGCCGACGACGCGCTGACCGAACCGGTAGCGCTGCTTCAGCTCGAAGCGGTCCGCCACATGGTTGATGTAGGCGAGGATCTCCGGCTGGGCGGCGAAACGCTCGGTCCAGGTCCAGCTCTGCTCCAGGTCCTCGTCGAACGAATAGGAGTAGTCGACGCTCTCCACGTCGCAGCGCGCACCCGGGTAGCGGTTCCAGAACCAGGTGCCGCCGACACCCTCGCCCGCCTCCAGGCCGAGCACGTTCAATCCGGCCTTCGCCGCCTGGTGGACGCCATAGAGTCCGGCGAATCCGGCACCGATGATGATCACATCGAATGGGCTGCCCTGCTCGGGATGCATGCGCGACCTCTCACTATTCGTCTCGAGATATTTCGAATAGGCATATCGTCACGGCGCATGCGGGCACTCGGCGATACCACGTCCCACTGACCAGGAGCCGAGTCCCGGGAAATGCTCGCTATTCGTGCGATGGTTCGCCGGTCACGATGTGATCGGCGTGGTTCAAGCCCTCGCGGACCAGGCGGGCCAGGTGGCCGTCGCGGATGCGGTAGATGATGCGGCGGCCCTCGCGGCGGGTGTCGACCAGGCCGCTGAAGCGGAGTTTGGCCAGATGCTGGCTGACCGCGGTGCGGGAGGCGCCGCAGGCCTCGGTGAGGGCGGTGACATCGGCCTCGTCGGAGGCGAGGATCCAGAGGATGTGCAGCCGGGTCGGATCCGACAGCATGCGGAAGGTGGCGGTGGCCACGTCGAGATGGGGCTGATCCGGACGGACCGGGTGGATGAGGCTGGGTGCGGCAGGCGCCGGTTCGGTCTCCTCGCTCACCAGTTCACCTTCCTGCCGCCGCCGTCACCGCCTCGGGGCCCGTGGGCACGTGTGCGGGCCAGGCGCGGGCCGCCGTCGTAGCTGCCAGTGTAGCGACGGCGGCCAGCACGATCGCCGTGGTCGGCAGGCCCGCCAGCGCGCCCAGCTTGCCCGCGACCGGGTAGGTCACCAGGAAGCACGCGTGCGAGAGGGAGAACTGCGCGGTGAAAACGGCTGTGCGGGTGTCGGGTTCGGACTGGGCGCGCAGCAGGCGGGCGGACGGGGTGTTGATCATCGAGGTGCCCGCGCCCAGCAGCACCCAGGTCACCGCCAGCACGAGCGCGCCGGCCCCGCGGGGGAGCAGGGTCGGCAGCGACGCCGCGATCAGGCCCAGTGGCAGCAGTACGCAGCCGGTCATCATGAAGCTGCGGTCCGGCACCCGCGCCAGCAATCGCGGGGTCGACAGCGCGACCGCCATGGAGCCGAATCCGAAGCAACCCAGCGCCAGTGCCACCGCGGTATTGGAGCCGCCCAGCTGATCCCGCACGTACACAACGGTATTCACGATCACCAGCGCCGTGGCCGCGGCCACCACCATGTTCATGGCCAGCAGCCCGCGCAGCACCGGCCGGTTCATCATGATCCGGGCGCCCTCGGTGATGCGCCACAGCAGCGGGGCGGACCGCTCCGGCGCGGCGAGCCGGGGCAGCCGGGTGGTCACCACCAGCAGCGCCGAGGCCACGAAACCGGCCGCGGTGCCCACGAACAGCGAGTGATAGCTGATGATCGTCAGCAGCGCGGCCGCCAGCACCGGGCTCAGCAGCGACTCCATGTCGTAGGCCAGCCGCGACAGCGACAGCCCGCGGGTGTAGTCCTCCTCGTCGACCAGGATCGAGGGGATCAGCGACTGGAACGCCGGCGTGAAGGTGGCCGAGGCCGACTGCAGCAGCGCGATCAGCACATAGATCTGCCAGGTGTGCGTGACGAACGGCAGCATGAGCGCGATCCCCGCGCGCACCGCGTCCGCCGACACCAGTACCAGCTTCCGGGGCAGCCGCAGGGTGAGCGCCGAGATCACCGGCGCGACAGCCACATACGCCACCATCTTGATGGCCAGGGCGGTGCCCAGCACCGCACCCGCCTGGCCCCCGGCCACCTCGTAGGCGAGCAGGCCCAGGGCCACGGTGAGCAGTCCGGTGCCGATCAGGGCGACCACCTGGGCGGTGAACAGCTTGCGGAACCGGGGATCGCGGAGCACGTCGAGCACACAGTTACTATAAGCCCATATGTGCGCAGTTGTGCACATGATGTCGGATAGATGTGCGGTCGGCCTCGCTCGGTCCGGTTGCCGCGCAATCGTCGCTATCCTCGCTTCCATGGGGAGGAATCTCGTGGCCGCGGTGCTGGCTGCCGCCACACTCACGCTGGCCGCGTGCGCACAACATCCCGCCACCGCACCCATGGCCGGCAACCTCTCCCCGCACACCAGCGATCACGTCGTCCCCGGTCCGGTCACCCCCGTCTCCGCCCTCCCGCCCTGCGGCGATATCGCCTCGGCCGCCACGCCTCCCGACTGCTACCTGCAATCCCACGACGCCGCCGGGCTGACGTTCGAAGTGCGGCACCGCGGTACGGGACAGCAGGGGTCGGTCGCCATCACCGTGCTGGACCCCGTCGGCGCACAGCTGCAGACCCTCACCGAACAGGCCGTCGGCACCACCGAGCCACGACTGCGCGACCTCGACAACGACGGCCGCGACGAGCTGATCATCCCGATCATGCTGGCCAGCGCCAACACTCGCTACGTCATCTACCACGCGGCCGGCGACGGGCAGCTCCAGCGCGCGGGCGAACTCGCGGGCATCGGCATCGACACTTCCGCGGCCGGCTACATCGTGGTCACCGCGCGCGACAGCTACGAACTCTGGAACATCGAATTCTGGACCTTCGATGCCGAGAAGCTGCAACCTCTGGTCACCGCCGAGGTCCGGCTCCTCGACGACGGGACCGGGCGCGTCGGCGGCAGCGAGTGCACGGTGATCGACAGCGGCGGGCTGAACCGTATCGGTCTCACCCTGGATCAGGCCACCGGGCAGTTCTGCGCCGAACCGAGTGTGCTGCGGGTGAGGCGCTGACGCAGGTCAGCTCACCGGCTTCGAATACCGGCGGCGCAGCCACTCGGCGTAGTCGTACGACACGGTCTCGCCATCGGCGTCGAGACACAATGCCGCGTCGCGCAACCGTCGCACGATCCGGCCGACCGGCGGCACCGGCAGCGGCAGCAGCGCCTGACCGAGAGCGTGGCGGCGGAGCTCGGCCAGCTCGCCGAGGGTCTGCACGACCGGACCGCCCAGATCGCGGACCCTGCCCGATGGGCCCGCCTCGACCGCGTCGGCCAGCCGGCCCGCCACCGCGACCACGTCGACCGGTTGGAACCGCATGCCGGTGCGCGGCGCGATGCGGAACTTCGAGGCCCCGCCGAGCAATTCGTCGATGAGTTCGTGGAACTGCGTGGCGCGCAACAGGGTCCACGGCACCGGGCCCTGGGTGACCACCCGTTCCTGCGCGACCTTGGTGCGGTAGTAGCTGAACGGCACCCGCTCGCAGCCGACGATCGAGATCTCCACATGGTGGCCGACCCGGGCGCGCTGCTCGGCGGCCAGCAGGGTGCGCACACCGTCGACCATCACCCGCGCGCTGCGCAGGCCGCGATGGGAGGCCGCGTCCACCACCGCGTACACACCCTCCAGCGCCGCGTCCATCCCCGCCCCGGTGACCAGATCCACCGCGTGATGCGTGGTCCCCGGCACCGGCTCGGCGGGCGCGGACCGGCTCAGCACCCGCACCGTATGCCCGCGTGCCACCAGATCCCGCACCACCGGCGCACCCAGCGTCCCGGTACCGCCCACAACCGCCACCTGCATGTCGGATCCCTTTCCTCGACCGGCCTTCCTCGGACGCTAGAGCCACACCGTGTGCCGCTCAACATGATTCATCGCACGGCGTCGGATTGCCCACATTCGAGCCTGCGCCGCGTGTTGATGCGGCCGGCCGCGTGGCAGGGTGGGGTCACGTCACCGAGGTCGAACGAGTCTGTCACGGGCCGGAATCCGGACGGTTCGACCGACGGCTCCGGTCAGATGTGCGCGCCCTTGGTGCGGTTGCAGGCGCGGCAGAGGATCTGCAGGTTGGCGGGGCTGGTCGCGCCGCCGCGGCTGATCGGGATGATGTGATCGAACTCCAGGTAGTGGCTGTCGCCGCATTCGACGCATTTGCCGCCGTCGCGCTGCCACACCACGGCCTTGACATCCGGTGGGATGGAACGGGTGTCGCGGCGGCCCGGGGTCAGGGCCAGGCGCTTGGCGATGCGCAGTGCGCCCTCCATGGCGGCGGCCACGAAGTCGGGATCGGCGACCTCGAGGATCGCGCCGCCGCGCGAGGAGGTGGCCGACACCTCGACCAGGCCATCGGCCGCGGTCACCGAAACCACGCGGGCCCAAGGCATTTCGGTGCCGGTGTCCGCGCCCGTGAAGCGCAGCTTGCGGTTGCTGACGATCAGCCGGCCCTCGGTGCGCTTGGGGCCGCGGGCCAGCTGCCGGATGTGCACGGCGGGGAGGTTCAGGTGGACTCGCTCGCCGGGATCCAGGTGCAGGCCCGTGGCAGACTGCTGCGGCAGCTCGCCGGACCGCAGCCGGGTGAGCAGGCGGCCGCGGTGCAGGCGGCGGCGCAGGTCCTCGATGGCCGGGCCCGACAGGGACAGCTCCGCGACGGTGTCCTCGAAGTCGTCCACGTCGGACTCGTCCACCACGCCGTCGGCGAAGGTGAAGGCGACGAGGCGTTCCAGCTGATCGAGGGCGAGCGGGCGCAGCAGATCCAGGGCGGCGGCGCGGTCGACGCGCTGGAAGCGCAGCGCGGCCCAGAGCGTCTCCCAGTCGTCGTGCGGGGAAAGGCCACGCAGGGTGCGCTCGGCGCGGGGCCGCCAGGTGCGCAGGTATTCGGCTGTCTCGGTGGCGCATTCGCGGCACAGCGGCGTGGCGCCGAACAGCGCCGCGCCGAACAGGCGGCGGCGCGGCGCCCCGCAGCGCGGGCAGTGGCGGGCATCCTGCGGCGGCGCGGGGCGGGCCGACGCCGTCCAGGTCGTGCCGTCCCACCAGCGCAGGCGAGCCGGATCGCGGGGATCCGGATGCCATTCCGCCCGTTCGGGATCCGGGGGCGGCGGCGTGCGGCGCGGCTCGGGGTCGAAGCCGTGCGCGGGATCGATCCGCACCCCGAACTCGCGCACCAGACCGGCCAGGCTGACGCCGGCGTCGGCCAGCGCCCGGAACTCCCAGCCCTCCTCGGCGCGCGTGAACTCGCCCAGCACCAGGGCCGGTGCCGGGTCCGGCGTGTCGATGTCGTACCAAGCGACCGGATGGTCGTGGTCGAACACGGTCAGCCGCAGGCCCGCGACATCGGCGAAACCGCCTGGCACCGAACCGATGACCACGATCCCCGCCACCTCCGGCCCGGTGCGCGGGAGCGAGACCGACAGCCGTGCCGTCCCCGGCGCGGGCTCCCGATCCAGCGTCACCGCCTGCGAGACGTGCCGGGGCGCGTCGAACCAGACGAAGTCCCGGTCCGACCGCGCCCGCCCGTGCTCGGCCACCAGCACGGCCTGCGCCCGCACCGCATGCTGCGACCGCCACGAAAGCACAAGCGTCAGAAGCGATGTCGGGACCGTCGTATGGCCACCCATGGTCAGTTTCATCGTCGTCGAACTATGCCACGACCCTCCGACAAAACCGCATGCCCGGCCCTCCCGGCAAATCTGAAAACCGTGCGGCACAGTAGAGGTATGACCAACCCCAAGGGGAGCGACCGTCAGCCCGCCAAACCCTCGACCTCGCGTGTCCCCACCGCCGGGGACATCCTGGCGGCGGCCCAGGCCGCGGTCGAAGCCGCCCAGAGCGCGGCCGGTCAGGCCCTGGATTCCGCCCAGGTGACCGCGTCGACCGCCTTCGACACCGCTGTCCGCCTCCCGCCCGCCTCCATTCAGCTCGCCGCCCAGCTGCCCGACCTGATCCAGAGCCTCACCATCGCCGTCGAGCGCCTCAACTCCACCATCGACCGCCTCGATCGCACCCTCGCCCTGGCCGAGCCCGCCTTCGTCGCCTACGACAAGATCCTCACCCGGCTCGAGGCGGTCACCGCCCTCGGCGAGGAGGTCTTCACCCGCCTCGACAGGCTCCCCGGCGTCTCCCTGCTCGGCCGTCTCACCGGAACCCGCGAGAACCCGGAACCCGAACCGCCCGAAGACAAGTCCCGCCGCTCCCGCCGCAGGTGACACCGCAGGACGCCATCGCGCCGGATCTATCTGGCCGAGGGAATGCGGGCGCGGGGCGGGACGCCCAATCCGGGGAGAGCGCGCAGCGCGGCGGCGGCCTTCCAGACCATTTCGAGATACTCGTCGGCCGGGTCGGAGTCGAGGACGACCGCGCCGCCCGCGCCGACTCGCCAGCGATTGTCGTGGCGGACGGCGGTACGGATGACGATGTTCAGGTCGGCGGTGCCGCCGAGGCCGAGGAAGCCGATGGTGCCGGAATAGATGCCCCGGGCCTCGGTTTCGAGGGAGTCGATGATTTCGAGGGTGCGGAGTTTGGGGGCGCCGGTCATGGAACCGCCGGGGAAACAGGCTCGGAGACAGTCGATGACGTCCAGGTCGGCGCGGAGGGTGCCGCGCACGGTGGAGACCAGCTGGTGCAGGGTCGTGTAGGTCTCGACGGCCATGAGCTTGGGGACGTGCACCGAGCCGATCTCGCAGACCCGGCCCAGGTCGTTGCGGAGCAGATCCACGATCATGAGGTTCTCGGCGCGGGTCTTGGGGCTGCGGGCCAGCTCGGCTCTCAGCTCTTCATCCTCGGCGGCGGTGCCACCGCGGGGGGCGGTGCCCTTGATCGGCTTGCTCTCCACCGTGCGGGAGCGATCCACCTTGAGGAAGCGCTCCGGCGAGGAACACGCCACCTCCAGCCCGGCGAAGCGCAGGAAGGCCGCATAGGGGGCCGGATTGCACCGGCGCAGCGTGCGATACACGGAGAGGCCGTCGGCGCCGCCCGGAGGATGCGCGCTGTCGGTGATGCAGATTTCGTACGACTCGCCGGCGAGCAGCTGCTCCCGGCAGGCCGCCACATCGGCGAGATAGCGCTCCCGGCCGCGCGTGAGGAACGGCGCGACCGTGCCCTCGTCGGCGCGCAGCTCGAGGTCCGGCGGATTCTCCCAGGTCGGAAGGGTTTCCACCACGGCCCGGGTGGCGGCCAGCCAATCCTGTGCGGCGGCAGCGGCATCCGGCTCGGCCAGCGCCAGCAGATGGGTGTGGCCCGCCTCGTGATCGACCACGATCAGCCGGTCCGCGAAGATCCACTGGGCGTCGGGCGTGGCCGCGCGATGCACGGCCTCGGCACCGCAGTCGGCCTTCATCTCGTAGCCGAGATAGCCGACATAGCCACCGGCGAAATCGAAAGGCACATCCGGGAATTCGATCGCCCGGCGGCGTAGCTCGGCGGATAGATAATCGAGCACCCCGCCCGGCACCGTGCGCGGCCCGGCCGCCGACTCGATCTCGACCCGGCCGCTGCCGACCCGATACCGCACCACCTCCGCCAGCGGCCCGGACGCGTCACCCAGGAACGAGAAGCGATCCAGCCCCGGCTCCACATGCTCGCTGTCGAGCCAGAAGGCATGCGGGGAACCGGCATACAGCGCGTCGAAGGCCGCCTCGGCATCGACGGCCCGCTCCACGACCGTCTGCTCGACCCGATAGCGGACGGGCGCGCCGACGGCGGGCGGTGTCGAAATCTCGGCTCCGATCCGGGTGCGCGCCGGCGTCGTTCGTGTGGTCATTCGGGAAATGTCCTGCCGCCGTTGATAGTCGGTGGTCAACGCCGCGAAATTGCGCAGCAGCAGTTCCCCGTGCTCGCTGGAGATCGACTCGGGATGGAACTGCACGCCCCACTGCGGCCGGGTGCGATGCCGCACGCCCATGATCACCCCGTCCGGCGTGGTCGCCGTGACCTCGAGGTCCTCCGGCAATGGTCGAGCCGCACACAGCGAGTGATAGCGCACCGCCGAGAAGCCCTGCGGCACACCGGCGAACAGGTCCCGCCCGTCATGGCTGATCAGATCCGGGTACCCGTGCCGGGCCTGCGCCGCCGTGACCACCTGCCCACCCGCCGCGATCACGATGCCCTGATGCCCCAGGCACACTCCCAGCACCGGCAGCTCGGCTCCGGCGATCAGGGCCGCCGAGATGCCGAAATCGCGCGGGACATCCGGCCGTCCGGGCCCGGGGGAGATGACGATGTTGTCGAACTCCCCGAGCCCGAGCTCCTCGATCGAGGCCGCCTCGTCATTGCGCACGACCACGGGTTCGACCCCGTTCACCTCGCTGATCAGCTGATACAGGTTGTAGGTGAACGAGTCGTAGTTATCGATCAACAGGGTGCGCATTTGACCACGCACATTACGCTCTGCCCATCACGGTTACTGCTGGCGACTGCCTTCAGTTCGTGTGGACCGCTACGGCAGAATAGGCGGCATGTCTGTTGCGCAGCCGGTCGAAGTGGATCGTGACGTCGTCGATTTCGCCATCGTCGGAAAGTGGATGGAAGAGCAGGGCCTGCCCGGCGGGGAGTTCGAGGAGGTGAAGCCGCTCGGCGGCGGCACCCAGAACATCATGCTCCGCTTCCGCCGCGGCGGCCGCGAGTACGTGCTGCGCCGCGGGCCCAAGCATCTGCGGTCCGCCAGCAATACCGTCATCCAGCGCGAATCCCGCATCCTCGGCGCCCTCGGTGACACCGAGATCCGCGCCCCCAAGGTGATCGCCGCCTGCCCCGACGAATCCGTGCTCGGTGCGTCCTTCTACCTGATGGAACCGATCGTCGGCTTCAACCCGCAGAACGAACTGCCCGAACCGCACGCCTCCGACCCCGAGGTGCGCCGGCAGATGGGCCTGTCCGCGGTCGAGGCCATCGCCCGCCTCGGCTCGCTCGACCACGAGGCGCTCGGCCTGGCCGACTACGGCAAGCCGGAGGGCTTCCTGGAACGCCAGGTGCCGCGCTGGCTCAAGGAACTCGACTCCTACAGCGTCAACGACGGCTACCCCGGCCCGGAGATCCCCGGCGTCGCCCAGGTCGGCGACTGGCTCGACCGCAACCGCCCCGCCCAGCCGAAAGCCGGCATCCTGCACGGCGACTGCCACCTCGCCAACATGATGTTCTCCTACGACGGCCCCGAGGTGGTGGCCATGGTCGACTGGGAGATGTCCACCATCGGCGACCCGCTGCTGGACCTGGGCTGGCAGATCGCCACCCGCCCGGTCCCCGGCACCACCGGCGCGGCGCTGGTCGGTTCCCTCGGCGCGGTCGGCGGCCTGCCCACACCCGAGGAGATGATCGCCCACTACGCGAAGTTCTCCGACCGCGACCTGACCCACGTCACCTGGTACACGGTGCTGGCCTGCTTCAAGCTCGGCATCGTGCTCGAGGGCACGCACGCCCGGGCCTGTGCCGGCAAGGCCCCCAAGCAGGTCGGCGACTTCCTGCACGCCATCACCCTCGAACTGTTCGAGAAGGCACACCAGCTGATGGAGTGACGGCACCATAAGTTGGTCGTCATGCCGATCGTTCCCGATGCCAAGGACTGGACGTGGGTGCTCGAACGCGCCTGCGCCGAGTGCGGGTTCGACCCCGCCGCCACCGCCTTCGCGGCGGTGCCGGGGTCGGCCCGCGCCAGTGCCGCCCGCCTCGCCGCCGCCCTGGAGCGACCCGGCGCCCGGCAACGGCCCGATGAATCGACCTGGTCGCCGCTCGAGTACGCGGCCCACGTCCGCGACGTGTGCCTCATCTTCACCCACCGCCTCGACATCGCCCGCACCGGCGGGCCCCGCCCGGGCCCGGTGATCCCCGCCTACGACACCGCGGTCACCGTGGGGGACAACGGCATTCCCATGTTCGCCAACTGGGACCAGGATGCCACCGCCATCGCCGCGGACTACACCGCCGCCGAAACGGCCACCGTCGCAGTCGAACTCACGGCCGCCGCCGAGACCGCCGCCCGCGCCTTCGAAGCCGTGCCGGTCACCGAACTCGACCGGGCCGCACTGCGCAGCAACGGTTCCGCCTTCACCATCGACGCCATGGCGCGGTACTTCCTGCACGACCTCGTGCACCACGTGCACGACGTGGAACACGGCTGAGGTCTACGCCGGCTCCTGCTGGGTCGTGCAGTGGATGCCGCCACAGCCCGCGTCGATATCGATCTGCGCCACCCGGCGGCCCGGAAACAGCCGCGCCAGCGTGGCTTCGGCCAAGGCGTCGGCCTCCGGATCCCCGAACTCGGGGGCCATGACCGCGCCGTTGCCGACAGAGAAGTTCATGTAACCGGCCGCGAACTCGGACCTATTCCTTTCGGTCAGCGACAGCGGAGCAGGGCCTCACGGAGATTGCGCGAACGGACATCGTCGAGCACCGCCATACCCAGGCGGTTCATCACATAGCCGAACCCCAGACCCGTTGCCGGATCGGCGAATCCGAACGAGCCGCCATAGCCGGTGGTGCCGTAGGCGCGCTTGTCGGAGCCGAACCGGAAACCGCCGCGCGACCGGCGGAAGCCCAGGTGGTAGCGGCTCGGCGTGAGCAGCACCAGGTCCTCGGCCGGGACGTCGTCGGCGGTGTCGGGGGAGCCCAGGCGGTCCAGCAGGCTCGGCTCGATGGGCAGCTCACCGGTCCGCCCCGCCGCCGCGCCGTACACCCGCGCGAGTGCCCGCGCGGTGCCGACACCACCGGCGGCCGGGCTCTCCACCGCGAGGAATTCGCGCCGGGCGGCCCGGGCGGGCGCACCGACCTGCGGGCTGTTCAGCGCGCGGAAGGACAGGCCGCGCTTGCTGTAGAGCTGAATGCCGATGCGCACCGGCAGATCTCGCTCATAGCGCAGAATGTCGAGGCCCGCGGTCGCCGACAGCGCGGCCACCCGATCCAGCGAAACCTCGTCCGGCAGGCCGATATAGAACTCCGCGCCCAGCGGGCCGGCAATGTCCTCGGCGAAGATGCGGCCCAGCGTGCGATGCTCCGGATCGACCCGCCGCAGCAGCTCGCCCTGATACAGCCCGGCCGTGATCGGGTGATAGCCGTGCCGGGTTCCCGGCCGCCACAGTGGTTTCTGCTCGGCCAGCACCATCGCCATCCGATCCAGATCGGCCATATCCGCGAGCCGGAACGGCCGATCCAGCGCCGCCAGCCCGGCCTGATGGTCCAGCAGCTGCCGCACGGTGATGGACTCCTTGCCGTGCGCGGCGAACTCCGGCCAGTGCAGCGCCACCGGATCCTCGTAGTCCAGCAGTCCCCGCGACACCACCGACGCCACCGCGAACGCGGTCATGCCCTTGGTCGAGGACCACACCGGGGCCATGGTGTCGCGCTCCCATCTCACCCGGCGCTTGCGATCGCGATGCCCCGCCCACAGATCCACCACCGGCCGATCCCCGTCGTAGACCGCCACCGCCGCACCGATCTCCCCGTGCCGGTCGAAGTTGCGGCGGAACGCGTCGGCGACCGGGCCGAAACCCGCGTCCACCTCGCCATGGATCGTGACCTGCTCACTCATGATGGGTCCGATCGTAACCGGGCATACGGTCTGCGCTGGGTCGCAGTGACGATGGTGAACACCACTGCGACGCCAGTACATAGCTGTGAGCAGTGCGGATCCCCCGGCGGGCGCGCCACCCTGATGCCATTTCGACCGGTCCGACCCGGTAGCGTGGCCGCACATGCCCGGACTCCCTCGGATTACCGCATCATTGCTGCGGACCAAGCCCGTCGAACAGCTCACCTCCGATGGAGAACACACCACGCTGCGGCGCAGCATGGGCCTGATCTCGCTGATCGCACTGTCGGTCGGCGCCACCCTCGGCACCGGCATCTTCGTGGTGCTGGGCGAGGCCGCGCCGCTGGCCGGGCCCGCCGTCGTCGTCTCCTTCGTCATCGCCGCGCTGGCCGCGCTGTTCTCGGCCCTGTCCTACGCGGAACTGGCCGGCGCGGTGCCGGTGTCCGGATCGGCCTACTCGTACACCTATGCGACGCTGGGCGAGATCATCGCCTGGATCTGCGGGTGGTGCCTGCTGCTGGAGTACGGCGTGTCGGTGGCGGCGGTCGCGGTCGGCTGGGGCGCGTACCTCAACGAGTTCCTGGGATCGACCATCGGCTGGCGGATTCCGGACGCGCTGGCACAGCCGCCGGGCGACGGCGGGGTGATCAACCTGCCCGCCGCCATCGTGGTGGTGCTGGCCACCGTGGTGCTGCTCGGCGGCATCCGGGAGAGCGCGCGGGTCACCACCGTCACCACCATGATCAAGATCGCGGTGCTGGTGTTCTTCGTGGCCGTGGCGGTCACCGCCTTCCACTCCTCGAACCTGCACCCCTTCGCGCCGGCCGGCGTCTCGGGCATCGGGGCGGCGGCCTCGATGGTGTTCTTCTCCTTCATCGGCTTCGACGCCGCCTCCACCGCCGGCGAGGAGGCCAGGAATCCGCAGCGAGATCTGCCGCGCGCCATCATCATTTCGCTCGGCATCGTGACGCTGGTCTACGTGCTGGTGGCGCTGACCGCCGTCGGCGCGGTCGGCGTGGACGCCGTCAGCAGCTCGGGCGCGTCGCTGGCCACCGTGCTGGAACAGGTCACCGGGCGCGGCTGGCCCGCCACCATCCTCGCGGGCGGCGCGGTCATCGCCATCGCCTCGGTGGTGCTGACCGTGCTCTACGGGCAGACCCGCATCCTGGTCTCCATGTCCCGTGACGGGCTCATGCCCGCCGTGCTGTCGCGGGTCGGGGAGAAGCGCGTGCCGACGGTCAACACGCTCATCGTGGGCGGCGTGGTGGCGGTGCTGTCGGCGCTGGTGCCGCTGGGCGAACTGGTGAACGCCACCAATATCGGCACGCTGGTGTCCTTCGGGCTGGTGAACATCGGCGTGCTGGTGCTGCGCCGCACCAAACCCGAGCTGCCGCGGTCGTTCCGGACCCTGGTGCCGCTGGTACCGGTCATCGGCGTGGCCATGTGCGTATGGCTGCTGATCCACCTGCCAGGCGTGACCTGGCTGGCGTTCACACTGTGGTCGGCGGTCGGGCTGGTGGTGTACTTCGGCTACGGGCGGCGGCGTTCGGCGTTGAACCGGGCGGCGGCGGTCGAAACCGTCTCGCCCTAGCCATTTTTCGAACCAACCGGTTGGTGATGTAGCCCCGATCGGACGCGTCCGGCACGGGCTCGTACCCTCGATGTGTGCGAGCGCTGGAGCAGATTCGACAGTGGCCGGTCCGGAACGCGGCGGCGGGCGTCGTCGTCCGCGGCAAGGGTGTGGCGGACGCCGAGGGTGACACCGCGCACGTCTTCCCGCTCGCCTCGGTGACCAAACCCCTTGTGGCATACGGGGTTCTGGTGGCCGTCGAGGAGGGTGCGATCGAGCTGGACCAGCCGGCCGGGCCGCCGGGATCGACGGTGCGGCACCTGCTCGCCCATACCTCCGGCCTGGCCTTCGACACCACCGTGGTGCTGGCCCGGCCCGGCGTGAAGCGGATCTACTCCAGCGCCGGGTTCGAGGTGCTCGCGGATTTCGTTGCGGCGCAGACCGGTATCCCGTTCGACCAGTACCTGCGCGAGGCCGTCTTCGAGCCGCTGGGCATGAACTCCTCGGCGCTGGTCGGTTCGGCCGGACATGCCGGCCGCTCCTCGGTCGCAGATCTCTTGCGATTCGCCGAGGAATTGCTGGAACCTGCTGTCGTGAGTGCCGAATTGGTTTCCGAAGCAAGCACAGTGCAATTCCCGGGATGCAATGGTGTCCTTCCCGGTTACGGGTCGCAGCGCCCCAACGACTGGGGATTGGGTTTCGAAATCCGCGACCACAAATCGCCGCACTGGACCGGTGGTGCGAACTCGCCGCGGACCTTCGGGCACTTCGGGCAGTCCGGCACATTTCTCTGGGTGGATCCGGAAGTCGGCATGGCGTGTCTCGCGCTGGCGGACGAAAATTTCGGGGACTGGGCCCGAGCGGCGTGGCCGCCTCTCAGCGACGCCGTCATCGCGGAGTTCGCGTAGCGGCCGACACAGGCTTCAAGTAACACACGCAACACCGGGCACTCCAGTAAACTCGGGCAACGCCGAGCTCAGAAGGGGCCGTTGGGGAAGACGTCCCTCGTCGAGCCGGAGGTGTCAGTGGTGCACGCGTCTAGTCAGTTCGCGGAGGCGACGTCTGGAGTCGTCTATATCCATTCGTCGCCGGCGGCGCTGTGCCCGCATGTCGAATGGGCTCTCACCTCCACTCTCAAGGCCCCCGCGAAACTGCGCTGGACCGCGCAGCCGGCCGATCCCGGACAGCTGCGCGCCACCACCGATTGGTGCGGCCCGGTCGGTACCGGAGCGAAATTAGCCAGAGCGTTGCGAGATTGGCCCGTGCTGTATTTCGAAGTCACCGAGGATCCCAGCGAGGGCGTCGACGGCGCCCGCTTCAGCTTCGTCCCCGGCCTCGGCCTCTGGAGCGGCGCCACCGGCGCCTGCGGCGACGTCATGGTCGGTGAGATGCGCCTGCGCGCCATCGTCGCCGAGGTCCGCGCCCATGGCCGCGGCTCCGCCGCCGAGATCGCCGCGGAGATCGACCGCGCCCTCGGCACCGCCTGGGACGATATCCTCGAGCCCTACCGCCTCGGCGGCGAGGGCGCGGAAGTCACCTGGCTGCGCCGCGACGTCGGCTGATACGAGGAGGATTCGTGCGGACCACAGCGACCGCGGGTACTGCCCTGGCCATGGCGGCGGCCTTCGCCCTCACCGCCTGCAACGACAACAGCCCCACCGTCGCCTCCGGCCCCTCGTCCCAGCCCGCCAGCTCCGCCGCCGCCTTCCCGGCCGCGGGCCACGAGGCCGTGCAGTGCGGCGCCGGCCCCTGGGGCCTGGCGGTCGTGGTCTCCACCGCCAAGGGCGCCGGCTTCTGCCCCACCGCGCTCTCCGTCGTCACCGCCTACGCCGACCAGCGCGCGAAACAATCCACCGGCGACATCGCCGTCACCGTCGGCACCGTCCGCTGGGTCTGCGGCGAACGCCCCGCCAACCCCAATCCCTATCAGGAATGCGCCAGCCAGAACGAGTCCGCCGAGAAGATCCGCCTCCAGTCCTGACGCGGGATCCGCGATGAACCCCCGGCGTCTCCCGTGCGTAACGCCGGGGTAGCGGCAGGACACCGATGGCTGTCGATACGGTGCGGCGCCGATGGTCCGGTGCCGTCACGGGACATGGCCCAAGGTTCGCCGTGGCGGCGGAAACCATCGGAGGAGCGGGACCATGACCATTGTCGGGATCGATATCGAAGGCTTGCGGACGAGCGTCGACGGCGAGGTCATCGCCCCGGGAGAGCCGGAATACGATGTGGCGCGGCAGGTTTGGAACGGATGCTTCGATCGCAGGCCGGCGGTGATCGTCCGGCCGGCCAGTCCGGCCGGAGCGGCGGCCGCGGTGCTGGCCGCGCGCACGGGCAACCTGGATCTGACGGTGCGCGGCGGCGGCCACAATTACGCGGGGCACGCGGTGGCCGACGGCGCCATGATGATCGACCTGCGCGCACTGGATTCGGTCGCGGTGGACCCGGTCACCAAGCTCGCCCGCTGCGGCGGCGGCTGCACCTGGGCGCAGGTCGACGCCGCCACCACCGAGCACGCGCTCGCGGTCACGGGCGGGTTCATCAGCAGCACCGGCATCGGCGGGCTGACCCTCGGCGGTGGCATGGGCTGGCTCACCATGCGCGCCGGATTGACCTGCGACAGTGTGGCTTCCGCCGAGGTGGTCACCGCCGACGGCTGTGTCGTGACCGCCGCTCCGGACGAGAATCCCGATCTGTACTGGGCGCTGCGCGGCGGCGGCGGAAACTTCGGCATCGTCACCGCCTTCACCTTCGCACTGCACGACCTGCCGCCGATCGGGCAACTGGCCATGCTCTGCTGGACGCCCGCCGACGCCGTCGCCGGGCTCGCCACCGGACGCGATCTGATCGCGTCCCTCCCCACCGGCTACTGCGCCGCGATCCTGGCGGTCAGCGGCCCGCCCGAGCCCTTCGTGCCCGAAGAGCACCAGGGCCGCCCCGGATTCGTGGTTGTCGTGATCGGATTCGGGGAGCCACAGGAATTGGAGGCCGTTGTCGCACCCCTGCGAGCCGTGGCTCCCACTCCGGCCTGGGAACTCGTCACACCGATCCCGTACACCGCCCTGCAGCAGATGTTCGACGAATCCTCCCCGCCGGGCCTGTTCGCCTACGAGAAGTCGCTCTACGTGGACGAACTCACCGACGAGGTGCTCGCCACCCTCGTCGACCATTTCCCGCGGCGCAGCCTCGTCGACTCCCTGGTCCCGATCTTCCCGCTCCGCGGTGCCTACTGCGGGATCCCCAACGCCAACACCGCATTCGGCGGCTCCCGCCAACCGTGCTGGGCGATCAACATCAACGCCCTCAGCACCGAGCCCGACGACTTCCCGGCCGAACGTGAGTGGGCCCGTGACTTCTGGGCCGCCCTGCGCCCCCACGCGCGCTCCAGCGCCGGATACGTCAACTTCCTCGTCGACCACGACGAGCACCGTATCCGGGAATCCTACGGCGACAAGTACTCTCGCCTGGTCGCCCTCAAGTCCGCCTGGGACCCCGACAACGTCTTCCACCACAACGCCAACATTCCCCCCGCCTGACAGCGAAACCTGTTCCCGGCCAACGAAAAGCGGGCGGTCTCCGAGGAGACCGCCCGCTATCGCGTTGCCGTGTAACCGATTACAGCGGAATGTTCTTGTTGTGCTGCGGCCGCGCCGGGGCGGCGGCCAGGGCGGCGGCGATGGTGGAGCGGGTCTTGGCGGGCTCGATGACCTCGTCCACGACACCGATCGAGATGGCGCGCTGGACGCCACCGGCGATGCGCTCGTGCTCCTCGGTCAGACGCTCCAGCAGGGCCTCGCGCTCGTCCTCCGGGGCGGCCGCGAGAGCCTTCTTGTGCAGGATGCCGACCGCGGCCTTGGCGCCCATGACGGCGACCTCGGAACCCGGCCAGGCGTACACGGCGGTGGCGCCCAGCGAGCGGGCGTTCATCGCGATGTAGGCGCCGCCGTAGATCTTGCGGGTGACCAGGGTGACGCGGGGGACACGGGCCTCGGCGAAGGCGTGCAGCAGCTTGGCGCCGCGGCGCACCACGCCCTCGAACTCCTGCGAGACGCCCGGCAGGTAGCCCGGCACGTCGGTGACGACGATCAGCGGGATACCGAAGGCGTTGCACAGGCGGACGAAACGCGAAGCCTTCTCGGCACTTTCGGAGTTGAGGCAGCCACCCAGGCGGATCGGGTTGTTGGCCAGCACACCGACGGTGCGGCCGCCGAGCCGGCCCAGACCGACCACCATGGAGCGGGCGTAGCCGCCCTGCAGCTCCTCGAAGGTGCTCTCGCCGTCGACGTTGTCGAGCAGCTCGTGGATGATCGGCTTGACGTCGTAGGCGCGCTTGGCCGACTCCGGCATCATGGCCTTGAGGTCGACGTCGCCGTGTGCGGCCGCGGCCAGGTCGAACTCGCCCTGCTCGGCGAACATCGAGACCAGGCGGCGGGCGCGGTGCATGGCATCGGACTCGTCGTCGGCGACGATGTGGCAGACGCCGGACTTCTTGCCGTGGGTGATCGGGCCACCGAGGGTCGCCATGTCCACGCTCTCACCGGTCACCGTCTTCACGATGTCCGGGCCGGTCACGAAGACGCGGCCTTCCGGAGCCATGATGACGATGTCGGTCAGCGCGGGGCCGTAGGCGGCGCCGCCGGCGGCGAAGCCGAGCACCACGGAAATCTGGGGGACCTGGCCGGACGCGCGGACCATGGCCTCGAAGACCAGGCCGACGGCGTGCAGGGCCTCGACGCCCTCCGCCAGCCGGGCGCCACCCGAATGCCACAGGCCCACAACGGGAACCTTGGAATCGATGGCGGTGTCGATCGCGTCGACGATGTGCTTGCACCCCTCCACGCCCATGGCGCCGCCCATCACGGTGGCGTCGGAGCAGTAGGCGACGGTGCGGACGCCGTCGACCTCACCGATGGCGGCGAGCACACCGGATTTGTCGCGCGGGTGGAGCGGGAGAACGGTTCCGGGATCGAAGAAGCGCTGCAACCGACCCAGCGGGTCACGGGGATCGGTAGCGGTGTCGGCGTGAGCGGGGGCCATTATGGTCATCGCAAACTCTCCTCATGGGGGAAAGGCGGTCGCTGAGAGCGGCTGCGAATGTCTAAGTCCCGGGGGGATTTTCGGGTGCGGGATCGTCCATCCGAAAACCCCCGCCGGGACCGCTTGTCTTACTGACCGGTAAAGCTGAGCCGGATTTCCGGTTTACCGGGATGAATCCGTGTCAGTACCGGCCGAAGGCGAGCGCGACATTGTGCCCACCGAAACCGAAGGAGTTGTTGATCGCGTACTGGATGTCCTGCTGGCGCGCCGCGCCATGCACGACATCCAGGTCGATCGCCGGATCCTGGTTCTCGAGGTTCAGCGTCGGGGGGACGATGCCGTCCCGGATGCTGAGCACCGTGAGTACCGACTCGAGGGCGCCGACGGCACCGATCGAGTGGCCCAGGGCCGACTTGGGTGCGTAGACCGAGGCATGCTTGACGCCGGCCTTGTGAATCGCGTTGGCCTCCGCGGTGTCACCGACGGGGGTGGCAGTCGCGTGGGCGTTGATGTGGGTGATGTCCTGGGGGGACAACCCGGCAGTCTGCATCGCGCGCTGCATGGCGCGAGCCGCACCACTGCCCTCCGGATCGGGGGCCACCAGGTGGAACCCGTCGGAGGTGATACCCGCGCCCATGAGCCGGGCGTGGATGGTGGCGCCACGAGCCTTGGCGTGCTCCTCGGTCTCGATGACCATGAGCGCGCCCGCTTCGCCGAAGACGAAGCCGTCGCGATCCTTGTCGAAGGGGCGCGAGGCCGCCTTCGGATCGTCGTTGCGGGTCGACATGGCCCGCATCATGGAGAACGCGGCGATCGGCACCGAGTCGATGAAGCCCTCGACACCGCCGGTGACGACCATGTCGGCGTCACCCATGACGATCATTCGCCACGCGTTGGCGATGGCCTCCGAACCCGACGAGCATGCCGAGACCGGAGTGACCACTCCCGCCCGGGCCTTGAGCTCGAGTCCGACCACGGCGGACGGGCCGTTCGGCATGACCATCTGAACAGCGAGCGGCGAGATCTTGCGATAGCCGCCGTTCTTCAGCTTGTCCACCGAATCGATCAGCGCGTCGCCGCCGCCGAGACCGGTGCCGATGGCCACGGCGAGCCGCAGCGGGTCGACCTCGGGAGAGCCGGCGTTCTTCCACACCTCGCGACCGAGCACGGTCGCCAGTCGCTCGACGTACGCCATGCGACGGATCTCGACCCGATCGAGCAGCGTGTCCGGCGACACCTTCAGGTGGCCGCCGATTCGAACTGGAAGGTCGTACTCCGCAATGAAGTCGTCCTCGAGAGTGTCGATGCCGCTCTCGCCATTGAGGAGGCCCTTCCACGTCGCATCGACGTCACCGGCGATCGACGTGGTCGCCGCCATGCTCGTTACGACGACGTTGGGAAAGTTCCCGTTCAAGGTGGAAGGAGTGGTCACGGTGTCGGTTCCTACTCGCCCTCGGCGCCGAACTTGGCCTTCAGCTCAGCGGCCGCGTCGGAGTTCTCGGCCTCGAGCTTCTGGATGTACGCCACCGCGTCGCCAACGGTCTTCAGGCTCGCCAGGTCCTCGTCGGGGATCTTGACGCCGTACTTGTCCTCGGTCTGGACGGCGATCTCGACCATCGACAGCGAGTCGATGTCCAGGTCGTCGACGAAGGACTTCTCGATGGTCACCTCGGAGGGCTCGATACCGGTCACCTCTTCGATGATCTTCCCGAGCTCTTCGACGATCTGTTCCTGGGTCAGAGCGGCCACTGTGGTGGCTCCCTTCTTATTTCCTGTAGAGGGTGGATTCTTCAATTGTTTGCGACCCGGTTGCTCCATCGCCGTTGATAGGAGCGGGCCGCGAGCCAAGCTAGCTTGCCGCGGTGAGTTCGGCGAGCGCGGGGAGGTCCGCGGGTGTCTTCAGCGCCAGATTCGGGGTGCCCTTGAGCTCCCGCTTGGCGATGCCGACCAGGGTGCCCGCCGGCGGCAACTCTGCCACCGCGGAAACCCCTGCCGCACGGATCGTTTCAGTGCACAGATCCCAGCGCACGGGGCGTGTGACCTGGGCAGCGAGCTTGTCGACCGCGTCCTGGCCGGAGCTGACCGGCTGCCCGTCGAAGTTCGACAGCAGGGTCCGGACCGGCGCGCTGGGCGCGATCTTGGCGATGGCCTCCGCGACCGCGTCCTGGGCGGGAGCCATGAACGCGGTGTGGAAGGCGCCGGCGACCGGAAGTGCACGGACGCGGGCCTTTTCGGGCGGGTTCGCGGCAAGGGCTTCGAGCGCCTCGAGCTTACCCGCGGCCACGATCTGACCCACCGCATTGCGATTGGCCGGAATCAGACCGAGATCATCGAGACGAGCGAGTACCTCCGCTTCGTCACCACCGAGCACCGCGGACATACCGGTCGGCTCGAGTGCGCAAGCTTTGGCCATTTCCGCTCCGCGGATGGCGGCCAGGACCACCGCGTCATCGGCGGAGATGACTCCGGCGACGGCAGCGGCGGCGAATTCGCCGACCGAGTGTCCGGCGACGACTGTATCCGCGGGAAGCGAATCCTGCGGGATTTCCGCGAAAGCCATGAGGGCAGCCGCGACGACGAGCGGCTGGGTGACGGCCGTGTCGACGATTTCATCGGCGGTCGCAGTCGTGCCCAGCCGCAGCAGGTCCAGCCCCGAGGCCTTCGACCACAGCGCGATGCGGTCCGCAGCGCCGGGAAGTTCGAGCCAAGGGGTGAGCATGCCGGGAGTCTGAGAGCCCTGTCCAGGGGCGAGCAATGCGATCACGACTCAAGAAAACACTGTGAGGCCGCTCTCACGAGATGTCGGCGCGAATGAAGCTTGCTTGGCAGTTTTGTGAGGAGTCCACAAAAGACCACGTGGGCTGTCCGGATCGCCCGATGCCCGAATCTCGTTACACCCCATCCTTAGGATCTGTGACGGGAGTCATATCGGTGGCAGGAGTGGGTGATTCGTTACGGGTTCGTGTCAGCCGACCTACTGTGGCCGCGATACGTAACACATAGGCATCACGCGGGTTCATCGGATCCCGGCCCGTGATGTCGGCGATTCGCTTGAGTCGATAGCGCACCGTATTTGGATGAACGAACAGCTGGCGGGCGCAGGTCTCGACGGCTCCACCGCAATCCAGATAGGCGTCCAGCGTGTCCGATAGATCGGCGCTGGCGGCGGCCAACGGTAGCACGAGGTGCTCGTTCAGGGCGTCTATGGCCGCGCGGTCGCCGAGCAGGGCGCGTTCGGGCAGGAGTTCGGAGGCGTGCACCGGGCGTGGTGCACCCCGCCAGCCCACCACGGCCTCCATGCCGGCCATCGCCTCCACCGAGCTGACGTGCGCGGCGGACAGCGCCCGCATGGTCGGGCCGATCACCACCGGGCCCTCGGAGAAGGCCTCGGCGAGCAGATCCGCCAGGAACTGCGACGGATACATCGGGTCGCCGAGATGTCCACTGACTACCATCACCAGCCGCGAACCCTGCACCACGGCGAGCGCGTTGCGGCCGTGCCGGCCGGCCACACTATGTACGGAACTGACAACAGCCACCTGATCCTTGGGCGGTGTGCCCACAAGGACCGTCGCGGGGGCGGTCGCGTCCCAATTGAGAGTGGCCGCACGGGAGAGCATCTCGGGGCCGGTGTCGCCGCGCACCACGGCATCGACGACCAGGGCCTCCAATCGGGTGTCCCATGCGCCGCGCGACTCCGCGGCCGAGGCGTACACCGAGGCGGCGGCGAAGCCGAGCTCCCGCCCGTACCGCAGCACCGCCTCGGTGAGCGCCACCAGCTGACGGTCGTTGCGCGCCAGGGCCGGCAGCCACTGCTCGAAGAACTCCATGGCCACCCGGACCATGTCGACGGTCTGGCGCAGCGTCAGCCGCCGCGCCAGATCGTCCGGAATCACTTGGAAGGCATCGAGACTGAAGCGGATATCCGACTCCGGGTCCTGCAGCCACTCCAGGAAGTTCACCACCGCCGTCTGCACCAGCATCTGGACGCCGGCCCGCTGGGCGGCGTCCAGATTGGCGAAGAACGGCAACCGATCCTGCATCGAGGCCACGGCCTCGGTGGACAGGCGACCGGAGAACTGCTTGACCCGTTTCAGGAGGGTGTCCGGAAGCGGGTCGCGCGTCTGCCGATTCGGGGAGAGCGCGCCGGTCGGGAGATAGACCTCGTGGGAGGAGGTGCCCTCTTCGTTGATCCGGCGCGGCCTCGGCGGTTTACGTTCCACGGTATTTATGTTCGGTTATGCGTCGCCGCCTTCGGTACCGGGTGCCGCCTTGGGCGCGGCGTTCACGTCGTCGATGGCGTAGCGGCGTGCCGCCTCGGCCACCGTGGCGGGTGAAATCCGGCCCTGAGCAGCGAGACCCTGCAGCGCGGCGACCACGATGGACGCGGCATCCACGTTGAAGACGCGGCGCGCGGCCGGGCGGGTGTCGGAGAATCCGAAACCATCCGTACCGAGGGTGATGTATTCGGTCGGCACCCACTGGCGGATCTGGTCGGGCACCGCGCGCATCCAGTCGGAGGCGGCGACGACCGGGCCCTGCGCCTTGGACAGCACCTCGGTGATGTAGGGCAGGCCCGGATCCTGGTCGGGGTGACGGAGTTTGGCGATCTCCTTCGCGAGGGCCTCCTTGCGCAGCTCACCCCACGAGGTCACCGAGTAGACATCGGCCTGCACACCCCACTCCTGGGCCAGCATCTCCTGTGCGCGCATGCCGTCGGGCATGGTGACGCCCGCGACCAGGATGTTGGCGCGCAGGTCGCCGGCACCGCCGGGCCGGTACAGGTAGATGCCCTTGAGCAGGCCCGCCACGTCCAGGTTCTCCGGCTCGGCCGGCTGGACGTAGGGCTCGTTGTAGAGGGTGATGTAGTAGAAGATGTCCTCGCCGCCGAATTCGTGGTGCACCGAACGCGATTCGGGGTCGGTGCCGGGCAGCGCCTCCTGATAGCCCTCGACCGCGCCGCCGCCGTACATGCGGCGCATGCCGTCGCGCACGATGTGGGCGATCTCGAAGGAGAAGGCCGGATCGTAGGCGACACAGGCCGGATTGGTGGACGCCAGCAACAGCGAGTGACCGTCGTTGTGCTGCAGGCCCTCACCGGTGAGCGTGGTTCGCCCGGCGGTAGCTCCGAGCACGAAACCGCGCGCCATCTGATCCGCTGCCGCCCACAGGCCGTCACCGGTGCGCTGGAAGCCGAACATCGAATAGAAGATGTAGAGCGGGATCATCGGCTCGCCGTGGGTGGCGTAGGAGGTGCCGACCGCGGTGAAGCTCGCGGTGGAACCGGCCTCGTTGATGCCCTCGTGCAGGATTTGGCCGATGCTCGACTCTTTGTAGGCAAGCATCAAATCCGCGTCGACCGATGTGTACAACTGGCCGTTGCGGTTGTAGATCTTCAACGAGGGGAACCACGAGTCCATACCGAAGGTGCGGGCCTCGTCGGGGATGATCGGGACGATGCGCTTGCCGATCTCCTTGTCGCGCAACAGCTCTTTCATCAGGCGCACGAAGGCCATGGTGGTGGCCACCGACTGCTTGCCCGAACCCTTGCGGACCGAACGGTAGGCCTCGTCTCCGGGCAGTTGCAGCGGCT
Organism: Nocardia sp. NPDC059228; assembly: GCF_042754245.1. Classification (NCBI taxonomy): domain Bacteria; kingdom Bacillati; phylum Actinomycetota; class Actinomycetes; order Mycobacteriales; family Nocardiaceae; genus Nocardia; species Nocardia sp. NPDC059228. Next base: position 125,624 of record NZ_JBHZAL010000007.1, on the reverse strand, counting down.
TTGCCAGCGTGCGGCGCTCGGGGACGAAGCCGCCCAGCTGCTTGCGGCGATCCATCATGTACTGGATCTCGGGCGCGTCCTGGCCGGGGTGGTAGTACGGCGGCAGGTACGGGTTGGCCTCGAGCTCGGCGTCGGTGATCGGAATGCGCTGCACGTCGCGGAACGCCTTCAGATCGTCGAGGGTCATCTTCTTCATCTGGTGCGTGGCATTGCGGGCCTCGAAGTGCTTGCCCAGGCCGTAGCCCTTGATGGTCTTGGCCAGGATGACCGTCGGCTGACCCTTGTGCGCCATGGCCGCGGCGTAGGCGGCGTAGATCTTGCGGTAGTCGTGGCCTCCGCGCTTGAGGTTCCAGACCTCGGCGTCCGACAGGCCCTTGACCAGTTCCTTGGTGCGCGGGTCGCGGCCGAAGAAGTGCTCGCGCACGTAGGCGCCGTCATTGGCCTTGTAGGTCTGGTAGTCGCCGTCGGGCGTGCTGTTCATCAGGTTCACCAGCGCGCCGTCGCGGTCGGCCTGCAGCAGGGCGTCCCACTCCCGGCCCCAGACCACCTTGATGACGTTCCAGCCGGCGCCGCGGAAGAACGACTCCAGCTCCTGAATGATCTTGCCGTTGCCGCGAACCGGGCCGTCGAGGCGCTGCAGGTTGCAGTTGATGACGAAGGTCAGGTTGTCCAGGCCCTCGTTGGCCGCCACCTGGATCAGGCCGCGCGACTCCGGCTCGTCCATCTCGCCGTCGCCGAGGAACGCCCAGACGTGCTGATCCGAGGTGTCCTTGAGGCCGCGGTCGTGCAGGTAGTGGTTGAAGCGGGCCTGGTAGATGGCGTTCATCGGGCCCAGACCCATTGACACCGTGGGGAATTCCCAGAAGTCCGGCATCAGGCGCGGGTGCGGATAGGACGACAGGCCGTGGCCCGGACCGCCGTGGCTGTACTCCTGGCGGAAGCCGTCCATCTGGTCCGTGGTGAGGCGGCCCTCGAGGAAGGCGCGGGCATAGATGCCGGGGGAGGCGTGGCCCTGGATGAACACCTGGTCGCCGCCGCCCGCGTGGTCCTTGCCGCGGAAGAAGTGGTTGAAACCGACCTCGTAGAGCGCCGCCGAGGACGCGTAGGTCGAAATGTGGCCGCCCACACCGATTCCCGGCCGCTGGGCGCGGTGCACCATGACCGCGGCGTTCCAGCGGATGTAGGCGCGGAAGCGGCGCTCCACCTCCTCGTCGCCGGGGAACCACGGCTCGTTCTCGGTGGGGATGGTGTTGACGTAGTCGGTGGAGGTCAGCGCGGGGATGGCGACATGGCGCTCACCGGCGCGTTCGAGCAGGCGCAGCATGAGGTAGCGGGCGCGGCCGGGGCCCTCGCGGGTGAGCATTTCGTCGAAGGAGTCGAGCCATTCACTGGTCTCCTCCGGGTCGATGTCCGGCAGGTATGACGCCACCCCCTCGCGAATCACTCGAACCCGGCCTCCCGCCGGGGATTTGCGTGTCGATCCATTGGTGGAATTCGACGAAGTCGGGTGCATCAAGTCGGTCAAGACGTTTGCTCCTCGTACACATGGGGTGGGACATCTGGTGTGGCGTCAATACCCCGGATATCCGCTGGTGGGCGGCATACCCGTAACGATTGGTCTGGGGCGCATCTCACATCCTTGCCGATGATGCGGCCCAGGTCATCATGTCAGCCGGAAATCCAGTACGGTTGCGCAGGGAATCGCGCCGCTCGCGACGCCATCCAACACCGCCGGGCTGGATCGGGGAGGAACCAAGTGAAGCTGCTGAACCCTCGGGGGTTCGGACTGGTGTGCGCGTCCGCGGCGGTGGCGGGGGGATTGGTACTGGCCGGGTGCGCGAACACGGTCGAGGGTACTCCGACCGCGAATCAGGTTGAGGTGACGTCGTACAAGGCCGCGGCCGCGTCGTCCTCGGCGGCCGCCGCCTCCTCGAAGGCGGCCGCTGCGACCGCCAAGGCGACCGCCGACAACTGCGATCCGTTCCGCAAGATCACCGGGACCGCTGTCGATCGCTACAACGAATTCGTCGACGCGCACGACGGGAGCGCGGCCGACCAGATCGCCAAACGCGACACGGCGGCGTCCGCGCTCGAGGACGCCGCGAAGACGGTCGAGACTCAGGTGGGTGCGTCGGGCGCCGACCTGCAGGCGGATCTGGGGCAGAAGTTCACCGACTATGTGAGCGCGGCGCGGTCGCTGGCCGCGGAGGTGCGGAAGATGACGACCAGCTCGTCGGTGGCGCCGCTCAACGACGCGAGTCGCAAGGTCAACGATGCTCTGACCGCGGTCCGGAACGCCTGCCCGGCCAAGTGAATCGGACCGTTCACACGGTGTGAAACCGGGCTGTCCAATGGATCTCAACGGTCTCACATACGACATTTAGGGTGCGATTTCGGCCGATCGGCTTGCGCTGGGGGCTTTTACCATGTTCGCTTGCAACTACCTATTGTCGGGAGTTGAGGAGGACACCACCGTGGTCGCCGCGGCGGACGCGCAGAACTACGCTCAGAAGCTTGGCATTTCACACGACATGGTGGTTCAGGAACTGGGCTGGGACGAAGATACCGACGACGCGCTTCGCGCCGAGATCGAGGAAGCCACCGGTTCCGAGCTGCTCGACGAAGACACCGACGAGGTGGTCGACGTCGTGCTGCTGTGGTGGCGTGAGGGTGACGGTGACCTGGTGGACGAGCTGCTCAACGTGATCACCCCGCTCGCCGACGACGGCGTCGTCTGGGTGCTCACCCCCAAGACCGGTCAACCCGGCCATGTCGATCCGAGCGAAATCGGCGAGTCGGCGACCCCCGCCGGCCTCACCGCGACCACCCCGGTCTCCCTGGGCACCTGGACGGGCACCAAACTCACCCAGCCCAAGACACCTTCCAAGCAGCGCTGAGGCCTCCACTAAGGTTTCAGGTAAGCCGAGTGACAACGGTGGATTCCGCGTGTCTCCACGCCGCGTCGCTCGGTGCTGCGCTCAGGACATGAGGATGGAGGGGAAGGTATGCCGCTCGAGGTCGGTTCGGTCGCACCGGACTTCACGCTGAAGGACCAGAACAATCAGGAAGTCACGCTGTCGAGCTTCCGCGGCGAGAAGAACGTCCTGATCGTCTTCTACCCCCTGGCCTTCACCGGTATCTGCCAGGGCGAACTCTGCAAGGTCCGGGACGAACTCCCCAAGTTCCAGAACGACAACGCCGAGATCCTCGCCATCTCCGTGGGCCCGCCGCCCACCCACAAGATCTGGGCAGCCGAACAGGGCTACACCTTCCCCCTCCTCTCCGACTTCTGGCCGCACGGCGCCGTAGCCCAGACCTACGGCGTCTTCAACGAAAAATCCGGCTACCCCAACCGCGGCACCTTCGTCGTCGACAAGGACGGCATCGTCCGCTTCGCCGAGATGAACGGCCCCGGCGAGCCCCGTGACCAGCACGCTTGGGAAAAAGCCCTCGCCACACTAGATTCATAACCCGTTGCCCGGACATCCACATCCGGCGCACCGATCCGACCCCGGGCCCCGCCCGGGCAGTTGGGGCGTATAGCTCAGCGGTAGAGCACTGGTTTTACACACCAGCGGTCGGGGGTTCGATCCCCTCTGCGCCCACTCTGTTTGTGCAGGTCAATCGACCTGCTGACTCCCCCCATGATCGAATGCGTGGGGCAAACGTGGGGGCTCTCGGCTCAGCCGAGGATGCCCCGGAGGTTTTCCCACTCGCTGTCCGCGAGCTCGCGTACCGCTGTGTTGTGCGGATTGACGCATGCCCGAGGAGCTTCTGAACCTGCTGTAGCGGCGCCCCTGCGCGGACGAGGCGACCCGGCACCCCGATGCCGGGCATGCTCACCGGGACCGCAAACGTCTGGCCGGGAAGACCTCGATGGAAGCAGTGCGGGCTTTGAAGCGGCGGCTGTCGAACGCCGTCTTCGCCTGCACGGTCGCTGACCAAGACAGAAGCGAATCAGCAGGCCCGGGAAGGCAATTGGGAACAACTGCTGACTCCAGCGCGACCGGCTCGAACCCGCACACCGATCCTTCGGACAAGCCACATCCCGGACTCACCAAACAACGTAACTCCGCACCCACATCGACGTCTTGACCAAAGGGGAGCCATGACAGTGCGTTTGCAAACGACATCTACCGCCGTAGAGGTTTCGACGCCAAACGCAGCCGCTCCAGAAATCTCGGACGGCATGGCGTCACACCGGTTTCGTTGTTCGGAGTCGTGGTCAGTGTTGACGTGCGGATCTCGTTGGGGCTGAACGGGACTGCGGATCGTCGGCGTGTCCCGAACTCCTCGGCAGTACGGTTCTTACAGCTCGTACTCGTCTTCGGCGCGGGGGTTGCGGGATGGCCGGGGATTCGTCGTTCGCGAGTCCATCACCTAGCTACTGCATGCCGAACACCACGACGTGGCCGCCGGTGCTGCCGGTCTGAAAGCCGTTCAGGATCGTTTCGATCGGGTTCGGGATGACGGAGCTTCCGGTGGTGCCGTTGGACCTGAAGTCGGTGGACTGCTGGCTGGTCGTGCCATCGGCATTCTTCTGCGAGGCGACGATGTGCTGGTCGCCGGCTGCCAGGCTGAGTTCGATGGTGACGACGTAATTGACGCCATTGGCGCCGTTGGCTGGTTTCAGCGCAAATGGGCTGCCCCCCAGCGTGACTCCGTTGACCACAATCGTCACCGGAGTCGAGGTCGTCGCTCCCACACCGATGTATGCCGCCTGGAACCCGCCCTCGGTGGTGCGGCTACCCGCCTGGACGGAGACGATGTCGGCCGATGCTGGGGCTGCTCCCGTAACGAGCGCGGCTGCTGCGGCGGCCGCTACGGCGATGGTGCTGAGTCCTTTGCGGGACAGCGCCTTGACGTTCAGGAATGGTGCGTGGGCTGTCAGTCCGGTCCGGACCGTGGGGTTCTCGGTGTTCACGGGCCGAAGATATGTGAAATGTATTTGCTTTAAACGAGATTGAGCGCCCCCTGTTTCTTGGGCAGCGCTTCCGGGGGCTTCAGCCCGACGTGCGGGGCCATTCCGTGATGGACTGACGCACGACATTCGGGCGGCCTCAATCGACCTGTAAGCGAGATGCAAAGCGGCAGACCAGCTGGACGTTGATTAGGGAAACAAACCTTACATTGATCGCATGGTCGACCAGCTCCGCACGGTGCAGGTCACACCGTACCTGCTGCCGTACGTGAGAGATGTGGATCCATGCCGTCGATCTCGCCGGTTGCCATTCGGTCGCGGTTCAGCCGGCCGATTGTGAACTATCACTATCCCTTACTAACCGCTCTTACCGAAATATCACGTTACCCGGAGTAAACCGTTCTCTCGAATCCTGTGCTGGTTACGCTGGTGCAATAGTGCAGTTAACGGGGGATGGAAGGAAGTTCGACCATGTCTGTCACCTTCGCCCGACGGCAAGGACTCACTGTATCCGGCCGGCCCATGTCGTTGCCATTGAAGGACGTGCGGGCCTTGTCGCGGCAGATGGTCGGGCATTTCGTCGAAACCGTCGCCCCCTGCGGCACCCTGCCTGGTGACGCGATCCATGGCGACATCACCGTCATCACCCGCGTGTGCTTGGAACTGGCAGTCAGCATGCTGGACGGTAGCAACATTCCGGAGAAGACCGGGCAGCTCCAGAACGCTGCGGCACAATGGGCTCGCGAAGGCGTGCCCATCGGCACCATTCACCACGCTATCCACGAGGGCTTCAAGATCGGCTTCGACCTGGTGGTATCCACCGCATTGGCCGAGCAGCGTGCCTCCGGCTCAGCTGACACCGAGCCGATGCTCACCCTCAGCACGGCCGACTACCAAAGCATCCTCGACGGCGCCAAACTTGTCGTCGAAATGCTCGACACCATGACCACGGCGGTCTCGGCGGCCTATGTGCGCGAACTGCGCGCGGTCGTGTCGGAGCACCACACCGCGGTGCACACGCTCACCTCGGCGCTGCTCGGGGGGCACCCCACCTCTACTATGGCCCGCGAGTGTGGCATCGACATCTCCGACCGCTATCGCGTGATAGCCCTGGCCATTCCGGCTCATCCGGACGAGTCCAACCCGATGCTGGACGCGAAAGTCGTTGCCCGCCGCAAACTCCGGCGTGTGCAGGCGGAACTGGCCACGCGCTGCGACGACACCGTGCTGTCGCTGCTGTCGATCGACGGCGGCACGTTGCTCATACCCGCCGATCACATCACCAAGGGCGCTCTGAAGGAGCTGATCGGGCAGCTGTCGCGGGCGGCCCGCGTGCACATCACCGCCACCGAGGTCACCGCCTCTACCGGCACCGTGCCCACCGCGGCAGATCAAGCCCACGAACTGCTGGACATGGTCACCCGGCTGGGGTCGGCGCCCGGCCTGTATCACTTCGACGATCTAGCGCTGGAATACCAGCTCACCCGCCCCGGCCCCGCCCGCGAACATCTCGGGTCGCTGCTCGATCCACTGGACGAGTATCCGGAACTGCTGGAGACCCTGCAGGTCCATATCGCGCACGACCTGAACCGCCAGCGCACCGCGCGGCTACTGCACGTACACGCCAACACCGTGGACTACCGGCTCAAGCGGATCGGTCAGCTCACAGGGTTCGATCCCACCCAGGCGGGCGGGCTGTGGCACCTGCGTTCGGCGTTGGTTGCCCACACATACCGCAGGTGATCGGAGTGTGGTCGAGCGCGTGCGGAATTACTCCAGACGATCAGCGGCCGCCGTTCCCGCCCGCAGCAGGTGGCGCCAGCGCTGGCGAGCGCCATCGGGTAGTTCCAATCGCAGACTTCGCTCGATCCCGGTATGCCTATGAGTTGCGAATATAAGGGAATGTTGCCTTTTCTCGTTTATGCCGGGACTCGACCCGGCCGATAGTATTCCTGAAATCAGAATCAGCAGGAGGTTCACATTGGCAATGGTCGAAAACGCACTGGAACAAAATCGACGAGTTGGAAGCAAAACATGGATGATATGCGGCGAACCGAAGTCGAAGGATTACGTGCGACATGGCGGCTGTTTCAGGATCACCTGATCTCTATCGTCGCCGTCCACGAGGTATCCCGTGCCACGCCGATCGTATCCTTCGGCCCCGAGGACTTTCCCGATCTCGCACAAGTACGAGAACTCCTTCCGGAAATGAACAAGTTATGGGACGCAGTGCGCCATGACTTCTGGACCAAACTCATTCCGCCGCAACCGCAGTGTCGACCGTCGCGATGGACCTGATTTTGAAACCCCGCTCCCATTGCTGCGTGCGCATCGGGCTGTCAACCAACCACCACCATGTGGTTCGACGCGGCGCAGCTGAAGAACCAAGGGCTTTCAGCAAACCGACGCTGAGGATCTAGTCAGCACGCCCGCTGATTCCGCGAGTGCAGATACCGAGTCCGTTTTGGCCCGGCCCGCTCCGGGACTCGTTCGCCTGGCACAACGAACTGTGCCTCGTCCGGAAAGGTGGACACGGTAATGCCTGAGGAAGGCGATCGGCTATGACCGCCGAAGGATGGCTTCCACCTAAAAGTGATGTCCACGTGCGGATTTGGCTGGCTGGTTCGATCTTCGACTACATGGCCACCGCAGCAGCGGTACGCAACTTGATCAACGATTGGAGGCACCAGCATTGGTGCACAATCGAATTGATGTGTGACGCCATAGATGACCGTCGGCTGCTGCCTCGCCTGCCATGTGAACGATTGTTCGCCGGACAGTGACCGAAAGTACCTCAGGATGCACGGACCACCGCGGCCACGGCGAGCAAGCGACGGACCGATCAGAATTGCACGCCGATCCAGTTCTTCCCGACTGCCCGTTTCAGGTGTGGGTGCTCGACACCCCGCCGTCCGGCAACGACGCCGATGACGGTCCACAATGGCGTGGGCCTCGAAACGGGCCCCAGGCATAGTCTCCCTTGGACCCTGGCAAATCCGGCTCGAAGATCCACGTTCTGTCCGAACACGCGGGAATCCCTCTGCCGGTGGGTATTTCGGTCGTCGACGCCGATTCTGATACCTCAAATCGTCGATTACCGGTACCAGATGCCGGAATTCCAATCGCCGTAGTCCCAGACGTTGAAATCGTAGCGATCGTGCGCACCCGCGAACACGTAGCCCAACCAACCAGCCGATGTGTCACAGATTTCGTCGTCGTGGTTGCATACGGTGAGTACCGGGATGTTGCCGAACCAATCGTCGACGCCGGCCAGTGGATAGCCGATGAGCCAATTACCGGGAGTCGAGGACAGTCCACCTGAACCGGGTCCCGGAGCGCGTTTGGGATCCGATAGCAGGATGGCGTTCGCATTGCCGGCATCTTGGTGGGCGGTGACCCAGGCGTGGAGTATGCCCGCGCCCTCGCTGTGCCCGATCAAACGGATGTGATCGCGCGGACATTCAGTGCGGTGGGACCAAAAGAGCCGATCGATTTCGTTCAACGCCGACATCGGGTCGGCGGCGTTGTAGCCGACGGACTGATCGACGTACGGAGCGAACACCGATGGGTCGCCTGAGCCGCCGATTCCGATGGCCCAGTCGCCGACGCAGCCGACGGCCCGAGCCGTCGGGCTCGTCGCGTAGGTGATGGAAAAGAGGATGGCCAACAGTAATGCGGCGAAGAGCGCCGTTGCTCTACGCATGATCGTACTTTCTTCTTTGTTCTTACTTCCGGGTGCGGCCCGGCCCGAGCAGGATGTAACCAGAAACTACTGGCGTTCTCGTCTGCTGGCGAAACGAATTACCTGGGCCCGGTTCACCTGGGCTGTAGCGAAACATCGGAGGCCATGTTTCTTTCACCTCGATGCGAGTAGTTTCCGGTCGCCGCGTGACCAGTGCGGCGCGTTCCGCTTTCAGCTTACGCGAAATCGGGTTTCAGCCGATTGGGTATTTGTCGAGCACCTACCCGGTAGTCGGCGAAATGTTTGCGTTCGATGGCTGCGTGGGCGATCCCGATCTCGACGGCGGGATCGGGGCCGAATTCTGTTGGGGTGTCTCTTGAATATGCCTGTCTGCCACGGTTTTTCGTGAGGCGATCTTCGCGGGGCAGTCAGCGCGTCCAGCGGAGGACGTCGAGGGCTGCGCCGACGGCGATGGTGTTGGTTCCGAGGGGGCGGGGCAGGAGTTCCCCGGCTCGGGCCAGGCGGCGGACCACGGTGCTGCGGTGGGTGTACAGGCGGTCCGCGGTGCGGGCGATGCTGCACTGTTCTTCGATGTAGGTGGTGAGCGCTTCGACTATCTCGGGGTCGGCGCCGGCCAGGTCGCGCCGACATCATCGTCACGGCCACGGGCCTGAACGTGCAGGCGTTCGGCGGTATCCCGGTGACCGTGGACGGCCGCTCGATCGAGCTGCCGAACACCATGGCGTACAAGGGTTTGATGCTGTCGGGAGTGCCGAATCTGGCCTACGCCATCGGCTACACCAACTCGTCGTGGACCTTGAAGATCGGCCTGCTGTGTGAGCACTTCTGTCGCCTGCTGGCCCACATGGACGAGCACGGCTACCGGATCGCGCGCGCCGAGGTCGCCGACAAGACCATGCCGACCCGGCCGTTCCTCGACTTCGCCGCGGGCTACATCCAGCGCGTCCTCGACCAGCTGCCCACCCAGGGCGATCGGATGCCGTGGCGGACGTCGATGAACTACCAGGACGACGTGCACATCCTGCGGAAAGGCAGCATCCTCGATCCCGAGCTGCACTTCGAAACCCCGGTCGCGACCCGTCCGGCCCAGCCCGCCGTGTCAGTGCCCGCATGAGCGCCGGGCTGTCCGCAGGTGACGGGTTCAGGGGCAAGGCTGCCGTCGTCACCGGCGCCGGTTCCGGGATCGGCCGCGCCCTGACGCTCGAGCTCGCGCGCCGCGGCGCCGCCATCGCCGCCTCGGACGTCAACGAGCCGGGCCTGGCTCACACCCGCGACCTGGTGACCGCGGTCGGAGCCGAAGTGCACTGCGCGACAGTCGATGTGGCCGACCGCGACGCGGTGCTCGCCTACGCCGACGACGTCAGCGGACACTTCGGCGCCGTCCACCAGATTTACAACAATGCCGGTATCGCCGGCGCCGGAAGCACCACGCTCGACAGCGACTGGGACCACTACGACCGGGTCATCGCGATCAATCTCTGCGGAGTCATCAACGGCACCAAGGCATTTCTTCCCCACCTGATCGCGTCCGGCGACGGGCACGTCATCAATATCTCCAGCCTCAACGGCTATCTGGCGCAGCCGACGCTGACCGCGTACTGCGCCAGCAAGTTCGGCGTCCGCGGCTTCACCGAGGCCCTGCGCATCGAGCTCCCCGCCACCCGGTCAAGGTGACCACGGTTCACCCCGTGCGCGTGAAGACCGGCATCGCCTCCGGCAACCTCGCCGACGCGTCGGCCCGCGGGGTCGATCTCACTGCCGCCCAACGTAAGCGGGTGGATTTCTACAACCGGAGACTGCTGCGGATGCTGCCTTCCGATGCCGCGAACATCATCCTCGACGGCGTCGCCGCCGGCTCGCCGCGCATCCGGGTGGGCCGCGACGCACAGGTGCTCGACTACGCGGTCCGGCTCTTCCCGGAGCTCTATCCGAGGGTCGTGGCCGCCCTCGACCGCCGCGTGTTCGGCGCATGACAGCGCACCGCATCCCCACCGAATCGATGGAGTCCGCAGCGGTGAAGATTGTTCATGAACTGCGCTGATTCGCGGCGAGGGCGCGGCGTCGGTCAGTAGTCGAGGGCGTGTTCTGGTTGGCAGACGTCCAATGGGGATGGGAGGTAGCGGACTATGGCGTCCAGGAGTGGGGTGAGGGTGTCGGAGTGGCAGAGGATGGGGATTGTGTCGCCTATGCGGGTGGCGTGGCGGATTCGGTGATGTAGCTGGTCGCGGGGGAGTTCTGGATGGGTGATGGGGGTCGCGGAACTGGGGCGTTGGGCTGTCACCGTTGTCGCGAGATGGCGGTGCCAGGGTTCGGCGAGTTTCCAGTGGTTGGCATAGATTTCGGCGGCCAGGGGCTCGAGGGACCAGAGGGCGATCAGGTCGATGAGGCCCTCGCGGTCGGGGCCGGGGGTGATGGGGATCTGGAGGGGGAGGGGGGCTGCGCCGCGGGTGTCGGCGATGGTGCGGACGCAGCGGTCGAAGTCGGCGTCGGGGTGGTCGGGGCCGATGATGAGGCAGAGACGGGCGACCTGGTGGTCGTCGGCTACGCGGAGCATGGTTTCGAGGCGGGGGGCGAGGCTTGTGGACGCATCGACCACTGCGATCACGCCGTCGGCTACTCGGATGGAGCGCTGCAGGGCGGCGATGGGGGCTCGGGTGGACAGTTCGGCGAGGCGGATCGTGTGCTCGACGCCGTCTGTTGCCCAGTGGAGCGTGGTCGCGGGGCTGGAGGTGCGGTTGCCGGAACCGCAGCGCAGGTGGTGGGCCAGTCGGGCGGTGTCGGCGGGGTCTCCGAGGAGGGTGACGTTGCGGATCGACTGCGGGTCAATGGCTTTGGTGCCCATCGCGTTGTGGTACTCCAGATCGACTCGAGGGTGTCGGGGCATCCTCCATCCGGAGTCACGGTACCTCCGGGCGCGGATTCGCGGAGTGGAATTCGGCCCCAAAGTAGAACGTGTTCCTATACCGTCGGGGTTGTGCAGAAAGAACAACGCCCCGCTGTGGCTGACTGGTTCACTGCGGACGACGGTGTGGTGCGGCTCAAGGGGAGCCGGTGCAAGGATTGCGGCACACCGTATTTCCCGCGGAACACGCTGGCCTGTCGCAACCCGCGCTGTGCCGGTGCGAAGGACGGCTCCGAGCTGGCCGAATACCTGTTTTCCACGCGTGGCCGGATCTGGTCGTACGCGGACGCCCGGTACAAGCCGCCCGCGCCCTATGTCTCGGCCGATCCGTTCGAGCCGTACGTCGTTGCGGCGGTGGAGCTCGAGGTCGAGCAGATGGTGATTCTCGGACAGGTGGTGCGCGGGTTCACCGTGGACGATCTGGCCGTGGGCATGCCGGTGGAATTGGCCGTGGGCACGCTGTACGAGGACGACGAGGCAGAGCACACGGTGTGGATGTGGAGGCCGGTCAATGACTGACACGAACGATCGGGACATCGCCGTCCTCGGCGCGGGCATGCACCCGTGGGGCAAGTGGGGGCGGAACTTCGTCGAGTACGGGCTGGTCGCGGCGCGTGCGGCGCTGGCCGATGCCGGGGTCGACCACCTCGATGTCGGGTACATCGCCGGCGCGGACACCATCCGCAACGGGTACCCCGGCTTCGTCGCGGGCGCGACTTTCGCTCAGGCGCTGGGCTGGTCGGGTGCGCGGATCTCGAGCAGTTACGCCGCCTGCGCCTCGGGTGCGCAGGCCATTGCCAATGCGCGTGCGCAGATCCTGGCCGGATTGACCGATGTGGCGCTGGTGATCGGCGCCGACACCACCCCGAAGGGCTTCTTCCAGCCGGTCGGCGGTGAACGCCGCGATGATCCCGACTGGCTGCGCTTCCACCTGCTCGGCGCGACCAACCCGATCTACTTCGCGCTCTACGCCCGCCGCCGGATGGCGCTGCACGGTGCCACGCTCGAGGATTTCGCCGCGGTCAAGGTGAAGAACGCCCGCCACGGCCTGAACAACCCGTATGCCCGGTATCGCAAGGAGGTGGCGGCCGAGGAGGTCGCGGCCTCGGCGATCGTGTCGGATCCCCTACGGCTGCTCGACATTTGCGCGACCAGTGACGGTGGCGCCGCGCTGGTGCTGACGTCGATGGACTACGCGCGCCGGCACGGCATCGCCGACCCGGTCCGCATCCGGGCGCTGTCGACGGTCACGCCGACGTTCCCGAAGACCGTCATCGATCTGCCGGATTTCGCCACCGATTCCGCGGTGGCCGTCGAGGCCCCGCCGCACGCGTTCCGCTCCGCCATCGCGCAGGCCGCGTACGAGGAGGCCGGGCTCGGGCCGGACGAGCTGTCGTTCGCGGAGGTCTACGACCTGTCCACCGCGCTGGAGCTGGACTGGTACGAGGACATCGGGCTCTGCGAGACGGGCGGCGCTGAGGCGCTGTTGCGCAGCGGCGCAACCACATTGGGCGGACGTGTCCCGGTGAACCCCAGTGGCGGCCTGGCCTGTTTCGGTGAGGCCATCCCCGCACAGGCCATCGCTCAGATCTGCGAGCTCACCTGGCAGTTGCGCGGCCAGGCCGACGGTCGCCAGGTGGAGAACGCGCGCGCGGGTATCGCGGTGAACCAGGGTCTCTTCGGTCACGGCTCGGCGATCATCGCCACTCGCTGACCTCGGAGGCGCCCGAGTCCACTCGTCGCACCGACGCTGAACCGGCAGGTACCGCACGGTATCTGCCGGTTTCTCGTTCGATGGTCGCCGCTTGGGTCGTGATGTGTGCGTCCATTGCTGGCAACCGATGCCGAGCGCGCTGTCGAGGACCGCGACGGTGTGCAGGTTCTCGCGGTGCAGCTGGAACAGCATCTCCCGGCACCTCCCGGACGGGGGCATCAACCGGTGGTCGTTGCTGACGGTTGCGAGGGCGGTGATCTGGGAGGTGCCGGACTTGAGCATTGTCCCCCGCCTCCGCAAGCCGCCCACAGACAATCATGATCACCTCCCCGCGGAGTGTCATCGATCGCGGCCGGGATGCGCTGTTGCCGAAGGATATTCGGCAACGGCAAGACTCCACCTGCGAGCATCCGACATCACACGAAGTCCGCAATGCGAATATCCTGGGCCGCAGTGGGTCTCGCCGCCAGATACGTCGCGCCGGCCGCCTCGGACCACGCGGGTCGCGACATAGGCGGATGCCTGGCGGCACGCGTGCGAAGGAGTGGGAGGGCGTCAATTGACGGCGCCCATCCCGGGGGCGATGCCCGCAGCTCTATCGCTCGCGTGCCGTGACTCTCGGGCCGGCACCTGGCCTTCAGCGTGTGTGATTCCCTCGGCCGCGCCGGATCTGGTCGAGCCCGACAACACATCGCAAGTTGCTCGGCTGAAACATTGTGGGGCGCGGAACTTTCGACGGGACGGTCTAGGTGGATTCGTCCATCAGTGCGCGCAGTGCCGAGTCGGCGATCTGTCGCAGCTGGTCGTGGCCGCGCCCGGCTGCGGCCTGGACGGCGATGCCGTCGGAGATCGTGTGGACGAGTGCGGCCAGGGCGGCCGGTTCGTGGCTCGACGGTAGGTCGGTGGCCTGCTCGAGCCGCCTGCGCAGCGCGGCCTCGCCGGCCTTTCGTGCTTTGGTGGCTTCCTGGCGTACCGCGTGTGCGTCGGGTCCTGAGGCTTGAACGGTCTTGACGCACAGGCAACCCGAGGGTGTGTTCTTGCCTGCGGTCAGGTCGACGGCCCCGTGGATCAGTTGTTCGACCACCTCGCGGCCGGTGGGCGCGTCCAGCGCGTCGGCGGCGTAGGCGCCGGGGCCGTCGAGGTAGCGGGCGAGAACCTTGCCGAACAGTTCTTCCTTGTTGCCGAAGGTGGCATAGAGGCTGGGCTTGTTGATGCCCATCGCGGCGGTCAGATCGGCCAGCGAGGTGCCCTCGTAACCGTTCCGCCAGAACACGTCCAGCGCGCGGTCGAGTGCGGTGTCTGCGTCGAATGCGCGTGGGCGTCCGCCGGGCATGCCGTTCTCCGTGCTCTCTCCCGTGTTTTTTACCTATCGGTACATTACCGCTTGCGCGTGCGTGCCGCGCCACTTAGTTTCTTACCGAAAGGTACATAACTAAGGAGTGGCACATGATCCGAGTCGGAGTTGTGGGGGCCAGCGGGTGGGCGGACAGCTCACACCTACCCGCGCTCGCAGCGCTCGAGGAGTTCGATGTGACTGCGGTCGCGACCACCAACCAGGCCAGCGCGGACCGGGCGGCTGCCGCCCACGGCGCACGGCACGCCTTCGCCGACGCACGTGAACTCGCCGCGCACCCCGAGGTCGACCTGGTCGTCGTCTCCGTGAAGACCCCCGGCCACGCCGCCGTGATCAGGGCGGCACTCGCCGCGGGCAAGCACGTTGTGTCCGAGTGGCCATTGGGCGTCGACGCCGATGAAGCGCGCGAGTTGACCGAGGCCGCCACCGCCGCGGGCGTCGTTCATGCGGTCGTGCTGCAGGGCCACCATTCCCCGAGTGCCCGCTTCGCCGCAGGCCTGTTGGCAGACGGCCGGATCGGCACACTCGAATCGGTCGCGCTGGTGGCGGAAGGGGCTCCCTTCGGCGGCAGTCGAATTTGGCCGAATCTCGTTTTCAGCCTTGATCCTTCGACGGGAACCAACATCCTGACCATCATGGCCGGTCATTTCCTGGCCGCACTCGAACGGGTCGCGGGCCCGCTGACCGAGGTCAACGCACGACTCCCTCGCACGCACGACCGTGTTCTCATCGCGGGGACGGATCGGACCGTACCCAACGCCACGCCCAGCCACGTCCTGCTACACGGACTGTTGGCCGGCGGCGCCACCGCCTCCGTCGTCGTGCACGGCGGCAACGGGCCCGCCCGAGAAGGGTTCCACCTCGAGCTCGTTGGCAGTGACGCCACGTTGACCGCCACCCCAGCCCAGCCCGGGACATTCATCCACTGGGGCGACTGGAACATCCGGATCGACGACGAAGCCTTGCCCGTGCCCGACGCCTATCGCACCGTCCCCGGAAGCGTCCGGTCCGGCCCACCGGCCAACATCGCGGCCCTCTACCAGGAAGTCGCCCGAGCCATAGCCGAAGCCCGCCAACCACATCCCAGCTTCGAGTCAGCCCTGCGCCACCACCGGCTCCTCGCCGCCATCGAACAGTCCGCGGCCGATGGAATCGTCCGGCACATCTCGTAGCCGACACGCCGTTCGAGTACTTCCGCTGGCGCATTTCACGCGAACGCCCGGCTGGGGAGGCCCTAGGCTCACGGAGTGCATCTGGAGCTGATCACGATCATCGTCGACGAGTACGACTCCGCCATCGAGTTCTTCGTTGAGACACTCGGTTTCGATCTGATCGAGGATTCCCCGTCGCTCACCAATGATGGACGTCCCAAACGGTGGGTCGTCGTTCGCCCGCCCGCCGCGACTACCGGGATCCTGCTTGCGCAAGCGGACGGGGACAGGCAGCGCGGTGCTGTCGGAGATCAGGTCGCTGGGCGAGTCGGGTTCTTTCTCCGGGTCGTCGACTTCGCGGGGACATATCGCCGGATGGTCGGTGCCGGTGTGAAGTTCGTGACCGAGCCCCGCACCGAACCCTACGGTCGGGTTGCCGTCTTCCTCGACATCTCCGGAAACCGGTGGGACCTGCTCGGGCCACCCGAACCCGACCGCGCGGGCCGCGGCTGAGCAGGTGACTATCCGGTGCCGCAGGGATGGCGGACCGCGTCAGGGGAGGACGTTCGGGATCAGCTGCGGGGCCTGCTCGGCCACCCAGGATCCGATGAAAGAGCCTGCGTAGTAGCCGATGTAGGTGCCCGCCACGCCGCCGATGATGCCGCCGCCGATCGCACCGATGGGCAGGGCCGCGCCGGCGGTGAGGGCGGTGGCGAGGGCGCTGCCCGCGGCGCCGCCGAGGATCGCGCCGGAGATGCCGCCGAGGATCTGGCCCGCTGTCTGGCCGATATAGGTGCCGTTCTCGATGGGGCTCGCGATCGGAGCCGCCGTGGCGATCGGGGCGGCGGACGGAATGGGCTGGGGTGCAACGGGTTCGAGGGTATCGGCGGCCGGCGCGGAGGCGGCGGCGTCGGGGACGAAGGCCACCAGCGTGGACGGCTGGGTGGCGGCGGCGAGCGCGATCGGTTCGGCGACCGGGCTGTCGGTCGCCACGTCCGCGACGTTGTTGACCATCGCGGTGGGCTCGATGACCCGAGGTGTGGCGGGCTCGGCCGCGGCCGTCCCCATTCCGGCGACGCCGACCGCGGCGGGGACGACCACGGCTACCGGAAGTCCGCGCAGCACTCTGCTGGGCTTGTTCACCGCACGATGCCGACCTGCCATGTCCATCCGCCTTTCCACGCGTCTGCTGTCACACCCCCATCGTCGGCGGCCGGCGCGGCACAACACGAATGTGACCGGCTTCCCAAAATGCGCTGCCGGCTATGGGTATTCGCCGAGGGCAACGACTCCGCGTCAGGGGCGTGCCGCCGGAACCACGGTCTTCACGTTTCGGAATCGCAGGGCACGCGCCTCGGCGATCTATTCGCAAATCAGTGTTATCCACGCGAGCCGATCGAGCGTCGGGCGAGGTCGGCGTACCAAACGGTCCAAAACGCTCATCTGAATTACCAATATTTCATATGCTCTGGCGCGCGGAGCAGGGGAAGACTGCACCTGCTTCGCGACGTGGATAAGAGGAACAGCTTCATGAAACGAACCATTCTTGTGAGTGCGGTGGCCTGCGCTCTGTTCGGAGCGGGCATCGGGACGGCCGCGGCGGACGGGCTTCCGCTGACGGATGTCGACATCACGCCGGGCTCGGCAGCCGATCTGGGCAATGCCGTCGGCGCCGGGTCGGTCGATGTCGGTAGTGCGGCGGCGGGGCTCGGCAGCGCCTTCGGCGGCGGCTACGCGGGCGGGGTGCTCAGCAGCCTCTCCGCACAGCGCTGAGGCGCCCGGCGCAGCGGCGAATCGGTAGCGGGCGGTCGTCGTCGCGGCGACCGCCTCCGGCCCGGAACCCGGCAGCGGCGGATTGTCGGTCCGGGCTGATTGGATCCGGGGGTGCTGAATTCGATTGGTGTACCGCCGTTCCGGGCGGATGGGGATGCTGCCGACGCGGTTGCCATGCTGGTCGGGGAGGAGGACCCGACCGGGTTGCTGGCCGCGCTGGGCGTGCAGGTCCCGCCGCTGACTCCCGCGGGTAGAACGGTTGCGGGCCGGGCGATCTGGGTGGGAGAGGTCGAAACGGGGTACCCGGCGGCCGATGCGTGGGAGCGGGTGCGCGGCGCGTATTCACGGACCGGGCTGTGGCCGGTGCTCATCGAGGAACGCACGCTCGAGGGGCTCGAGAATTTCGATCCGGACGACCGGGGTATCGAGCTCGCCGAACCGGATGGCCGGGCCTGGCTGGAGCGGGCCTGGGCGCAGGTGGTCACCGAGGGCGTCGACTCGATTCCACGGAGCCCGCGCGTGCTGACCGCCGCGGATCTGGATCACGACGGATTCGGCTGGGCCGACGCCTGGGCCGTTCTCGACGACGACACCGAGTATCTGGCGCTCGTCCCGGCGCCGCAGCCGTGGCTGGTGCCGCACCTGCTGAACTGGTGGGGAGCCTGCAACTACGACCTCGACGGCAGCGATCACGCCGCGATGCTGCGCCGCTGGGCGGGGCACTGGGGTGCGGAGCTGATGGGGATGGGGCTGGGCACCATCGCGCTGCGGGTGGGCAATCCGCCGCAGAATGATGAAGAGGCGCTTGCTGTTTCGCTCGAACGGTTCCTGTACTGCTCGGATCAGGTGCATCAGGGCGTGGGGACGCTGGACGAACTGAAGCCGCACGCGGCCGCGCCACTGTGGTGGTTCTGGTGGGACTGACCTCGCGGGCCTCCGGCGCGACCTGGATCTCACATGCGGGTAGCCGCGGTTTGTGATACCGCGGGGCTGGATAGCATCGGTGCACGTACGCATCGAGGCAACCCCGAGGATTTGTGTTGACTACCGACCATCTTGACCGCTGGAACGCTCACGAGGCTGCGGCGGAGGCGATGATTCCGATTATCGGCAGGCTGTATCGCGACAAGGGGGTGACGATCCTCCTGCACAGCCGGTCGCTGGTGAACAAATCGGTGATCAGCATCCTGCGGACGCACCGGTTCGCGCGGCAGATCGAGGGCGAGGAACTGTCGATCGACGAGACGCTGCCATTCCTCGAGGTGCTCAGCGAGCTGGATCTGGGACCGAGCAAGATCGACCTCGGCCGCCTGGTCCACGCCTACCGCGCCGACGATCGCGGGCTGCCGATTCCCGAGTTCACCGCGACGGTGCTGGCGGAGGTGCTCGACGGGAACAAGGCCGTGGCGCCTGGCCCGCGGGACGTGGTGCTGTACGGCTTCGGCCGGATCGGCCGCCTGGTGGCCCGGTTGCTCATCGAGAA
Source organism: Nocardia sp. NPDC059228 (assembly GCF_042754245.1). Classification (NCBI taxonomy): domain Bacteria; kingdom Bacillati; phylum Actinomycetota; class Actinomycetes; order Mycobacteriales; family Nocardiaceae; genus Nocardia; species Nocardia sp. NPDC059228. The sequence continues at coordinate 106,623 of NZ_JBHZAL010000007.1, read as the reverse complement.
GGCCGGCTCCGGAAACGGGCTGAACCTGCGGGCCGTGGTGGTGCGCAAGGGTGGCGAGGAGGACCTGGTCAAGCGCGCGTCGCTGCTGCGCCGGGACTCGGTGCACGGGCAGTTCAACGGCACCATCAAGGTCGATGCCGAGAACAACACGATCATCGCCAACGGCAACGTGATTCGGTTCATCTACAGCGACTCCCCGGCGCAGATCGACTACACCGAGTACGGGATCAACGACGCGATCCTGATCGACAACACCGGCAAGTGGCGCGACCGCGCGGGCCTCGAGCAGCACCTGCGTCCCGGTATCGCGAAGGTCGTGCTGACCGCGCCCGGCAAGGGCGACGTGCCGAACATCGTGCACGGCGTCAACCACCGCGACCAGGACGTGTCGCAGCAGATCTTCTCCTGCGCCTCCTGCACCACGAACGCGATCGTGCCGCCGCTGAAGGCGATGGACGACGAGTTCGGCATCGTGCGCGGGCATGTGGAGACGGTGCACTCGTTCACCAACGACCAGAACCTGCTGGACAACTTCCACAAGTCGGATCGCCGTGGCCGGTCCGCGCCGTTCAACCTGGTGCTGACCGAGACCGGCGCGCAGTCGGCGGTGAAGAAGGCCATGCCGGACTTCCAGGCCAAGATCACCGGCAGCTCGATTCGCGTTCCCACGCCGGATGTTTCGGTCGCGATCCTGAACCTGCAGCTGAAGCGGGAGACCACGAAGACCGAGGTGCTCGAGTACCTGCGGCAGGTGTCGCTGTCGGGTCCGCTGAGCCGCAATCTCGATTTCACCGCGGCCACCGATGTGGTGTCGAGTGACTTCATCGGGTCGCGGGCGGCGTCGATCGTGGACGCCAATGCCGCCATCGTGGATGGTGACACCGCGATCCTCTACCTCTGGTACGACAACGAATTCGGCTATTCGTGCCAGGTCGTGCGGACGGTGCAGTACATCTCGGGCATCGAGTATCCGACGTACCCGCGGCTGGGCGAGCAGGACCTCGCCGAGGGTGTGCCCGCTGTGGCCGCGGCGGTGTAATTCCCGGTTGACCATGTGAACGGGGCCGGGCAGTCACACTGCCCGGCCCCGTTCATATGTCGGGTCTAGCTGGATTTGACCGGCTGCCAGCACACCACGCGAGCGGGTTGCGGCGTGACGGTCGCCCCGGCGGGGATGGCGCACTGGTTGGGGTCGGTGGTGCCGTCGAAGCGGCCGCCGATCTGGACCGTGACGCCGGGCCCGGCCTTGCCGGCACAGTCGACCGGCGTGATCTGGTTGACATCGGCCTGCATCGAATAGCAGTCGCCCACCTTGACATTCGGGGCGAAGCACAGCGAGTGGTTGCCGTCGGTCAGCACGAAGTAGCCCGCGTCCCGGAGTTTGCCGTCCGGGCAGGTGGCGCCATTGGTGACCGAGGCGGCCAGTTCGTAGACGGCGGTGTGGTCGTCACACGGGGTGGCGTGGATCTTGCCGATCTGGGCGCCGCGGTAGTCGCTGGCGGTCACGCAGTTGCCCACGGCGAGTTCGGGATCGTGGCTGGCGGTCGTGCTGGTGCCCTTGGTGACGGTGGCGAGGATGCCGAGCGCCAGGATCAGCACGCCCGCGACGGCGACGACGGTGCCGGTGTGTTTGGGCAGCCCGGCCTCGTCGGCCGCGTCGGCCGCGGGCCGCTTCGACCGATTGCGCAGGACGAGGCCCACCACCAGCAGGGCCACGCCGGCCGCCGGGATCAGCAGGGTGCCGGCGGAGACGCCGGAGGAGTCGGCCGAGTCGGCCGCAAGGATCGCGGTCGACCCGATTTGACCAATGAACACTGTCTTTCAATTCCTTCCGGTCCGCTGACGGACACGGGCAGGAAGGTACCCCGAGTCGAGGGCCGGTCGGGCTGTTTTGAAATGAACTCGTTCCGGAAATTTGCGGACGCGCCGGGCTACGAGTTGCAGTCGTGCTTGCGTAGGCCGCCCGCCGGACGAACTCGATGGGGGCGTGACGACACGGGCCGCGTCACCCGGTAGGTCGGGGTGACGCGGCCCGTGTGTGGGTTTCGTGTCGTCAGGGCTTCTGGTCGGCGGTGTCGGCGAGCCAGTTGTGGAGCCAGATGGTGGCCGTGGTGCCGTCGGCGTCGACGACATAGTGCGGGTAGGACTGGTGGACGCCGGAGGCCAGGAAATCCTGGACCTGGCGGAGCCACTGCTCGCTCGCGGGGTCGTCGGCCGGGGCGGACAGAATGGCGGCGCCGCCCTGCCAGAGGGCCTCGTTCAGGATGGATTGCAGGGTCATCGCGTAACTCGGGATCTGGACCGGATCCTGCGATGTCAGCTGCGTGAGCAGGCCGGCCGAGCGCCCGGCCAGATCGTCGTTGGGGACCGAGCAGTAGAGATCGCCCGCGGCGCAGAAGGTGCGGACCTTCGGGCTGAGCCAGCCGAACCCGCCGGCGCGCGCGCCGCCCGCGCCGGTGCCGGGGACCTGCGGGCCGATCAGCGCATCGGTGGGGGAGCGGCGCGGGTCGGAGATCAGCCCGACCGCGGCCACCCGATCGGGCGGGACCACTCCCAGCCCGGTGCCGATCTCCGCGGCCAGGTCGCCCGCGGCGTCGGCGCCCTGGCTGTAGCCGATGAGCGCGAAACGCGTTGCGGCGCAGCGTGCCGCGGTCCCGGCGACCAGCGCCCGCGCGGCATTCACGGCGTCGCGTTTGGAGCTGCCGTAGACCTCGCCGTCCCAGGGGAAGGCGGTGGCGGGATAACTGACGTAGTCGGTGTGCACCGTGCTGGGCAGCCCGCGGGTGACCTGCGAGAGCATGCCCTGCTTCGGGTTCTCGACGGAGGTCTCCCAGGTGCCGGGGACGGCTATGACAGACAGGCCCGGGCAGTCGGCGGGCGCGGCCTGCCCGCTGGGCGCGCCGGTGACCGCCAGGATTCCGGTCGCGGCCGCCACGACGGCCGCGAGCGCGCCGCCGGCCACCCGGAATGTTCGCAGTGCTCGAAAGGACAAGGCCCACACCCTTTGTTCGAATCGTTCGGACGACTTTTCCACCGCAGGGTCGTGCTCGGTGCAACATACCAAAGGAACTGGTTTGCCCAGCCGCTGATCGCGCGGGAAACGCCGGTAACCGGACGGATCGGATATCCCGGACTTGCCTTCGGGGAAGCGCGGTTCGGCGTTGTTCCATCCGAATTCGATTGCGCCGTACCGAGTTCGATGACGGCAATCCCCTGGAATTGCGGAGACCGGCCGCACTGATATCGAAACCCTGTCGGTGTGACACGTCGATCTCGAAATGCCGTGGGTTTGCCGATTCGTGCCTTGCCCGCTGCGGATTGCCGGTGTTGTTGCGGGACACGACGGTGGAAATTGTGGCAGCATTCCGTGCTGGGCGTTGCCCCGGCCGCGATCTCGGAGTGTTGTCCGACGATACGGCGGGGGCGGGAAGGAAGCCGGGCGGCTATGACGGGCCGTGTAGGAAGTATCGACGAGAGGCAGGCGCTCGCGCTTCCCTCGTTCGGCGAACTGCTGCGCCGGTTGCGCGACGATCGGGGCGTTTCCCGGGAACGCCTGGCATTCGCGGCCGGAGTGAGCGCCAGCTATATCACGCAGCTGGAGAAGGGCGGGAAAGCCAAGCCGACCCGGGCGGTGGTCGACGCGTTGGTGCGGTGCCTGGAGTCGTGGAATCCATTGTCGGCCACGGAGCTTCGTTATCTGCACGATCTGGCGGGACTGGACATCGGTGGCCATCCGACGGTCGCGGAGCTGCGGAAGTCGATCGATGCCGACGTCCTGCGGGTGCTCGCGATGCATCGGCCGAACCTGGCCGCGCTCTACGACACCCGCGGGAATGTGCTGGCCGGGAACGAAGAGTGGGCGCAGGCGTTTCCCGGATTGCGCGAAGCCGGGAATCTCTACCGGTGGATGTTCGCCGATCCCATGGCCCGGGAGGTGATGGCCGATTGGGAATCCGATGTCCGCCAGTCGGTCGGCTGGCTGCGCGGGACCGCGGGGTCGGCCGCGGATCCCGGCGGATTTGCCGGGATCCTGCGGGAGCTCGGCGCCTTTCCGGATTTCCGGCGATTCTGGGCCGCGGGCGATGTAGGTTTCGCGCCGCCCGTGCACACCATGCGGCTGCGCGATCGGAGCACGGGCGCGGTGCGGAGCTTCCGGGTGCAGATCGGCGTGCTGAACACCGAGCTCTATCCGGGCCACATCGTCGCTTTGGTCGCGCTGGCCGTCTGAGGCGGCGCGGCGACTAGCCGGCCGGCCGCAGGATCACGACCGGAATCTCCCGTTCGGTCCAGGCCTGATAGGTGTCGAAGTCGGCGTACGCCTCGACGAGCCGGGGCCACAGCCGGGCGCGCCGTTGCGGATCGGCGGTGACGGCGTGCACCGGGAACCGGTCGGCGCGGATCTGGATGTGGGTGTCCGGATCGGCGCACAGATTGCGGTACCACTGCGGGTGTTCGGGGAGCCCGCCCTGCGAGGCCACCACGATGGTGTCGGGCCCGTCGGTGATGTAGAGCAGCGGGACGGTGTAGACGGCGCCCGTCTTGCGCCCGCGGTGTTCGAGCAGCAGGGTCGGCACCGGTTTGCGGAAACCCGCTCCGATGCGCCACTTTCCGCCGATACGGCCGCCGGTGCGCCGGTAGATCCAGACCTGGGCCCGGCCGACACGCTTGAAGATCTTGGGCAGGACGGGGGAGTCGAGCTGCGGGGGCCGGGGCGGGGTGGTGGTCATGGGCTTCCTTTCGCGTCCACTGACCATACAGTCATGGCCATGTGTATGGTCAAGGCCGGACGGTAACCTCGGCCAGGACAATCGCGAGCGAAGGGATGGCGATCCGGTGCGCACGCATGGATGGTCGGGGGCGGCGCCGGCCGATGACACGGAGGCCGTCGAGCGCATCGTGACCGCCGCGCGGCGGGCCATCGATCGTTCCGGTGCCGAGTTCAGCATTGCCGAGGTGGCCCGCGATCTCGGTGTCACACGTCAGACGGTGTATCGCTACTTCCCCAGTGCCGAAGCACTTTTGACGGCCACCGCCCTGGCGCAGACGGAACATTTCCTGGATGTGCTGGCGGAGCGGCTCGGGGATATCCGCGATCCGGCGACCGCCGTGGTGGAGGGTATCGCCTATACGCTCGAGCGCCTGCCGGAGGAGAAATACCTCGGCCTGCTGTTGCGATCCGGGCGGGCCGGCGCTTTCTCGGCCGGCGTAACCTCCGATACCGCACGGTCTTTCGGGCGTTCGATACTGGAACGTTTCTCGGTGGATTGGGCCGCGGCCGGAATCTCCGGCGCCGATCTGGACGAACTCGTCGAGCACATGCTGCGGATCGTGCAGTCCTTCATCATCGATCCGGGCCGACCACCGCGGCGGGGCAAGGAGATTCGCAGCTATCTCTCGAGATGGGTTGCGCCCGCGCTGGTCTCACGTGAGGTCACCTGAATCGCCGCATGCGAAGCCCCGCGCACCATTCCTGACGTGCGTGAAGCCGTAATTGTGCGACCAATGGTATGCGGGATGGGAAACCCCGGGGCCTAGCCTGCCCCGGGGTTTCGGTGTCCGCCCATTTGCGGCACGCCGACACGTTTAAGAACGGGTTGAGTCTGAAGTTAACGTGACGCTCTGCGATTGAGCTACGGCCCATTGGTGGCTGAGCCGGCGGGAGTTGAACCCGCAACCTTCACGCTGACAATCCGTTCCCTCGATTCGGCGTTCGGCGGCGAATGCTGAAACTGGAGCGAGAGTGTGAGTTTGAGGGCGCGGTGCCTCTGCCAATTGGGCTATCCCGCCGTGGATGGCGGGAGGAGGATTCGAACCTCCACTGGGCCGCTGTGCCCGTCACAGGGAACTTCGGTTTCAGCTTGCGCTCCTTGCGCACCGCCGACTGTAGACGGCGCCGCGGCGGTCGGCCAAGCGATTATCCGGATCGCCGAGCGGGCGGGGTTGACAGGAATATGTAGACCGGTCTAGTTTTTCCGCATGGGTCAGAAGGGTGCCGAGACGCGAGACCGGCTGCTGGACGCTACGCAGGAGCTGGTCGAGGCCGGAGGGTACTTCGGCGCGGGGCTCAACCAGGTGATCGCGCTCAGTGGTGCGCCGCGCGGTTCGCTGTACTTCCACTTCCCCGGCGGTAAGGACCAGCTGGTGGGGGAGTCCGTGCGACGGGCCGGCGCGGTGATCGGCGATTCCCTTGGTGCGCTTGCCGATTCCGAGTTGCCGGTGGCCGACTTCGTCGACCTGGTGCTACAGCAACTGGGCGACAGGCTGGAAACGTCGGAGTGGCGGAAGGGGTGTCCGGTCGCCACCGTGGCGCTCGAGACGGCCGCCGCCAATGACTCGATGCAGCAGGCGTGCTCGGAGGTCTACTCCTCGTGGGAGGAGACCCTGCGTGCGCGGCTGGCCGGGCAGCCCGGGGCCGACGACCTCGCCACCGCGATCCTCGCCCTGATCGAGGGTGCGCTGCTGCTGGCCAGGACGCATCGCAGCAGGGAGCCGCTGGATCGGGTCGGCAGGCAGATCGCCGTCTGGCTGCGGTGAATGCGGGCCGGCGTGATCGCCGGCTCTCTTTTTGTCTCGAAAATATATAGACCGGTCTATTAGGAGTGGACATGGATGCAATCGTCTTCGGCGCAACCGGATTCATCGGCCGTTCGCTGGTCGCCGAGTTGCTCGGCAGGGGGCAACGGGTGGCGGCGGCGGTGCGGAACGACACCCTCACCCCGTGGCTCGTCGCGAAGGGGGTCGACATCGGTGGGCTGACGGTCGTCACCGCCGACATCACCGCACCGCTCGAGGGGTTGCCCGAGGTGCGCGACGTGTACAACGCCGCGGCGCGGTACGCGTTCGGGCTCGACGTACGAGAGGCGCGGGCTACCAATGTGATCGGGGCGATCAACGTGCTCGACTGGGCCGCGACCCTGCCCGGGCTGCGGCGGGTGGTGCACGTGAGCGGGTACCGGGTGAGCGCGCCGGACGGCGAGCCCGACTACGCCCGGCTGGGGGCGTACGAGGCATCGAAATTCGAGGGCGATCTCGCGGTGCGGAACCGGGCACGCGAGCGCGGCGTGCCGCTGACCATTGCCAACCCGAGCACTGTGATCGGGCCGGGGCAGTATCTCGGGCTGGCCGGTCTGGTCCGCGATCTGTGGGAGGGGCGGCTGCCCGCGGTCCCGGGCGGTCCGGAGGTTTTCGTGCCGATCGTCACCATCGACTACTTCGTTCGTTTCTTGGCGTCTATCCCCGAATCTCCTGCGGGCGAACACTATTGGGTGCTCGACGACGCCACGCCGCGACTGCCCGAACTAGTGCGGAGGGTCGCCGACCAGATGGGGGTGCGGGCGCCGCGGCGCAGCGTTCCCGTCGGTCTGCTCCGGCGCCTGCCGCGCAGGATCACCGGAGCCGATCCCGAGACGCTGTCCTTCCTCTCGACCGAGCGTTATCCGACGGCTTCCGCTCGATCCTTCGCCGCCGCAACGGGTCTGGAGATGCCCTCCGCGGACGATGCGCTGCGGACGTGGGCCGACGACCTGGTCGCCGAGCGCTTCGGCGCCGCGTCGCCCTGGGTGCGCCCCTACGGTTTCCATACCGTGGCGGGCAGCCGGACGTGGATCGCCGGAGACAGGCACACCCCCGATCACGTGCTGCTGCACGGGCTTCCGATGAATGCCGATCTGTGGGCTCCGCTCGCCGCTCGGCTGCACGGTTCGGTCCTCGCGCCTGACCTGCCGGGTCTGGGCCGCTCGGCCGCCTCCGGCCAGCCGGTGGAGGCGTGGCTGGGGGAGGTGCTGAGCCAGGTCCGGACGCGGCCGGTGCTCGTCGCGCACTCGCTGGCGTGTGGGCCCGCACTGCGCTATGCCGTCGAGCATCCGGACCGCATCAGCAGGCTTGTTCTGATCTCCCCGCCGTTCCTGCAGGCCCCCGGTCCGAAATCGGCCCGCTCACCGCTGGCGGCGTCGGTCCTGCGGCGCATGTCCACCGACCGGCTCGCCGAGATGTTGGGGATTCCCCCTGGTCCCGAGATCGACAGTGCCGCAGCGGATTTGCGCCGACCGGGAGTCGCGCGGCGGGTAGTCGAGGCATTGCGGACCGTGCACGCCGAGCGGGCGCGGTCCCGCGAACTGCTGGACCGGGTGAGTGTCCCGGTCGAGATCATCGTCGGGTCGGCCGATCCGCTGGTCGTGCCCGTCGGCCATCCGGTCACCGAACTGCCCGGCGCCGGACACTATCCGCAGCTCACCCACCCGGCCCAGCTTGCCGGCCATCTCGAACCGGTCCCCGGCCCGCTCCGCCGGTGACTGCGGCCGTGGACGGCGCGGGGATCAGCCGAACAGATATCCGAAGATCTCACCGCCCAGCTTGCGCTGGGTGATCTCGGCATTGTTGGCCTCCTCGCGCGCGAACTTGACTGCGTGCTGGAGCTTTTCGACGCGCTCGGTGAGTTCGTTGACGCGCTTGGCGGGCAGCGCGCCGGAGAACCTGATGGTGCGCCAGTAGCCGACCACCACATCCTCGTGATACACCTCGACCTGCGCCGGATGCTTCTCCGTCGCTTCGGCTTTCACGTGGTTGCGCGGAATCTTCTTGGTGCGCACCGTCTGTACCGGCTCGGTGGCGTAGCAGTCCGCGGCGGCATCGTATTCCCACGACTCCGCGGCATCCAGCACCGGCAGTTTGCGGACGAAGGTGTGCAGGTCCACCAGCTGCTTCTCCAGGAACAGCAGGTAGGTGATGGGCGCGCCCTGCACCAGGGTGCGGCCGTCCACCACCACATCGGCGGTGGCGGTGCAGTTCGCCCAGTCCTTGGTGGCCACCACGTCGAACAGTTTGGTCAGGATCTCCGCCGTGGTCTGCAGGACCTCCTCGGATCTCACCTGGACGCGCGTCGACTCGGGCGGCAGCTGCTCGCCCTCCTCGTCCTTGGGACGGTAGGTGCGCGAAATACCGCTCAGCAGCGGGTTCTTGGCCAGCTTGTGATGAGCCTCGGTGAGGTCGGAGAAGGTCCGGGACTTGATCCCTTTCTCGACGGCGACAATCTGATTCAAACGTGTCATTCCGGCACTGTATCGGTGCGCACGCGGCAGCGACCACCGGTTTTCGGCGGTCGCTGCCATGGGTATCCGGCTTGGCGGACAAGCGGTTTCGGCTTGTCCGTGGCGGTTAGCCGGTGACGGTGCGGATGGTCCAGAGGTCGGACGCGTTGACCGAGAGCATGTACGCGTAGGGCAGGGTGCCGTATCCGTTCCGGCCCCAGGCGGTGCCCCAGGAATTGCGGATCCGGAATACCGACCTGGAATCGTCGTATCCGACCGCGACCACGCAATGTCCGCCCACCACCTGTTCATTGGCGGCGGGCAGGGGGATGTCGCCGGTCTTGTCGACCTCCGGGCTGAAGATGCTCTCGTAGACGGTGAAGCCGAAGACGAACGGATATCCGTCGGCCAGGCACCCCTGCATCTGGGAGAGCGTGCGCGCCACCCGGGAATACTGGATGGCCCGATGCTCGGCCGCATCGGTGAAGCACTTCTGCGGCGGTTCGGTCGCGAATTCCGAAATATCATAGGGCCATTCGGATTCCGGGCAGGCGCCCACGGTGGCCACGCTCTTGATGCCGTCGCGGATCATCGCGCCCGCGTCCTGACCGACCGTGCCCTCCATGACGCGCTCGTTGTAGTAGATGAACAGCCGGGACGGCACGGATACGTCGGCCAGTTGCTCTTTCATGGCGTCGAACTGCAGTGCCCCCGCAATGCCGTTGCCAGTGCAGGAGCCGAGCTTGCCCTGGTCGTAGACGGGGGCGAACTTCGAGGTCAGATCCACGGACGGCGGTAATTGGGCGATCGTCGCGGCCGGCGCGGCGTAGAGGTGATCGCGCTGGTCGGGCAGGTCCGGAATCCAGCCGAGCCCTTTGTTCTGCTTGATGCTGATTGCTTTCATGACGGGCGGTCCTTCGATGGAAACGGTGAATCCGCCCGGCGGGGCGAGTTCTGATGCCCTCCAGTGCAGCCCGGGCCGCCGCGATCGGAAACCAGCGAAGTCCGAAAACATCTTCACTCGAACTGATCGCGGTATGCCCCCGAAAATCGGGTAGCCCACCACTCGTTACCCGGACGTCCGTGCGAGCGATATTCGATGGGCACGAGAAGGAGAAACTGCCGACGGCAACCGGTCATCGACCACCGGTGCCGAACGGTGCGAGGGGGTCGGTCGTGGAGCTGCGGCAACTGCGTTACTTCGTGACGCTGTCGGAGGAACTGCACTTCGGGCGCGCCGCGGCGCGCGAGCACATCGTCCAGTCCGCGCTGAGTCAGCAGATTCAGCGGCTGGAACGCGAACTACGGGTCCCGCTGGTGGAGCGCAGCACCCACCATGTGCGCCTCACCGCCGCGGGCACGCTGCTGCTGGGCGAGGCCCGGCTGATCCTCAGCCACGTCGACCGGGCCGCGGCCGCGGCGCGCACCATGACCGGGACCGATGCCGTCCTGCGGGTTGCGCAGGGGGACGCCAGTTTCGACACCATGCCGGTGGTGCTGGCCGCGGTCCGGCATCATCATCCGGAACTGGTCGAGGTGCATCAGGTCGAGGCCGGGGTGCCCGAGCAGTGCCGGTTGCTCGCCCAGGGGCGGCTCGATGTCGGCATCGGGCGCGCGTCACAGCTGCCGGACGGGGTGGCGTCGGAGGTCATCCGGTTGGATCGGCTGGGTGTGCTGGTCGCCGCGGAGCATCCCTGGGCGCACCGGCACGCGGTGCCGCTCACCGAACTGGCCGGGGAGACGCTGGTGTTCGCCGACGAATCCCGCGCGCCGGAATTCAACGAGTACATCCGGGAGCTGTGCCGCACAGCGGGATTCGCGGCCACGCCCTACCCGGGCACGGTGCACAGCGTGCTGGGCGCGGGCCGGCTGGTCCGCGACGGTCACGCGCTGGTGTGCGTGCCGCGGTCCTGTGCGCCGCTGCCGGGCCTGCGCTGGATCGCGATCGCCGAGCCCGCCTACTATCCGTGGTCGCTGCTGTGGCGCGCGAACGGCGAGACCGAGGCCGTGCGCGCCCTCCGCTGCTGTGCGCGGGTACTGGGCGAGCGGCTCGGCTGGACGTCCCGCCGCGAACCCGAGGCGGTCGCGATCGCACCCGTCACCGGCCGCCTGGCGGGCTGAGCCCGGCCACGTGGCCGGGGTCCCTCGGTGCGGCGGAGGCCGGACCGGGTAGAAAAGGTATGGCGTCGTGGAGCGCATCCGTCGATGCCGCCGCCGAGGAGACTTCGTGCGGTCATCACAATCTTCGAACGGAGAGGCTGTTTCATGGCGACCTCGGAAGCGCGCGCTCAGATCGGCGTGACCGGCCTGGCGGTCATGGGTAGCAATATCGCCCGCAACTTCGCACGGCACGGGTACACCGTGGCCCTGCACAACCGCAGCATCGGCAAGACCGACGCACTGCTCGAGGCGCACGGCGGCGAGGGTGATTTCGTGCGCACCGAGACCGTCGAGGAGTTCGTGGCCGCGCTGGAGAAGCCGCGTCGCGTGCTCATCATGGTCAAGGCCGGTGACGCCACCGACGCCGTGATCGAGGAGCTGGCCGCGGCCATGGAGCCCGGCGACATCATCATCGACGGTGGCAACGCCCTCTACACCGACACCATCCGCCGCGAGGCGGCCATGAAGGCGCGCGGCCTGAACTTCGTCGGCGCGGGCATCTCCGGCGGCGAGGAGGGCGCGCTGAACGGGCCCGCCATCATGCCGGGCGGCCCGAAGGAGTCCTACGAGTCGCTGGGTCCGCTGCTGGAATCCATTGCGGCGCAGGTCGACGGCACCCCCTGCTGCACCCACATCGGCCCCGACGGGTCCGGCCACTTCGTGAAGATGGTGCACAACGGCATCGAATACGCCGACATGCAGCTCATCGGCGAGGCCTACAACCTGTTCCGGGACGCGCTGGGCTTCGATGCCAAGCAGATCGCGGACGTGTTCACCCAGTGGAACTCCGGTGAGCTGGAGAGCTACCTGGTGGAGATCACCGCCGAGGTGCTGAACCAGGTCGATGCCAAGACCGGCAAGCCGCTCGTCGACGTGATCGTGGACGCCGCGGAGCAGAAGGGCACCGGCCGCTGGACGGTCAAGTCCGCCCTCGATCTGGGCATCCCGGTGACGGGTATCGCCGAGGCCGTCTTCGCCCGCGCCCTGTCCGGCTCCCGCGCCCAGCGCGCCGCCGCCAAGGGCCTCGCCTCCGGCGCCCTCGGCGAAAAGCCCACGGATGTCGCCCAATTCACCGAGGACATCCGCCAGGCCCTCTACGCCTCCAAGATCGTCGCCTACGCTCAGGGCTTCGACCAGATCGCCGCGGGCTCCGCCGAATACGACTGGGACCTGCACCCCGGCGACCTGGCCACCATCTGGCGCGGCGGCTGCATCATCCGTGCCCGCTTCCTCAACCGCATCAAGGAGGCGTACGAAGCGGACCCGGCCCTGCCGAGCCTGATCCTCGCCCCGTACTTCCGCGAGGCCATCGAGAACGCCGTCGACAGCTGGCGTCGGGTCGTCGTGACCGCCACCCAGCTCGGCATCCCGGTCCCGGCCTTCGCCTCCTCGCTCTCCTACTACGACGCCCTGCGCGCCGAGCGTCTCCCGGCCGCTCTCACCCAGGGCCAGCGCGACTTCTTCGGCGCCCACACCTACGAGCGCATCGACGCCGAAGGCAAGTACCACACCCTGTGGAGCGGCGACCGCAGCGAAGTCCCCGCGTAATTTCCGGTAGGACAAGAAGTTCTACGAGCGGAGTTCGTGCCGGAGCGGCACGAACTCCGCTGCTGTTCCAGGATCGAATCGAATCAAAGTGGCAGGCACAGCAACAGGGTTATTCGGTCGGGGTACGTTTCGTTGTGGACCGGGCCGGCCTGGACGCTGTATTCGCGGATTTCGCCGGAGCCGGGGTTGCGGAGGCGTTGGGTGCGGACGGGTGGGGTGAAGTCGACGCGGCCCTCGGACCAGAAGCGGCGGAAGTCGGGGAAGCGGGCCAGGTCGGCGACGAAGGTGGTGAAGACGGGGTCGCCGGGGGCGCGGCCGACGGTCATGCGCAGCCATTGGACGTATTGGCGGGCTTCGGATTCCCAGTCCACCTCGATGACTTTCGCCTGTTCGCTGCCGAACATCCAGCGGAAGACATTGCCCTCCTCGCGGAGCCCGGGCAGGGCCGCGTTCCAGGAGTCGTTGGAGTCGAGGATGTTTCCGCACGGGTCCAGGTAGGCGGCGAGGGCCGGTTCCAACAGGGCCAGGGCGCGCTGCTGGTCCGGGGTGATGGCGGCGTGCAGTTCCTCCGGGTCGGCGGTTTCGGGTATGCGCAGCCCGGCCAGTTCGTTCAGATGCCGGCGGTCGGTGGGGGTCAGCGGGGACATCAGGTTCAGGCAGCGCATCAGGGAATCGACCACCGATCGCGTCGGGTTTCCCCGTTCGCCCTTCTCCAGGGCGGTGATGTAGCTGGCGCTCACGCCCGCCGTGTAGGCCAGGTGCTCGCGGGAGAAGCCGCGTTCGTCGCGCAGCCGCCGTAGCGCCTGGCCGAAGGTCGGCACCGCGATATCCTCAGCAAACCAACCGCTTTCCCCGTCTCCGGACACCGAAGACCGCCTTCCCAACACCCGCTCGTCGCCGTTCCCGCTCGCAGTCACCGACGAGCAACCCGATTACGGATGCTGCCACATGGGTGCGATGCCGAGGAACCGGTCGGAATATCCCGTTTGTGTTGGTTCCAGGCATTGTGACCGCGGTGCGGCCGTGCTATCGCCATGCAACGGCCGCCCGCGAGCCGGTCCGGTCAGGGCGCCATCGGGAGATCGATGTAGCAGGGCCCGTGATCGCTGGACAGGGTGATGACGCTCCCGGGTTCGGTCTCGTCACCGTAGAAGTGGTCGTTCGTGTCGACGATCAGTACGACCCGATGGCCGCCGGGGACCCGATAGTCGGTGGCCTGCAGGGGAACTCGTATGGTCGTGGTCTGCTCCGGGCCGCGGTTGGCGATGGTCGCCGCGGCATGGGTGATGATCCGCAGCGCCCCGGTCACCGGGTTGTGGTCGAACAGATACGTGATCAGCGTGGCCGTCGTGCTGGACGGGGTGACGGTCAGCGCGATCTCGGGAATGCCCGCGATGTGGCGGGGCCGGAGGAAGACCCGCGTGTGCCAGACCGCCGCCCGCGTGCGGTCCACCTCGGCCAGCGGCTGGCGGTTGGGCATCAGGAGGCGTTCGCGGAAGCCGTCCATCACCAGTTCGGTGGCCACCCGGACCTGTTCGGTTCCGGCCTGGAAGCTCTGGCTCATGTTCGCCGGCTGATCGGTGACCAGGGTGCCGTCGGGGGACGCGCCGGAGGGCGCGGCGAGATGGTAGCGGCGCACGGGATTCGACCACGCGGACAAGTCGTTCGACGAGGCCATCGTGAAGCTGTACATGGTCTCGGTGTGTACGACCCCGTCGCTGTCGATGCCGTTGTCGACACCGAGCAGATAGTGGTCGAACCAGTCGTAGGCCGCCTCGGTGGTCCGGGTGTACACGCCCAGCAACAAGCCGGGAATCTCCACCGCGCCATGGTCGCCGATCGCCAGATCCAGTCGCTTCGGCCCGGGGAAGCGGTCGAAGTAATCGATCAGCTGATTCTGCGGGAAGATGGTCTCGTGCCAGAAGCTGGTGAAGAACGTTGGCACCGGGCGAATCTGGTCGGCCGCGGCGGGGGAGCGGGGTCGCGCGTAGTCGAGCACCTTGTCGATATCCGTATTGGCCCGGAAGGATTCGAGCACTTTCTGCAGGTCCTCGCTGGGACGGTCGCTGATACCGGCGAGGGCTTCGGCGGCCATGATGTGCCGGGTTCCGTTGTCGTAGAGGGCCTTACCCAGATCCGCCCAGGTGCTCAGCGCGACCACGGCCTTGACCGCCGGGTGGGCATTGGCGACCAGCTGGCTGATGCCCGAGCCGTAGGAGATGCCCGCCATCCCGACCTTCTCCCGATCGGCGTGCAGCTCAGCGTGGTTCAACGCCCACTCGATCACCGCGCATCCGTCGGCCACGTCCTCGGGACCGGCGACGGTCAGCTCGCCCCCGGATCCGGGCAGCCCGCGCTCGGTGTAGGCGACCACGGCGTAACCGCGCAAGAGCAGCCGGACGACCGCGCCGGAGTACATCTTCCAGCCGGCCTTGTCGAGGCCCGCCGGCAGGACGATGAGCGGGTGCGGCCCCTCCGCGCGCGGCCAGGCGATGAGCGCGTCGAGCTCGACGCCGCCCGCACCGGGAATCTGCACCTGGCGGATGCCGCACCGGTTGCGCACGGCCGCGATGTCCTCGGCGAGGTATTCGGGCACTCCGGTGGCATTGCCGGTGAGCAGGTCGTCGACGACCGCGAGAACATCGGATTCCTGGTTCGGGGCCAAGAGGCGCAGTTGACCCGGGTGAGCTTGCGACATGACAAATCCCTTCGATCCTCGGTATTCCGAACAACTTTCGAGGGCAGCGTGCGATAGACCTCCCGGAGTGGAAATTCGGCCGGCTGCGAGTCGTCGCCGTGCAAACGGTCCAGGGAATTCGCGAATCATTCAGGGCTGGAAGGCCTTTGCCAATCCCGAATACCGTCGATGCTACGCCGGTCGCAGAGGTGCTGTGAACGATTCGGAAATCGTGAGTTCCATTGTGTACCAGTAGATTTGGAATAACGACTCGTCGGTATCGAGTGGTCCGTCGCCAGGCCGCGGGTTCGCGCCCGGCCTATCACACCGCAACCGGATAGTGAACTGTGAGGGTGCTGGGTATCGCCATGGAGTCCGCCCAGAGTTCGAGTTCGGGTCTCGTCCAGGGGTATTGAGCGGCAGTAACTTTCCATGCGTCTTCGAAGTACACAGTCGAAAGGTCATGAAATGGTTGCTCTGATCCTTGCCGCCGTCGGTCTCATGTCGGGCAGCGCGGTCGCCGCGGGCGCGGCGGGTAGTGCGGGCGCGTTCGCCGGAAATATCTAGGCCCGCGAGGATAGTCGGGCACAGAGAGCGTGCGGCCGACCGGATACGACCGCCGGAACCCCCTGCCCCGGGAACGGGGCAGGGGGTTCCGGCGTATCCGGGCTACAGGGCGACGGTGCGCGGCGTGAGTTTCCGGGGCGGGTCAGGCCGGCTGCACGCCGATCATGGGCAGCACGGTGCGGCGGGCGAACTCGCGTGCGGCCGTCTCGTCGGTCAGCGGGATCAGGCCGTCCGGGGTCAGCACCAGCGACTGGCCCAGGCGGGCAAGCACTTCCGCGACCAGGTCGGCATCGAAGGCGGCCACATCGGCGGACGCCTGCAGTACACGCAGTTTCTCGGCCAGGTAGGTGCGCCCGAGTGCGAGAATGGGCCCGGCCTCGGTGGTCAGGCGCGGCAGGATGGTGTCGGGCTCGGTGCGCAGCAGCCGTTGCAGCAGTTTGTTGCTCGCCAGCTGGGTGATGAACGCGACGAAGACCTCGACCAGCTGATCGTCTCCGGATTCGCCGGTGGCCGTGGCCTCCTGTACCCGCTTGTCGATCTCGGCGATGAACAGCTGCGCCTCGCGTACGCCCACCGCTTCGACCAGATCGTTCTTGGATTCGAAGCGCCGGTACAGGGTGGCCGGGCTGATGCCGGCGCGACGCGCGATCTCCCCCATGCTGGTTCGCTTGATCCCGAAGTCGAGGAATGCCGACAGCGCGCTCTCCAGCAGCTGTTCGCCTTCGGCCCGCGGCTTCTCCAGGATGCGTTGCAGGATGGTGGGCACGGACGGCATCGAGTCTCCAGTCGATCGGTTGGCGACCGCGACATTGCGGTGAACGGCCAAGGCGCGCAGTGGCGCACAGGTCGAGCCGCATTATCGCATCGCCGGAGGGTTGCGGTCGCAACCACGTCCGATCAGCGAACGCCGCGCCCGATCAGCGGACGTCGAGCGCGGCCATTTCGCTCTCTATCGCATTGGCGGCGAAATCGATGCCATTGGAACGCAGTTCGTGCACCCGGCGCTGGAGTGCCTCGATTCCCCCTGGCTGCGCGGCGATATCGGCCACGCTGATGCGCTGTCGGTGCATACCGTCGTGCTCGTACGACACCGTTGAAACCTCCTGCTAGCCCCGAGCGCGGACCCGGCTGGCGACGGCACAGCCCGGGCCGCCGGGAACGCTTCGAACGATGCTAACAGCGGCCTTTATGGTCACTTGTTCAGTGTGGGGATTCTCACATGCCCCCTTCAGTCACGCCTCTTGACCCTGGCGGTGCACGGCCGTGTTGTGCAGGTAGGCGGTCGCATTCAGGCGAATGTGATCACGCTCGGCCTCGCTCAGCTCCCGGCGCATCTTGCCCGGCACCCCCGCGACCAGCGAGCCCGGCGGAATCTGGGCGCCCTCGGGAACCAGCGCGTTGGCCGCGATCAGGCTGCCCGCCCCGATGACCGCGCCGTTCAGCACCGTCGCGCCCATGCCGATCAGCACATCGTCGCCGACCGTGCAGCCGTGCAGAATCGCGTTGTGCCCCACCGAGACTCCCTCGCCCACCGTGCACGGGAAGCCCGGATCGGCGTGCAGCACACAGCCGTCCTGAATATTGCTGCGCGCACCGACGGTGATCTGATCCATGTCACCGCGCAGCACCGCCGAATACCAGACGCTCACTTCGGCTTCCAGCCGTACCCGCCCGGCCACGGTGGCGTTCGCCGCGACCCACGCGCTCTCGTCGATCTGCGGCACGTGCTCACCCAGCTGAATCCTCATAGCCCCGAACTTAGCCCCCGCCGGGTGCCGGGCCGCCGTGGGGAGCCGCTGCGGCGGACTCGGCTCGGTCAAACCCGGCGGAAGAGGGCCCGATGGGCGGCGGGCGTGGTGCCGAGCAATCGGTGGAAGTGATGGCGGAGATTGACGCCGGTGCCCAGCCCGGAATCGGCGGCCACGCGGTCCATGGTGTCGTCGGTGGATTCCAGCAGCAGCCGGGCGTGGTCCACGCGCTGCTGCAGCAGCCACTGCTGCGGGCTGGTGCCGGTGCGATCGCGGAAGCGGCGGGTGAACGTGCGCCGCGACATGACAGCGGTCCGGGCCCAGCCGTCCAGATCCACCGGCTGATCGAGATGGGTTCTGGCCCAGACCATCGCATGCTCGATCGGGTCCTGGTCGGCTGTCTCGGGCACGGCGACCGGGATGTACTGGGCCTGTGAGCCGCTGCGGTGCGGGGCCAGCACCAGCCGGCGGGCCAGCTCGGCGGCGACGCGGCTGCCGTGGTCGGTGCGCACCAGGTGCAGACAGCAGTCGAGGGCCGCGGCGGTGCCGGCGGAGGTGATGAGGTCGCCGTCGTCGGACCACAGGGTGTCCGCGCGCACCCGGACCGCCGGATACGCGCGGGCCAGCTCGACCGCCGCCGACCAGTGCGTGGTGATCTCCCGTCCGTCGGCCAGGCCGCTCGCCGCCACCGCCCACGCGCCCAGGCACAGGCCGACAATGCGGGCGCCGCGGGCGTGGGCACGGTGCAGGGCGTCCCGGATGGGTTCGGGGAGTGGGAGATCGCGCTCCCAGCTGGGGATGACCAGGGTGTCGGCGGCCTCGGTCGCCTCCAGGCCGTGGGCGACGACGATATCGAAACCCGCTGGGGTGGTGATGGTTCCGGGGCGTTCGGCGCACACCACCACGCGATAGGGGCTGCCGGCGGGACCGCCCGCGCCGATGCGGCCGAACACCAGGGTCGGCACCGCCAGGTGGAACGGGCTGATCCCGTCGTACACCACGATGGCCACGGTGTGCAGGGACTCGGCGGCGTCGGCTTCGCGGGATCCAGCAATCATGGCCCGATCTTATCGAGGCGCGGCCTTCGGGCCACTGTCACGACCCACGGTCCGCGACGAGACTTGTCGGCATGACGAACACGATCGACACCGCAGCGGCCACTTCCACCCTCGAGCTCCTCCACATCGGCGGCCCCACAGTGCGATTCGGCTACGGCGACCTGGTCTGGCTGACCGACCCCACCTTCGACGAGCCGGGTGAGTACCCGGGTGGTGTCACGCTCTACAAGCTGAGCGGGCCGGCCGTGCCCGCCGCCGAGATCGGGCGGGTCGATGTGGTGCTGCTCTCGCACGATCAGCACGCGGACAATCTCGACCGGTCCGGCCGGGAATTCCTGGCGGGGGTCGAGACCGTGCTGTCCACACCGGACGCCGGCGGGCGCATGGAAGGTGTTCGGGGACTGGCAGAGTGGGAGTCGGTGCAGATCGGGGCGGTGACCGTCACCGCGGTGCCCGCGCTGCACGGACCCGAGGGTTGTGAGCCGTTCACCGGAGTGGTCACCGGGTTCGTGCTGCAGGCCGACGGGCTGCCGACCGTCTACGTCTCCGGGGACAACGCCTCGGTCGACTATGTGCGGCGGATCGCGGAACGCTTCGGACGCATCGATATCGCCATCCTCAATGTGGGCGCGGCCAATACCGACCGCTTCGGCGATCTCGACCTGACCCTCAACGGCCGCACCGCGGTCCACGCCTCGGAGGCGCTGGGTGACGCGGTGATCGTGCCGGTCCACGCCGAGGGCTGGGCGCACTTCTCCGAACACCTCGACTACCTGACCCACCGCTTCACCGTCGCCGGCCGCGCGGACCGGCTGCGTATTCCGACCCCCGGCGAGGTCTTGGCCGTCGCCTCCTGAACGCGATCGCCTCCTGAAATCGGGCCGTGGCGCTCATGGCGGCGCGGCCCCGTCGGGTGAACGATGGCGGTATGAGAATCGGGGTACCGCGGGAGGTCAAGGAGCAGGAGTATCGTGTCGCCCTCACCCCGGCCGGCGCCGGGGAACTGGTGCGGCACGGGCACGAGGCGCTGGTCGAGGTCGGGGCGGGGGTGGGGTCCGGGTTCGCCGACGCCGACTACATCGCGGCGGGCGCGCGGGTCCTGCCGGACCCGGACGAGGTCTGGGGCGGGGCGGAACTGGTGCTCAAGGTGAAAGAGCCCATCGCCGAGGAATATTCGCGCATGCGGGAGGGGCAGGTGCTGTTCACCTTCCTGCACCTCGCCGCTTCACGCGACTGCACGGACGCGATTCTGCGCTCCGGCATCACCGCCATCGCCTACGAGACCGTCCGGGCCGCCGACGGGTCGCTGCCGCTGCTCTCGCCCATGAGCGAGGTGGCGGGCAAGCTGGCCAGTCAGGTCGGGGCCTATCACCTCATGTCGCCGCAGGGCGGGGCAGGCTTGCTGCTCGGCGGAGTGCCCGGGGTGGTGCCGGCGGACGTGACGGTCCTCGGGGGCGGGGTGGCCGGCAGCAACGCGGCGGCTGTCGCGGTCGGGATGGGGGCGCGAGTCACCGTGCTGGACACCAATATCGCGCGACTGCGGGAACTCGACGCCCGGTTCGGCGGGCGCGTCACCACGATCGGCTCCAATGCGGCCGAGGTCGAGAAGGCGGTGCTGGCGGCGGACCTGGTGATCGGCTCGGTCCTGGTTCCGGGGGCGCGGGCTCCGGAACTGGTGCCCGACAGCTTGGTCGCCCACATGCGCCCGGGCTCGGTGCTGGTCGATATCGCCATCGACCAGGGCGGGTGCTTCCAGAGCTCGCACCCCACCACGCACGCGAAACCGACGTTCCAGGTGGCGGATTCGCTGTTCTACTGCGTGGCCAATATGCCGGGCGCGGTTCCGCACACCTCCACCGTGGCGCTCACCAATGTCACCCTGCCGTATGTCGGCGCCATCGCGAATCTCGGCTGGTCCGGCGCCTGCGCCACCGATCCCGGCCTGGCCCAGGGGCTCACGGCCGACGCCGGCCGGCTCTACTCGCCGGAGGTGGCCGCCGCGCACGGGCTCGGGCCGGTGACGCGGGTCGCGTCCTGACGGACGACGACGGGCCCGCCGCCGGATGAATCCGGTTGCGGGCCCGCGGTTTCCGCGGTTCAGGCGTCGCTGTCTCCGGCGGTGTCGCCGAGCGGCCAGTCGGGCTCCGCGCCTTCGGCCGGGATGCCGCGCAGCTTGTCCGGGTTGCGGACCACATCGATCTTGGTGATCCGGCCGTCGTCGATGGTGAACGCGAAGACGCCGGTGTACTTGCCGTCGAACACCACCAGGCCCGGGCGGCCGTTGACCAGCACAGAACGGCCCCACGCGCCACCGACCTTCGAGGCGACATCGAGGAAGCCGAGCAGCGTCTTGGCGACCTTCTCCGCACCGTGCATGGGGTGCAGGAACGCCTGCACCTTGCCGCCGCCGTCGGAGGTGAAGGTGACATTGGAATCCAGCACGCCGAGCAGGGCGCTCAGATCACCGGAACGCCAGGCCACCGCGAACGCCGAGACCACCTTCTCGTGCTCGTCCGCGCTGGCGGGGAAGCGGGGCGTGCCGTCCTCCACGTGTTTGCGGGCGCGCGAGGCCAATTGGCGCACGGCGGCGGGGGTGCGGCCGACCACCTCGGCCACCTCGGGGCCGGACATGCCGAAGACGTCCTGCAGGACGAAGGCGGTGCGCTCGGCGGGGGAGAGGGATTCCAGCACCACCAGCAGGGCGGTGGTGACGCGCTCGTCCTGCGAGATGCGGTCGGCCGGATCGTCCCAGGTGGTGATCTCCGGCTCCGGAAGCCATTCGCCCACATACTGTTCGCGCCGCGACCGCGCCGAACCCAGGTGGTCGAGGGCCAGGCGGCCGGTGACCGTGGTCAGCCAGGCGCGCAGGTTTTCGATATCCGCGCCCTCGGGACTGGTCTCGTAGTAGCGCACCAGCCGCAGCCACGCCTCCTGCACCACATCGTCGGCGTCGCTGAGACTGCCGAGCGTGCTGTACGCGACCCGCCGCAGATAGCCCCGATGCTCCTCGAACCGTCGCGCCAGCTCGACCTGATCGGGCCCGTACGGCCGTCCGTCACTCATCGCACCCTCGCCCTTCACTCACGTCCGCCCCGGTGGGGCGAACCGTCCACAGCATCGACGAAACAGGTCGGCGGACTGTGACATTCCTTCCGGAAAATCTAGCGAAGACGACCGAACGGTTCGTGAATTCGCGCGGCCGGATCAGCGTCGCCACAGGTAGGCGGCCGTCGCGGCGGCGACCACGGCGGCCACCTGCACCGCTTCCGAGAGCCGCACCGCCCGGCGTAGATCACGCACCCGGGGGATCGGACCGTCACCGAGCGTCGGCCGCAGCTCGGTGCCGTGCCGATATTCGGTGCGGCCGCCGAGGGTTACGTTCAGTGCGCCCGCCATGGACGCCTCCGCCACACCGGCATTCGGGCTCGGATGCTTGGCCGCATCGCGTCGCCATGCCCGCCACGCATCGGCCGGGCGACCGCCGACGACCGGGGCCAGCGCGGTGGTGATGAGACCGCTGACGCGAGCGGGCGCGAGATTCGCGACATCGTCCGCGCGGGCGCCAGCCCAGCCGAAGTTGCGGTAGCGGTCATTGCGGTAGCCGACCATGGCGTCGAGAGTGTTGATGGCCCGATACGCCAGCAAGCCGGGAACACCCGCCACCGCACCCCAGAACAGCGGCGCCACAGTCGCATCGGAGGTGTTCTCGGCGATGGATTCGAGCGCCGCCCGGGCCAGCCCGTCCGCGTCGAGCACCTCGGGATCCCGCCCGCACAGCGACGGCAGCAGTGCTCGCGCCCCGTCGATATCGCCGGATTCGAGCCGATCCGCCATCTCCCGCCCGGTCCGTGCCAAGCTCGTCCCGCCCAGCACCGTCCAGGTCGCGGCAGCCGTCAGCACCGCCTCACCGAGCGCCCGTCCGGCCACGGCCCGCCGCAATCCGATCCCCAGCCCCGAAACCGCACCGACCAGCACGATCTCGTGCACAACCCCCGCCACACGGCTGTCCCGATAGGTGAGCCGTTCCACCTTCATTGCGGCCGAACCGAATCCGGCCACCGGATGCCCGCGCCGCGGATCCCCCAGCGCCCGGTCCAACCCGAACCCGAGCAGCAGTCCCGCCGCAGTGGCAATTCCCGTTCGCACCCGGCGAGGTTAGCGGAGGCGACAGGCTCGGCCGACTTCAGCCGCGGCGCGGAGAACGGCCGAGCTGCTGTCCGATGCTGCGCGGCCAGGTCGCGTATCCCGATGATGAGAAGTGCACACCCGCGTGCCTGTCGGCCTTCATCGCCCCGGCGCGGAGCGAGGCTGTGCGCATGCGGAATGCGCCGCGACGGTGTAGTCAGGGTCTACCGGCGCGTGCCGCCGTAGCGGTCGGCGAGGCGAGCTTCGTTGGTCGTGGGTTTCGGCTCGAGGGCCGGGTCGTTGGGTTTCGCCGCGCGTGCGGCAGTGGTCGATTCGGGTGCGGCCGCACCGGTCGGCTCAGGGGTGTCGGTCGGCATGGCAGGGGTGGCGGGCTCGCCGGTGGTGGTCGGTTGGGCTGCGAGTTCGAACTTTTCGCGGCGGCGGGCGCGGATCTCGGCCCAGACGAAGTAGCCGAGGCCGAGGGGAGCCATGACGCCGAAGGCCAGCCACTGCAGGCCGTAGGAGAGGTAGGGGCCCGAGTCCAGCTGGGGGAGCGGGTCGGGGGTGAAGGCGCCGGGCTGGCCGGACTCGAGCTGGAGGTAGCCGCCCAGGCCGTCGGTGGGAATGGGGGTCAGGGGGATGCCGAGGACCGTAGCTTCCTGCTGGGTGTCGGTCGTATAGACCTGGCGGTAGCCGTCCTCGGTGGTCGGGGGCTTCTTCTCGATCACGCCCTCGGAGGCGCGGATGCGGGCCGCCAGCTGCTGGGTGCCGGCGGGCGGGGCGGCGACGACCGGCGGATGGGTGCCGCCCTGGGCCGCCGCCACCTGGCCGCGGTCGACCAGCAGGGTGCGGCCGTCGTCGAGGCGGAAGGCGGCCAGGACCGTGTAGGCGGGCTGGCCGTCGAGATGGCGCAGCCGCACCAGCACGGTCGAATCCGGAACGTAGACGCCGTTCGCGGTGACCCGCCGCCACTCGGTGTCCTTGCCGCTGCCCGACAGCATGCCGGTGATGTCGACCGGGTCGGCGTGCACCGAATTCGCGATGCGGTCGTTGCGTTCGGAGGTGCGGGTGTTCTTGCCCAGCTGCCAGGGGGCCAGCACGGTGAAGCACAGGTAGGCGAAACCGGCGACCACCACGGCGAGAATCAGCCAGCTGGGCCGCAGCAGGAAGGTGAAGCGCCGCAGCAGCGAGGTTACCGAGCTCATGCGACCTCACCCAACTGTTCGCGTACCCAGTCCAGCAGGCCCGGCACCGCCGCCTCGATCTGTTCGCGGACCAGCGCGAAATCGGCCTGATCGCCATAGTACGGATCCGGCACCGATCGCCCGTCCGCGTGCGGATCGAAACTCCGCAGCAGCCGCCGCTGATCCGACGGCACCCCCAACCGGGCCAGCTCCCGCTCATGCCCGGTATCGAGCGCCACCAGCAGATCGGCCGCCCGATGATCCGGCCCGATCAGCGCGGCCCGATGCCCGATCGGATACCCGTGCGTCTCCAGCTCCCGATTCGTCCGGTAATCGGCTTCGTCCCCCACATGCCAGCTGCCGGTCCCGGCACTGCTCACCCGCACCCGATCCGCCAACCCCGCACGTTCCAGGTGCGCGGCGAAAATCTTCTCGGCCATCGGGGACCGGCAGATATTGCCGGTGCAGATGAAGGTCACATGCAGCTCGCCCACGACAGCCATTCTGTCCGGTGGGCGTGGGAGGCGGCCACGTAGGGTGGACGGCTGTGCCGGACGACACGGAGTTTCCCGATTTCGACCATGCCAGGCTGCGGCACCACGGGGACGTGGATGCGCGGCCGGGCATGGTCGATTTCGCGGTGAACGTCCAGGGGAGCGCGCCGCCGGAATGGTTGCGTGAGCGGCTGGTGGGACGGCTGGGAGAGCTCGGGCGGTATCCGGGCGAGGCGGACGAGCGGGCGGCGCGCGCCGCGGTGGCCGCCCGGCACGGGCGGGCGATCGACGAGGTGCTGCTGCTGGCGGGGGTGGCCGAAGGGTTCACCATGCTGCCGCGGCTGGGGCCGCGGCTGGCGGCGGTGATCCATCCGTCGTTCACCGAACCGGAGCTGGCGCTGCGGGAGGCGGGGGTATCGGTCGCACGGGTGATGCTCGCGCCGCCGTACACCCTCGACGGCGCCGCGGTGCCGGAGGACGCGGATCTGGTGGTGGTGGGCAACCCCACCAATCCGACCTCGGTGCTGCATCCGGCGGACAGTATCCGCGCGCTGCGGCGTCCGGGCCGCATCGTGGTGGTGGACGAGGCATTCGCCGACGCGGTGCCGGGGGAGCCGGAATCGCTTGCCGGCGAGAGCCATCCGGATGTGCTCGTATTCCGGAGCCTCACCAAGACCTGGGCGCTGGCCGGGCTGCGCTGCGGCTATGTGCTCGGTGCGCCGCCGGTGCTGGCGCGGCTGAATCACGGGCGCCCGCACTGGCCGCTGGGCACCCTGCAGCTGGAAGCCATTGCGGCGGTGAGCGAACCGGCCGCGGTGGCCGAGGCGCAGCGCCGGGCCGGGATCGTCGCGGCCGATCGGGCCGCCATGATTCCGCGGTTGCGGGAACTCGGCGTCGAGGTGCACGAGCCCGCGCACGGGCCGTTCCTGCTGCTCCGGGTGCCGGATGCGGAACTGTTGCGAAAGAAGCTCGCGGACAAGGGAATCGCGGTGCGCCGTGGTGATACGTTCCCGGGGCTGGAAACAGCTTTCCTGCGCGTCGCGGTGCGGCCCGCCGCCGAGGTGGATCGGCTGGTCGCGGCCATTCGTGACGTGGGTCTGTGAGCAGGACGCAGTGGGTTTGTGAGTGAGGCGCAGGTTGGTGAGCGACGAGGAGGTTCGGTTGTGGTGACGACGGTGCGGCTGGCGGATCTCATGGCGGCGCTGGATGCGGCGTACCCGCCCGGGCTGGCCGAATCCTGGGATTCGGTGGGGCTGGTGGCCGGTGATCCGGACGAGCCGGTGTCGCGCGTGCTGTTCGCGGTCGACGCCACCGGCGCGGTCGTGGACGAGGCGATCGAGTGGGGTGCGCAGGCGCTGGTCGTGCACCATCCGCTGCTGCTGCGCGGCGTGGACACCGTCGCGGCCAGTACGCCGAAAGGCGCGCTGCTGCACCGGCTCATCCGCTCCGGATGCGCGCTGTTCACCGCCCACACCAATGCCGACTCCGCCGACCCCGGGGTCTCGGACGCGCTGGCGCACGCCATCGGGCTGACCGTGACCGGGCCGTTGGATCCGAAACCCTGGACCGCCCTGGACAAATGGGTGGTGGCGGTGCCCGTCACGCATCGCGACGAAGTGCTCGACGCCCTGTTCGCCGCGGGCGCGGGCAGCAGCGGAACCTACTCCGACGCGGCGTGGACGGTCTCGGGCACCGGACAGTTCCGGCCCCTCGACGGCGCGAATCCGGCCCTGGGCGCCGTCGGTGAGCTGCACGAGGTCACCGAGGACCGCCTCGAGGTGGTCGCCCCGCCGTCCCGTCGCGCCGCCATGCTGGCCGCTCTCCGGGCCGCGCATCCGTACGAGGAACCCTTCTATCACGTGACCGAACGCGCCGCGCTGCCCTCCGGCCTGGGCATCGGCCGCGTCGGCGAGCTGCCCGCCCCCGAAACCCTGCGCGAGTTCACCGCTCGCGTCCGCGCCGGCCTGCCCGCCACCACCTGGGGTGTGCGGGCCGCGGGGGACCCGGACCGCGTCATCCGCACCGTCGCGGTGTGCGGCGGCGCGGGAGATTCGTTCCTGGGCAAGGTTTCTCGCCTCGGCGTCGACGCCTATGTGACCTCCGACCTGCGCCACCACCCGGCCGACGAGCACCTGCGCGCGGGCGGCCCGGCCCTGATCGACGCCGCCCACTGGGCCACCGAGTTCCCCTGGTGCGCGCAGGCGGAAGGTGTGGTGCGCGCCGCACTGCCCGCCCTCGAGACCCGCGTCTCGACGCTGCGCACCGACCCGTGGACCCTCGGCGCGGCCGACTGCTGACCAGGCATTTTGGGTTCGCGGCCGTCTCGATTCTGGACTGACGTAGCGGGGGAGCGCAGCGGAGGAGCGGAGGAGGGAAGAATCGAGACTTCGGGGCCGCGAACCAGCCCGGAGCGAAGCGTAGGGCAAATTGGACACGGTACGGTGGGAGTCTTACTCGTCCATAGCGTCCAGGAGACCTTCGCGTTGAATGCCGAACCATCGATCCAGGCCAAGCTGCTCGACCTCGCCGCTGTCGATGCCGAGCTGACACGGATCGAGCATCGCCGCAAGGTGCTGCCCGAGCAGCAGGAGGTGGCGCGGCTGGAAGGGGAGCGCACCACCCGCAAGGACGCGGCGGTGAAGGTCGAGATTCTCATCGACGACCTGGACCGCGACATCCGCAAGCTGGAGGGCGAGATCGAGGCCGTCCGCAAGCGCGAGGACCGTGACCGCGGCATGCTCACCGCCGGGTCGGTCGGGGCCAAGCAGCTCTCCGAACTGCAACACGAACTGGGCAGCTTGGAACGCCGCCGCACGGTCCTCGAGGACGACCTCATCGAGGTGATGGAGCGCCGCGAGGCCGCCGCCGCCGACCACGACCACGCCGGCGCCAACCTGGACCAGGCCGAGGCCGACCTGGTCGATGCCGAGCGCCGTCGCGACGACGCGGTCGCCGACCTGGACGTCGCCCAGCAGCGCTGCGACTCCGACCGCGCCGCCCTCGCCAACTCCTTCCCCGCCGAGCTGCTCACCGCCTACGACAAGCAGCGCACCGCCTACGGCGTCGGCGCCGCCCTGCTCCAGGCCCGCCGCTGTGGCGCCTGCCGCATCGAACTCGACCGCGGCGAGATCTCCCGCATCTCCCAGACCGCCCCCGACGTGGTGGTCCGCTGCCCCGAATGCGGCGCGATCCTGGTGCGCACCAAGCAGTCCGGTCTGTGACAATCCGCCGCGCGCCGGTGATCGCCGCGCGCGGCAGTGCCGGAATGCCTCGAGGGCGTTCCGCCGGCCTGATGTGATGAGCTTGGTCGGCGACCGCGAGCACGCCGCAAGCGCGATGACGGACGACATGAAGGGTGAGAAGCGTTGGTGGACTTGGTGATCGTCGAGGCCGACGGCGGTTCGCGCGGGAATCCCGGGCCTGCCGGTTACGGCGCGGTGGTGTGGGATGCCGATCGCGCGCGCGTGCTGGCCGAGCGCATGGAGTTCCTCGGCGTCACCACCAATAATGTCGCCGAATACCGTGGGCTCATCGCGGGTTTGGAGGCGGCGGCCGAACTCGGTGCGCGTGAGGTTTCCGTGCGGATGGACTCCAAGCTGGTCGTGGAGCAGATGTCCGGGCGGTGGAAGGTCAAGCACGAGGCCATGATTCCGCTGGCCGATCGGGCGCGGCGGCTGGTCGCCGGGTTCGATCGGGTGAGCTTCGCCTGGATTCCGCGCAAGGAGAACTCGCACGCCGACCGCCTGGCCAATGCGGCGATGGACGGCGCCGATACGGTCGCCGAAGTCCGCACCGCGCTGGCGAACGATCGGGCCGCCGGGAGCGCGGCGGTCGAAAGTGTTTCGGCGGTAGGGGAAATCGCCGCAGCGGTCGCGGGCGGTGTCGTCGAAGTACCCGAAACCGCCGGGAGCACCGCGCACTCGCCCGGATGGACCGGTGCCGTGGGACGGCCGACGCGGCTGTTGCTGCTCCGGCATGGGCAGACGGAACTCTCTGTGCAGCGGCGGTATTCGGGGCGGGGGAATCCGCCACTGACCGAGCTCGGCCAGGAGCAGGCGGCGAACGCGGCGGCCATGCTGGCGCGCAAGGGCGGGATCGAGGCGATCGTGTGCTCCCCGCTGGGGCGGGCCAAGGAGACCGCCGAGGCGGCGGGCCGGGCGCTCGGACTGCCGGTGCGGGTGCTGGACGGGTTGACCGAGACGGATTTCGGTGCGTGGGAAGGGATGACCTTCCGGGAGGCCCGCGAGCGGGATCCGGAGCTGCATGGCCGCTGGCTGGGGGATCCGTCGGTTCCGGCGCCCGGCGGCGAGAGCTTCGACCAAGTGCGGGAACGGGTCGAGGCGGTGCGACGGGATCTGGTGGCGTTGTATCCGGGCGCGAATGTGCTTGTGGTCAGCCATGTCACGCCGATCAAGACGCTGCTGCAGCTGGCGCTCGGGGTGGGGCCCTCGCTGCTGTACCGGCTGCACCTGGATCTGGCGTCGCTGTCCATCGCCGAGTTCTATCCGGACGGCGGTTCGTCGGTGCGCCTGGCCAACGACACCTCGTACCTCTGAACCCCTGCGCCCCACCGGGGTTCAGGGACGCAGTGTGGCCATCAGGAACTCGGTCTGATCGTAGACGGCCTTCTCGAACCAGTCGTCGAAGTAGATCTCGAAATGCCCGATGGGGTAACGCTTCACGGTGGCGTGCTTGGTGCGCTCCGCGGCCTTGAGTGTCGGGCCGGCCGGGGCCACCGAGTCGTTGTCGCAGACCGCGTACAGTACCGGCGCTTTGATGTCCTTGACGTGCCGGGTGGGATTGTCGAACAGCGTCGACAGGGCGACGCGGGCCGCCACCTTCGGCCGGTACTGCCCGCTCTCCTCGGCCAGGCGGCCGAAACCGGCCGGCACGTCGGCGGCGCTCATCAGCGCCGCGGAATGCTTCTTGCCCGCCAGCCGGGCATTGATCGGGCGCCGGATGATCGGTCCCACAACCTGATCCGTGACCGCCAGCGTGCCGGTCTTGATCAGGCTGATCGGCCCCTTCGCCAGTGCCGACGACCGGCCGCTGGTGAACGGGCACTGCGCCACCACGGCCGCGATGTAGTGATCGTCGGGCGCGACCGCCAGCACGTGACCGCCACCGAATGAACTGCCCCACAGTGCGATTCGCGTGGCGTCGATCCCCCGGACGGTGCGCGCGAAGGCGATTGCCGCATGCCAGTCCGCGCGCTGCCGGGCGATATTGATCACCTGCCGGGGCTCACCGCCGCTGGCCCCGAAATGCCGATAATCGAAGGCCAGGGCCGCGATTCCCGCCGACGCGAACCGTCGGGCATATCGGTCCAACCCCATTTCCCGGTCCGCCCCCAGCCCGTGACCCATGACCACCAGCGGGCGCGGCTTGGGCGGTCCATCCGGGAGATACAGCCATGCGGCGCACTGCTCGCCACCCGAAGGGAACCCCACCTCCACACGCTCCATGGGGCCCTACCGTACCCTGGTGGCCGCGGACGAGTCGGTCGGGCGGCCGCGGCGAAGGGAACGGGCACGCATGTGCCGCCGCCCTTCGCCGAGGAAAGTCCGGACTCCGGAGAGCAGGGCGGTTGTTAACGGCAACCCGGGGCAACCCGCGGGACAGTGCCACAGAAAACAAACCGCCGGTGGGCCGCACTTCGCGAGAAGTGCACCGCCGGTAAGGGTGAAACGGTGCGGTAAGAGCGCACCAGCGCGCCGGGTGACCGGCGCGGCTAGGTAAACCCCGCCCGGAGCAAGGTCGAAGGCCGCACTCGCGAGAGTGCGGCTGCGCAGGTGTTCGAGGGCTGCTCGCCCGAGCCTGCGGGTGGACCGCTCGAGGCACCCGGCAACGGTGTGTCCAGATGGATGGTCGCCACCCGGTGGGTAACCACCGGGGACAGGATCCGGCTTACAGACCGACTCGTCCGCCTCCGAAACCCCCGTGCCCAGGGCCGGGGGTGGGCATCCCTCGAAAATCGACGCGCGAACGTGATGGCGGATGTCCCGATGTTGCGGGGTTGTTATCTCGTCGCAGGGGCGATCTTCCGGTGCAATGATGGAGGCACGCCATCGGATTTCCGGTGGAGCGGAAATAGTTTCGCGGAGCGAACAATGGATGTTCTGTATCTGTTGGTGGGTTGGCTCGCCGCCTTTGCGGTGATCGCCGGTATCGGACTCGCGGCCGGGGTCCGGGTGGTCACGCAGTACGAAAAAGGGGTGGTATTCCGGCTGGGGCGCGTGCGAGCGGTGCGGGAGCCGGGCATGCGGCTGCTGATTCCGGGCGTGGACAAGATGCAGAAGGTCTCCATGCAGGTGATCACCATGCCGGTGCCCGCGCAGGAGGGGATCACGCGTGACAACGTGACCGTCCGCGTGGATGCGGTCGTCTACTTCCGGGTCATCGATCCCCTGCGTGCGCTGATCGAGGTGCAGGATTATCTGTTCGCGGTCGCGCAGGTGGCGCAGACATCGCTGCGCTCCATCATCGGCAAGAGCGAACTGGATGATCTGCTGTCCAATCGCGAACAGCTCAACAAGGGCCTGGAGCTCATGATCGACAGCCCGGCCATCAACTGGGGCGTGCACATCGATCGCGTCGAGATCAAGGACGTCGCGCTGCCGGATGCCTTGAAGCGCTCCATGTCTCGCCAGGCCGAGGCCGAACGCGAACGCCGCGCCCGCATCATCTCCGCCGAGGGCGAGCTGCAGGCGTCGGAGAAGCTGGCGGCGGCCGCGGCCAATATGGCCCACGCCCCGGCCGCCCTGCAATTGCGCTTCCTCGAAACCGTGGTTCAGGTTGCGGCGGAAAAGAATTCGACCCTGGTGCTGCCGTTCCCGGTGGAACTGCTGCGCTTCCTGGAACGCAGCGGGCACGCGCCCGCCCGGGCAGCCGGATCGGAAACCGCGCCCGAGCAACCGGCCGCCGAGCCGTCGGCCCTGGAGCCCGCCGCCCTCGGCGAGCTGATGGCCGCGCTCGCCCAGCCCGGCATCCGGGAGGCACTGGCGGCACTGGAACAGCCGGGTGCGCAGGCGAAGACGAACGCGGCCGGGGGCCCCGGTCGCGGTGAGGAGTCGGCGTAGCGCGGGCACCGGGTCCGAGCGCGTCCGGCGGCAAGAGGTGAGGAAACAATCATGTCGGGTCTGATTCAGCCGGCGGCCATCGTGGTGCTGTTCGGTATCGCATACGCATTCAAACTCTTCAGCGCCAAGTTCCCGGACGGGCTGCGCGGAAAGTAGACCCCGCGACCACGGGCGGGGAAATGCCCGGCGGGAGAGCGGCGTGAGCGACGCCGCTCTCCCGTTCGCGTGCGCGGACGGACGGGTTGGATGAGAATTGCGACGCGCCACACGGTGTGTAGCGGCGCGGCTCGGCGTGTCGAGCGGGTTATCTGCTCCGAACTGGCACCGAACGTGATCGACGTCATAAAGTGTTGCGCGTTGGAAAGTTCCGTTGCGGTCCGCAACGGGGCGAAGGGCTCAACAATCGTCGGAAAGCAGGTCTCGTCTACATGCGAATTGCTCGCAAACTGGCAGTCGGTGCGCTTCTCGCTGCCGCCGCTACCGCTGTGCTGGGTGCCGGTTCCGCCTCGGCGGCCACCGTGACCCCGCTGCCGGGTGGGGTGCAGGTCGATCTCACCCCCGCGGACACGGTGTGGGTGGCGCAGACCCACATCGGGCAGGCGATCGCGGGCCTGCCGCATCCCTCGGCCGCGTCCTTCGGGGAGGCTCTGGACTCGGCGGCCGCGATGTCGTCCCAGTACCCGGACGGTCGCGTGGTGTTCACCGTGTACGGTCCGTTCAACGAGCTGAACGGCACCATGCTGGCCCTGCAGTAGGGACAGTCTCCGCAGTGGAACTGCATCAGCGGATCGTGTCGGCGCCGGTGGACTTCGGCGTCGTCCGAGCTGAGTTCGGATTGGCCTCGGACTACCCGTCCGGGGCTGTCTCGGAGGCCCGCGACGCGGTGGACGCGTTCGCGGGCGCCCGGGTCGATCGGCGGGAGATTCCGCTGGTCACCATCGATCCCCCCGGCGCCATGGATCTGGATCAGGCGCTGTATCTGGAGCGCACCCCGGCCGGCGGATTCCTGCTCTACTACGCCATCGCCGATGTGGCCGCGATGGTCGTTCCCGGCGGGCAACTGGCCCGCGAATCCCTGGCTCGCGGCCAGACCTTCTACTTTCCCGATGGCACCGTCCCGCTGCACCCGCCGGTGCTGTCCGAGGGCCGCGCCAGCCTGCTGCCCGCCGTGGACCGCCCGGTCGCGCTCTGGACCATCGAGTGCGACGCGCGCGCCGTGCCCGTGCGCTACACGGTGACGCGCGCCCTGGTGCGCTCCCGTGCCCGACTCGACTATCGGGGTGTGCAGGCCGACGCCGACGCCGGCCGCCTGCACCCGTCCCTCGCGGCGCTGCCGGAGTTCGGCCGCCTGCGCATCGCCGCCGGAATCGAGCGCGGCGCGATCACCCTGCGGCTGCCCGCGCAGATCGTGGTGCGCGACGGCGAGCAAACCGGAATCGATCATTGGCAGCTCGCCGTCGAACCGCGCACCGCCGCCGACGATTGGAACGAACAGGTCTCCCTGCTGGCAGGCATGTGCGCGGCCCGAATCATGCTCGATGGCTATAAATTGAACGGGTCCGGCAACCCCGATTACGTGGGTTTGCTACGCACCATGCCACCGCCCGCCCCGGCCGCCATCGAGTCGATGCGCCACACCGCCGCCGCGGTCGGGGTGTCCTGGCCGCGGAACGAGTCCGCTGGACGCATGCTGGCCACGCTGGACTGCAATACTCCCGCCGCCCTGGTGCTGATGTCCGAGGCCACCGGCCTGCTGCGCGGCGCGACCTACACCATCCTGAACGGCCAGGCCCCGGAAGCCTTGCAGCACAGCGCGATCGGCGCACCCTACGCCCACGTGACCGCCCCCCTGCGCCGCCTGGGCGACCGCTACGCCACCGAGATCTGCCTGGCCCGCTGTGCGAAAACCGAAGTCCCGCACTGGGTCCGCGACGGCCTCACCGCCGTCGCCGACACCATGCGCCGCACCGACGCCATGGCCGGCAAGGTGGAACGCGCCTGCGTAGACCTCACCGAGGCCACCGTCCTGTCCCCCCGCCTCGGCACCGACTTCGACGCCGTGGTCCTCCGCGAAGCCAACGCCACCCGCCCCGCCGAAATCTTCATCGCCCACCCACCCGTCCTCGCCAAGTGCACCGGCACGCCCCCGGAAGGGCGGACGGTGCGGGTGCGACTCGACGAGGCCGACCCCACGACCCGCACGGTCATGTTCGGCTACCCCGCCGGACCAGCGCTTTCGATGCCATACACGAACACATGACCGTCGAACCGTTTCCGCAGTGGTTGCGCCCGCCGCCGGGAGGATTCGTCGCCGAGGATCTGGACCGGTTGCCCGACCTGCCGCCGCACACCGAGCTGATCGACGGGAGCCTCGTCTTCGCGAGCCCGCAAGCTCAATTTCACGCGCTGGCCGTCAGCATGCTCGAAATGGCGCTGCGGCGCGTTGCACCCGCTACGGTCCGGATCCGGCGTGAGATGACGGTGACGTTGGATCACAATCAACGGCCGGAACCAGATGTGATCGCCGTGCGTGCCGATCGTGCCGGTGGCCCCGAACTGACGACATACCAAGCCGACGATGTCGTGCTGGCCGTCGAAGTCGTCTCGCCGGAGTCGCGGTCGCGGGATCGCGAGCGCAAACCCCAGCTGTACTCGAAGGCCGGGATATCGCATTTCTGGCGCGTCGAAAATGTCGACGGGCGTCCGGTGGTGTACGTCTATGAGCTCGATCCGGCCACAAGTACATACGCGCTCACCGGAATTCATCACGATCGGCTTCAGCTGACCGTGCCGTTCGAGATGGATATCGATCTCACCGAGATCGACCTTCTCTGACCGTGTCTCGACCTGAGGCATGAGGCGGTAACCAACGGCGGGGCACGGCCGTGGTCAGGCCGGTGTGAGAGGTGGGGTGTCGGTGCGGCGGGCGCGGCGGGCGGCCACCGAGCCGAAAGTTTCTCGGTCGGCGAGGAATCCCTCGAGGGCGAAGGTTGCCGCGCCGAGGCTGGAGGGGTTGTGGGGGAGGGTGTCGAGTTCGAGGGTTACCGCTGCGAAGGGGTCGGACATGGCGTGGTGGGCGGCGGCGCGGCGGGTTGCTTCCAGTAGTGGGGTGCCGAGGTGGCGGGCGACCAGGTCGCCGAAGACCATGCGGCGGGGGTTGAAGAGGTTGACCAGGTTGGCTATGGCCACGCCCAGGTAGTGGCCGGTCTTTTCGATTACGGCGTGGGCGGTTTCGTCGCCGCGGGCGGCGGCGGTGGCCACAGCCGCGACGGTGGTGGCGGCGTTGTCGGCGAGAAGGTCACTCGCGGAATCGATTTCGCGGAGTGTCGCGGCGATTCCGGGGGCGCTCACATAGGCTTCGACGCAGCCGTTGCGGCCGCAGGTGCAGGGCCGGCCGTCGAGGACCAGGTTGGTGTGGCCCCACTCGCCGGCGCTGTTGGTGACGCCGCGGTAGAGCATGCCGTCGATGACGACGCCGATGCCGACGCCCGCCCGGAGGGTGACGACGATGAGGTCGTCGACATCGCGGCCGGCGCCGAACCAGAGTTGTGCCGCGGTACTGGCTTTGAGCGGATTGTCGAGGTACAGGGGATACGGTAGCCGCTGTTCGAGCAGGGTTTTGAGGGGGACGTCGTGCCAGTGCCAGTACGGTGAGAACACCGACTTCCCGGTCTCGGGTTCGACCAGGCCGGGCACGCTCAGGCCGATGCCGAGCACCTTGTCGGCATCGCCTGCCATGACCTCCTCGATGCCCTCCGCGATGAGCTCGACGATGTCGTCGGGCGTGGTCGCGGCGGGATCGACCGGGATCTCACTCGACCGCAGCACCGACATCGCGAGGTCGAAAACGTCCACGTGGATACTGGTTTCGGCGATATCGACGCCGATCAGCCTGCCGCGGTCCGGATTGATCGCGAGCTGGGCGCGCGGCCGTCCGATTCCCGCTGCCTCGTAGCCGAGTTCGGCGAGCACCCCCACGTCCAGGAGTTCGGCGATCATATTGCCGACCGTCGCGAACGACAGCCCGGTGGCCTGTGCGATCTCCTGCCGGCTGGTGTGCCCCGCCGCGGCGTACACCGCCTGCAGTACGCAGAACCTGTTGCGGCGCCTGATATCCCGCGCGGTCAACTGGTACACGGCCTCGCCCACTCCTTTCGCTGCTGCCCGCGAAGATACCCGAGCCTTTCGCGAGACTACTTCTGCCAACACTATTTACAACAGTTATCCGAAGTCCTACTGTAACCGGCATCACTACCGATGCCTACTGTGTGGCAGATCACCTAGGAGTGCTCATGTCCTGGACCCACCGACGCCGATGGACCAGCGCGCTGGTCTGCGGAGCCGCTCTGGCCCTGGCCGCGACCGCCTGCTCGTCGGGCAAGGATTCCGGCTCGAACGACGCAGGCCCGCAGCACACTTCGGGCACGATCAACCTCGTCTACGCCCAGAAGCAGGGCGACCAGGAGTACTTCATCGGCGAGGCCGACGGCGCCAAGGCCAAGGCCAAGGAACTCGGCGTCGACCTGAAGGTGGTGAACCTCGGCAACGACGCCAACAAGGCGGTCACCGAGGTGCAGAACGCGGTGAACCAGAAAGCCAATGGCGTCATCGTGGTCGTCCCGGATCCCTCGGTCGGCCCGCAGGTCGCGCAGCTGGCCAAGTCGGGCGGCGTCGCCCTGCTCACCTCCGACGACCAGGTCTGCACCAATGGCCCGGATCCGTCCTCCTGCACCAAGGACAATCTGGTGCCGCGCGTCGGATTCAGTGGCACGCAAATGGGAACCGAGGTCGGCACCCGCGCGGGCGAGGACTTCAAGAAGGCGGGCTGGAAGGCGGAGGACACCGCGATCGTCGACGCCTGGAAGCAGGACGTGACGGTCTGCACCGATCGGGTGAAGGCGAATCAGAAGGCCTTCAAGGACGCTTCCGGCGCCGACGTCAAGGTGATCGAGGTCGGCACCGACAACACCCCGTCGGACGCGCAGAACAAGATCTCCGCCACCGTCGCGGGCAATCGCTCGGTCAAGAACTGGATCGTCATGGGCTGCAACGACGAGAACGTCAGCGGCGGTGTCGCGGCCATCCAGAACGCGGGCTACTCCGCCGACAATGTGCTCGGCGTCGGCCTCGGCGCGTATCTGGCCTGCAAGGAATGGCGCGGCGGCAAGCCCACCGGTTTCAAGGCGGCCCTGTTCATCAATGGCAAGGACGTCGGCGCGCTGGCCGTGCAGACCATGTACGACTACCTGAAGAACGGAAAGTCCATGCCCGCCGAGGCCTTCGCCCCGACCAAGATGGTGGACGCCACCAACTGGCAGCAGGCAGGCGTCACGTGCAGCTGACGGGACTGCGGGTCTCCGGGCTCACCAAGGGCTTCGCGGGCGTGCCCGCGCTGCGCGAGGTGAGCCTGGACTTCCCCGCCGGAATGGTGACCGCGCTGATGGGGGAGAACGGCGCGGGTAAATCCACGCTCATCAAGATCCTCGGCGGTGACCATCGTCCCGACAGCGGCACCCTCGAACTCGACGGTGTGGCACTGGAATTGGCGAGTCCCGCGGCCGCGCGCGCCGCGGGCATCCGGGTGATCGGCCAGGAACCGGAGATCGTACCGCATGTCTCGGTCGCCGAGAACGTCTACCTCGGCGCGCTGCCGCGCCGCGCGGGCCGGCTGCTGGATCGCGCGGCACTGCGGGTCCGCGTGCGCGCCGATCTCGCCCGGCTCGGCTTCGACCGGGATCTGGATCCGGACACCCTCGGCTCGAAACTGACTGCGGCACAACGTCAGTTGGTGGAGATCATGCGGGCGCTGACCACCGACGCCAAGGTCATCGCCTTCGACGAACCGACCTCCTCGTTGTCCGATCACGAGACCGAATCACTGTTCGCGCTGATCGGCCGCCTGCGCGACCGCGGACTCGCGGTGATCTACGTATCGCACCGCATGCGGGAGATCTTCCAGCTGGCCGACCGGGTGGCCGTGCTGCGGGACGGCGCGCTGGTCGGCGTGCGCGATACCGCCGGCACCGACGATCAGGAGATCGTGCGGATGATGGTCGGCCGCGATCTGTCGACGGTGTTCGCGCGCAAGCATTCCGAACTCGGGCGGGTGCTGCTCGAGGTGGACCACGTGACCACCGACGATGTGCGTGACGTGAGCCTGCGGGTGCGCGCGGGTGAGGTGGTGGCGCTGGCCGGGCTGGTCGGCGCGGGCCGCTCCGAGCTGGCGGGCGCGCTGGCCGGGGACCTGCCGATCCGGTCCGGGGAGGTGCGGATCGACGGCACCCGGGTGCGGCTGCGCCAGCCGCGCGACGCGGTCAGGGCCGGAATGGGATACGCGCCCGAGGAACGCAAGGCGCAGGCGCTGCTGCTGCATCGTGGTGTGCGCGACAATATTTCGCTCGCCATGCTGGATCGTCTGCGGCACTGGCGTTTCGTGCGCCGCGGTGCGGAACGCGCGCTGGCGCTCCGGTACGTCGAGTCACTGCGGGTGCGGACGCCCTCGATCGAGCAGGAGGTGCGCAAGCTCTCCGGCGGCAATCAGCAGAAGGTGGTGCTGGCGCGCTGGCTGGCCCGCAAACCCAGCGTGCTCATCCTGGACGAACCCACGCGCGGCGTCGACGTGGGCGCGAAGATCGAGATCTACCACATCATCGAGGAACTGGCCGAGTCCGGTGTAGCGGTGCTGGTCATCTCCTCGGAACTCCCCGAAGTCCTCGGCCTCGCCGACCGCATCGTCGTCATGCAGCAGGGCCGCGTCACCGGTGAACTGGACCGCGCCGACGCGAGCGAGGAGGCCATCCTCGCCCTGGCCATGGCTGACGACCTGACCGCGCAGCGACCTTAGGAAATCATGACCGACCAACGAATCGACATGAATACGGAGACAGCGGTTTCCGCGCCGACACCCGTGTTCGCCCGCTACCTCGGTGGTTTGACCGCACTCACCCCGCGCCGGGTGGTCCGGTTCATCGGCACCGGCAATCTCAGCCTGATCGGCGCGCTGGTCGTGGTCGTGGCGATCTTCGCCTGGCTCAACGACGGCTACCTGGATCCGCGCAATATCGCCGGAATCGGTGACGCGGTCACGGTTTTCGGGCTGCTCGCCGTCGTGCAGACCGTGGTGATCATCTGCGGCGCCCTGGATATCTCGGTCGGCTCGCAGGCGGGTGTCGCCTCGGTCGTCAGCGCCATGGCCTTCACCTCGGCAGGGAGCAATGCCTTCGCCGGGATCCTGGCCGCGATCGGTGTCGGACTGGTGCTGGGCCTGGCGAACGGCATCATCATCGTCTACGGCCGGGTCAACCCCGTCATCGCGACGTTGGCCACGCTGGCCGCGTACAAGGGTCTGGCCCAGTTGATTTCGGGCGGCAAGGCGCAGGGCTTCGTCCTCGACAACGATGTGTTCATCTTCCTGGCGCGCGGCAAAATCCTCGGGCTGCCGGTGCCGGTGATCGTCCTCGGCCTGGTCGCGTTGGGCGTGCACGTGCTGCTGAAGTACACCGACATCGGACGCAACATCTACGCCATCGGCGGAAACGACACGGCCGCGCGACTTTCCGGCATCAACATCAACAAGTACCTGATCGCGGTGTACATGCTGGCGGGCGTGGTCGCGGCCATCGCGGGCATCATCCTGACCGCCCGCACCGGATCCGGCCAGCCGGTCTCCGGTAGCGAGGGCCTCGAACTCAAGGCGATCACCGCGGCGGCGCTGGGCGGCTGCGCCCTCAAGGGCGGCAAGGGCACGGTCGGCGGCACGCTGCTCGCCGTCATCCTGCTCGGCGCGCTGGACAACGGCCTGAACGTGGTGGGCGTCAATACGTTCTGGCAGAACGTCGCCCAGGGCTCGCTGCTGGTCGCGGCCGTGGTGATCCAACAGCGGCGCAGCGGCGAACGCGCCGTCGGACTGCCCACATAGCGGGCCGGAGCTCACCATGAACACTCTCAGGGCACACGTGTGCGCACCCCCGCCCGGCCGCCTGTGCGAGGGGCCCGTCTGGGACCCGCGCACCGGGGAACTGCTGTGGGTGGACATCCGCGGCGGTCACATCCACCGCGCCACCCTGACCGGCAGCACCCCCGACCTCGCCCCCCGGGCGACCATCAGCCTCGACCCGCCGGTCAGCGCGGTACTGCCGTGCGCCTCCGGCGGACTGCTGGCGGCGATGGGAGACACCATCTTCCGCGTCGACAGTTCTGTCGCCGCTGAGCGCTCGTCCGAGAAGTCTCCGGGCGGAACATTCGCTCAGCCACTCAGCCCGGTCGTCACCCTGCCGCTCCCGGACGACGGAGTGCGCCGTCGCCTGAACGACGCCAAGGTCGACCCGCGCGGCCGGCTGCTCGTGGGCACCATGGCCGAATCCGACGACGGGGCGGGCAGCGCCGGCCTCTACCGCCTCGATCCGGACGGCACTCTGATCACCCTCCGCACGGGCGTGACCATCTCCAACGGCCTCGGTTGGAGCCCCGACGGCCGCACCCTCTACTACGCGGACAGCCCCACCCACCGCGTGGACATTTTCGACTACGACCTCGACACCGGAACCCTCAGCGAGGGAAGGTCATTCGCGCGCTTCCCCGACGGCGAGCCGGACGGCCTGACCGTGGACGCCCAGGGCAACGTCTGGATCGCCGTCTGGGGCGCAGGCCAAGTCCGCGCCTTCGACCCCTCCGGCAACCTCCACACCACAGTCGAAGTCGGGCCCTCCCAAGTCTCGAGCTGTGCCTTCGCCGGACCCGACCTGGACGTTCTGGTGATAACCACCGCGGCCGAAGGTGGAGCCGCACGAGAACCCGGCGCGGGCCGGCTGTTCGCCTGTGTCCCCGGAGTGATCGGCCTGCCTTCGACGCCGTTCGCAGACGAGAGGCTGGTCTCCGCCGATGGCCGATGACACACCGCGGACCTCGCCCGCCGGCGCAGAGGCGGATCCGATATTCGCCGACCCGTTGCGGGCGGAAATTCCGATCATCGCGATTCTGCGCGCGCCCAGCGCTGACAGGTTCGCGGAGGTGACCGCTGTTCTGCATGACTCCGGAGTCACCGCGGTCGAATTCACGCTGACGACCGCCGGGGCGTTGGATGCCCTCCGTGAATGCGCGGGCATGGCGCATCCCACCGGAGTCGGCACCGTGCTCACCGCAAAGGATGCGGCGCTCGCGGTCGAGGCGGGGGCCGCGTACCTGATCACCCCGGCGGTGATCGAGGAAGTGATCGTCGAGGGCCGCCGGCTCGGTGTGCCGGTGGTCTCGGGTGCGTTCACGCCCACCGAGATTCATCGGGCCTGGACGGCGGGAAGCTCCATGGTCAAGGTGTTTCCGGCCGCCGTCGGCGGACCGGGATACATCAAAGCTGTTCGTGCGCCGTTGCCCGATATCCCGCTGGTGCCCACCGGTGGAATCGGGCTCGGTGCGGTCCGCGCGTATCTGGATGCGGGGGCCGCAGCACTGGGGATCGGATCGCCGCTGATCGGGGACGCTTGTGCCGGTGGCGATCTCGACGCGCTGCGGGAGCGCGTGCTCCTCGTTCGGGACCAGCTGTCATGAGGGGCGGACTGGTAACGCTCGGGGAGGCGCTCGGCGTGGTGGCGGCGACCGACCCCGGTCCGCTGGCCCCCGGCGCGTCCATGCGGATGGATTTCGCCGGGGCGGAGGCCACCGTCGCGATCGGCGTGCGGCGGCTGGGGCACGAGAGCGCGTGGATCGGCAGTCTGGGCGCGGACGCCGTGGGCCGGATGATCCTGGAACGCTTGCGTGCCGAGCAGGTCGACGTTTCGCACTGCCGTATCGATCCGGAACTACCCACCGCGCTGATGCTGCGCGAACGCCGCACGGCCGACCGGACCCGGGTCACCTACTACCGGCGCGGGCTGGCGGGTTCCCACTTGTCGGTGGACGAGGTCGACACCGCCCGGATCGCCGCCGCGGGCGTCTTGCACATCACAGGAATCACTCCCGCCCTGAGTGATTCGGCGCGTGCCGCGGTGGATTCGGCCGTCGCCATCGCGGTCGATGCGGGCGTGCCGGTGTCCCTGGATGTCAACTATCGCCGTGCGCTGTGGACGCCCGCCCGAGCCGCCACGGAGCTGGCCGAGCTGGTATCGCGGGCCGACATCCTCTTCGCTGGACTGGACGAGGCGGCCCTGCTTCTGGGGGGTGAACGCTCCGACGCGCCGATGGGCGGCTCGAATACACCGACTATTTCGGTGAAAAACATTGTGGGCCAACGCATTGCGCCGGACATCTCGGTGGGTGCACGAACCACGGCGCAGCCGGGCCCGGACGTGGCAACAGAGTACTTGGTGTCAGCGGCCGAATCGCTTGCGGCCCGGGGCCCCTCGGAAATCGTACTCAAGCTCGGGGCCGGCGGGGCGGTGGCCTGGGCCGGCGGGGCGTTTCTCCGCGAGGGCCCGGTGCCGGTGACCGCGGTCGATCCCATCGGTGCCGGGGACGCGTTCGTCGCCGGGTATCTGGCGGGGCTGCTGGACGGCGGATCTGTGTCGGAGCGTTTGCGATTGGCGTCCATCTGCGGTGCGTTCGCGGTCTCGGTGCCGGGGGATTGGGCGGGGCTGCCCTATCGGAACGAGCTCGGGCTGCTCGATGGGGCCGATGTTCAGCGATGAGGACGAAGGGGAAGAGCATGTGTCGTCTGACGGACCGGGTCGCGGTCGTCACCGGGGCGGCCTCGGGGATCGGGGCGGCCACGGCGCGGCGGCTGGCCGCCGAGGGGGCGGCGGTCGTCGTCGCGGATATCGATCAGATCGGTGGGCGTGAGGTGGCGGAGAAGATTCGGGCGATGGGGGCGCAGGCCGAATTCCAGTGGTGTGATGTGACTCTCGAGGAGTCGTGGGACGCGTTGCGGGCGCGGGTGAACGATCGGTTCGGGCCCCTGGATTTCCTGTGCAGCAATGCTTCTCGGCAGGCCATCGTGCCGGCACACGAGTTGAGCAGGCGGCAGTGGGACGACGGGCTCGCGGTCAATCTGACGCCGCTGTTCCTGGGCGTGCGGGCATTCATCGACGACCTGCGGGCCCAGCGTGGCAATGTGGTCGCGGTATCCAGCGTGCACGCCCAGTTCGGGCTGCCCGGGTATCCGGTCTATGCTGCGGCCAAGGGCGGGCTGACCGCCCTGGTGCGGCAGCTTGCGGTCGAGTACGGGCAGGACCGGGTGCGGGTGAATGCCGTGCTGCCGGGGCCCATCCTGACGCCCGTGTGGGACGACGTGGATGCCGAGGGGCGCGAATTATCCGCTCGGGCAACGGTGCTGGACCGGCTGGGCGCGCCGGAGGAGGTGGCGGCCGCGGTCGCCTTCCTCGCCTCCGACGACGCCTCCTTCATCACCGGCGCGAACCTGGTCGTCGACGGTGGCTGGAGCGTGCGAAAGGAATCCCGGTGAAGATCACCGCACTCACCACCTACCTGGTCGCGCCACGCTGGTGCTTCCTGCGCATCGACACCGACGAAGACGTCACCGGCTGGGGCGAGCCCGTGATCGAGGGCCGCGCCCACACCGTGGCCGCCGCCGTCGAAGAATTGTCCGACTACCTCGTCGGCAAGGACCCGATGAGCATCGAGGCACATTGGCAGACCCTCACCAAGGGCGGCTTCTACCGCGGCGGACCCATCCTGTCGAGCGCGGTCGCCGGTATCGATCAGGCCCTGTGGGACATCACCGGCAAGGCGCTCGGCGTACCGGTGTGGCAGCTGCTCGGCGGTGCGGTGCGCGACCGGATCCGCGTCTACAGCTGGATCGGCGGCGACCGCCCCGACGATGTCGCGGCCACCGCGCTGGAGCGAAAGGCCCAGGGCTTCACCGCGATCAAGATGAACGCCTCGGCCGAACTGGAGCCGATCGACACACCCCGAGCGACCCTGGACATCGTCGACCGGGTGGCCGCCGTGCGGGAGGCGACCGGCGACGACTTCGATATCGCCGTCGACTTCCACGGCCGCCTGTCCGTCGCCATGGCACGGCGCGTGCTGCCCTTGCTGGAGCCGTACCTGCCGTTCTTCGTCGAGGAACCGCTGGTGCCGGAGGCCGGTGACCGCCTCGGCGAGATCACCAGCGGCACAGCCATTCCCATCGCGACCGGCGAGCGGCTGTATTCGCGGTGGGACTTCCTCCCGGTGCTCGATCGCGGTGTCGCCGTGGTGCAGCCCGACCTGTCCCACGCGGGCGGCATCTCCGAGGTCCGGCGCATCGCCGCACTGGCGGAGGCCCGCGATGTCGCCCTGGCCCCACACTGCCCGCTCGGTCCGATCGCCCTGGCCGCCTGCCTGCAGGTCGGCTTCGCCACCCCGAATCTGCTCATC
Source organism: Nocardia sp. NPDC059228 (assembly GCF_042754245.1). NCBI lineage: Bacteria > Bacillati > Actinomycetota > Actinomycetes > Mycobacteriales > Nocardiaceae > Nocardia > Nocardia sp. NPDC059228. Next base: position 62,648 of record NZ_JBHZAL010000007.1, on the reverse strand, counting down.
CAGGAGCAGAGCCTGGGCATCCACTACAACACGGGCTCCGACCTGCTCGACTATCTGATCGACCCAACGGTTTTCGACTACCGCGACGGCTACGTCGGCCTGCCGCGCGAACCCGGCCTCGGCCTCCGCATCGATGAGCGTGCCGTCGCCCGCGCCGCCGAGACCGGGCACCGCTGGCGCAATCCGATCTGGCACCGCAGGGACGGTTCGCTCGCCGAATGGTGAATCACCGCTGCGGCGTGAGCATTCGGAATTGATCGGTCGGATGCTGCGTGTCCGCTTCTTCCTCGCGTTCCTTCGCCATTTCGACGCGGTAGCCGACGATCACGGTGCCCACCAGGGCCGCCGAGATAATGCCCTCCGCGATGAAGAACGATGTGAAATCGATGATCGACCCGATCGGTGCACCACCCGGCACCGCATTGCGCAACGGCACCAGCGCGAAAAGCAGTGCGCCCATCATGGATACGGCCGGAAACATCAGACCGCGCTTACCGGCCAGGACGTAATAGCAGGCGATGGCCGCGGCCAGGGCCAGACCCAGCATGAGGATCATGATGAACAGGGCGAAGGTCAGCGACGGGACGGACCGGGCGGCGTGCAAGCCGAGATCGATGCCGTTGTCGGCGCCCGATTCCGGTTGCTCGCTCACCGCGAACAGCGTGTCTCCGCTGGCCACGGTAGCGGCGGTGGGCAGGCGCCGGTCGCCGCTGAACACATCGAAGGCCAGCACCGCGTCATAGGCGTCGAACGGGTAGTCGGTGAGCGTTCCCTCCACCACGACCTTCACCTCGGCTGCGGAAATCGGTTCGCCCGCTTTGATTTTGATCGGATCGGCTTTGAGCGCCGAGGTGTAGATGACGGTGTCGGCGGCGAAATTGCCGTTCTTGTCCGCCAGCGCGCCACGCGGGGTGGCCAGTACCTCGACGGTGGTGGTCTGGGTGACCGGGTCGATCTTTGCGACCCAGATGCCCAGGTCCACCCGATCCCTGACCGCCGTATTGCCGAAGGGATGCGAGGCCTCCGCCCGCGTCCGGCCCACCTCGTAGGTGGACAGCGCGAGCACCAGGCCCACGATGAGCGCCGCCGCGATCGCGACCAGCCACAGCGGGCCGCGGCGTTTCTGCTGAATTCCGTGTTGCACGCGGCGAACCTATCGGCGCGCACATCAACGATCGATCAGGAAGACATCAATTCCCGAGCGGCGCGCACAGCCGTGATCGATTACTGATCGGTGCTTGATTTCGCGCGTGCTGTATTGAGTCCCATGGCTTTTCCATACCCGAACGCGAATTCCCCCGAGGTCGCCCAGCAGCGCAGTCTGGGCTATTTCATCTTCCTCAGCCGCTGGCTGCAGCTACCCCTGTACCTGGGTCTGATCGTGGCGCAGGCCGCGTACGTGTGGCAGTTCCTGCGCGAGCTGTGGGATCTGGTGCACGGGCTGTTCGCCGACGGCAATGTCGAGACCAGCATCATGCTGTCGGTGCTCGGGCTGATCGACGTGGTCATGATCTCCAACCTGCTGATCATGGTGATCGTCGGCGGCTACGAGACCTTCGTGTCGCGCCTGCGCATCGACGGGCATCCGGATCAGCCGGAGTGGCTGGCACAGGTGAACGCCAATGTGCTGAAGGTGAAGCTGGCCATGTCCATTGTCGGCATCTCCTCGATCCACCTGCTGAAGACGTTCATCTCCATCACCACGGACACCGATCCGGGCGCGCACAGTGCGCGCTACCTGTGGCCGGTGCTCATCCACCTGGCATTCGTGGTTTCGGCGGTGCTGCTGGCCTGGATCGACCGCATCATGCCGCACGCGGCACACAAGGAGCACCCACACGGGGAGTCGGCCGCCGCGGCCCAGAGCGCACCTTCCGGCGGGTGGGCGCACGAGGATCACGCGGCCTTCCGCAGCAACTAGGCACGGGCGACACCGCTGGTCATTCCGCCTGCGCGCGACCGGGATCCGCCCGGGGGCAGCGCTCAGCCGAGCGGGCGGTGCCGCAGGAATTCGGCGGCGTCGGGGTACTCCTCGAGCGCCTTGGCCGCCGCCGCCTCTTCGGCGTCGCAGAGCCGCTGATAGCCGGACTCGCCGGCGTCGGTGGCATACGTGCGCAAGGTTTGCAGAGCTTCCACCGCGTCCCGGTGATCGCCGAGCACCGTCTGCAAGCGCTTGGCCTTCTTGCCGAGCTCGTCGGCCGGTTCGCCCAGCACCGCGGTCGCGGCTTCGGCCGAATAGCGCAGCCGCTTGGCGGCTTTGCGGATGTCGTGCAGATGCGCGACGCGTTCGTCCCCGGACAAGCCCGGTTCCGTGCGCACCAGACGGTGTAGGTCGCGGAAGTCATGGCGCAGGACTGCGGCGAAGACCTGCTCGGCGGGCTCGTCGGCGCGCGCGGCGCGTAGCGGGGGATCGGCGATCAGACCGTGGAGCCGGTCGAGGAGGGCGTGATAGCGGCGGCCGCCGAAAGCCTCGACCACAGCCCGGTGCGCACCGGCGTAGATCCGCCGCTCGTCGGCGACCAAACGTGCGCCGAAATCCTTTCGCGGAGTGGTCTTCTCACCCAGCGGCACGGTCTGCTCGTCGAACGGCACCCCGGTGTCGCCGAGCAGCGCGGCGAACCGTTCGGCCCGCACCTCGGCGTCGCGCGCCACCCCGAGCAGTCCGGCCAGCCAGCGCAATTCATCGGTGATCTCGCCGACCGGCTTGCGCCGCAGCACCCGGCGGTAGGACTTGAGGACGCTGCGCAGTCGCCGGGTGGCCACCCGCATCTTGTGCACCGAATCCGGAAGGTCCTGGCGCACATCGGGTTCGGCGGTACACAGCCGGTCCACATCGGCGGCTACGGCGTCGACCAATGCGGGACCGGCTGTGGTACTCATCTACATCCTGTACTTGTCCGTGGCCTCCACCAGATGGTGGGTGATGCCGGGTTCGAGAGCGGCGTGGCCGGCGTCGGGCACCAGGTGCAATTCCGAACCGGGCCAGGCCCGATGGAGATCCCAGGCGCTGGTGGCTGGGCACACCACGTCGTGGCGGCCCTGCACGATGACGCCGGGAATGTGGGCGATGCGCCCGATGTCGCGCAGCAGCTGCCCCTCGTCGAGGAAGCCGTGATTGACGAAATAGTGGTTCTCGATGCGTGCGAAGGCCAGCGCGAAGCGCGGGTCGGCGGTTTCGGCGACCCGTTCCGGGTGGGGCAGCAGGGAACTCGTGGCACCCTCCCAGGTGGACCACGCGACGGCCGCGTCGGTGGCAAGGGCGGCATCGGGGGAGTGCAGCAGGCGGTGGTAGACCTCGATCAGATCCTGCCCGCGTTCGGCTTCCGGCACCGGCGCCAGGAACTTCTCCCACTCATCGGGGTACACGTACCCCGCGGAGCCATTGTAGTACCAATCGATTTCCTTGCGCCGCAACAGGAATATCCCGCGCAGCACCAGTTCGGTGACCCGGTCCGGATGGGCCTGCGCGTAGCTCAGCGCCAGCGTCGAACCCCAGGAGCCGCCGAACACCAGCCACTGCTCGACGCCGAGATGCGTTCGCAGCCTTTCGATATCGGCGACCAGATGCCCGGTGGTGTTGTGCTCGAGGCTCGCCCCGTCCGCGATGTGCGGCGTGGACCGGCCGCAACCCCGCTGATCGAACAGGACGATGCGGTACGCCTCGGGATCGAAGAACTGGCGGTGATACGGCGACGTGCCGCCGCCGGGGCCGCCGTGCAGGAAGACCGCCGGCTTGCCGTCCGGATTCCCGCTCACCTCGTAATAGAGCCGCTGACCGTCGCCGACGTCCAGCATGCCCTGCGCGTAGGGCTCGATCGGCGGGTAGAGGGTGCGCATCAGCCGGCCGCCAGGCCCGAGGCCAGATCCGGGATCTCGATCGCGGAGAGGGCCTGATCGCGCACATCCGGACAGGCCTTGGTGGTGATCTGGTCGACCAGGCCCCGATTGCTCGGCAACTGCAGCAGGAAGCCGTTCTGGGTCGCCCACTGGATCACGGTCGCGTTCAGCGAGATCTTGTCCATGGTCGGGGTCTGCACCCGCCAGTCCGACAGTTGCGGCCGGATCAGGTCGCACAGCTGCTTGGCCGCCTCGTCGGAGACGGTCAGCCCCGAGCCGCCGCCCGCCGACGTGGTCGGTCCGCCCGTGGTGGTCGGCTTGCCCGGCGTCGAGGAGAGCGGCGAGGAGGAGCTCTGCGGCTGAGTCGAGCCCGTCGAGGAGTTGCCCCCGCAGGCCGCGGTCAATGCGACGGTGGCCACCGCCACGACCAGTAGTGGCGCCCGCCGAATCCAGCGACTCGTTCCACGATCCATGAACTTCCCTTTGGTCGATCCAGCTCGTTGGACTCCGAGTCTGCCACCAAAAGTTCGCAGTGGACCGAGATGATCGGCGGCGAATAGATTCCAATAGCCGACCGCTATGAAAGAAACGCCCCCGCGGTCCTCGCGGGGGCGTCCTCGATCACTGCGCGGCCGGGCGGCTCAGTAGCTGTGCTCCGGACCCGGGAACACGCCGCGCCGCACCTCGTCGGCGTAAGTGGCTGCGGCGGTACGCAATTGACCGCCTACATCCGCGAACTGCTTGACGAACTTGGCGGTCTTGCCGCCGGTGTAGCCGACCATGTCCTGCCAGACCAGCACCTGCGCATCGCATTCCGCGCCGGCGCCGATGCCGACGGTCGGAATGGTCAGCTTGCGGGTGACCTGCCCGGCCAGCTCGGCGGGCACCATCTCCATGACCACCGAGAAGGCCCCGGCCTCCTGCACCGCGATGGCGTCGGCGACGAGCTGTTCGGCCCCGTCGCCGCGGCCTTGCACCCGGAACCCGCCGAGGGTGTTGACGCTCTGCGGGGTGAACCCGATGTGCGCCATCACCGGAATACCGGCGGCGGTCAGCTTGTGGATGGTGTCGGCCACCCGCTCGCCGCCCTCCAGCTTCACCGCGTGCGCGCCGCCTTCCTTCATGAACCGGACGGCCGTGGCCAAGGCCTGCTCGGGGGAGGACTCGTAGCTGCCGAACGGCAGATCCGCCACCACCAGCGCGTGCGGCGCACCGCGCACCACGCCGCGCACCAGCGGGATGAGCTCGTCGACGGTGATCGCGACCGTGGTGTCGTAGCCGTACACCACATTGGCGGCCGAATCGCCGACCAGCAGGACCGGAATCTCGGCCTCTTCGAAGAGCCGGGCGGTGGAGTAGTCGTATGCGGTGAGCATGGACCAGCGCTCACCGGCCTGCTTCATCTGCTGCAGGTGCTGCACTCGCGTCTTCCGCCGGGCGGGAGTCTTCGGCGCCGCAGACCCGTACACAGGGGTTTCCGCATCGGATACGGACATCATCGTCCCTTTCGTCGTTCCTCGAGGCCCATGACCGGGTCCCCGGGTTGTTCTGACGAATGTCAGTCTGCCATTCCGGCCGCTCCCGGCAGGGATGCAATTCCTCACACCGCAGGCAGATGAGAGACACCGTGCGCAGAGCAAGAGGCGAGGGACGCACCCCTCGCCTCTTTCCCGCTACTCGCTAGCCGATCGGGCCCTTACCCAATTGGACCTGGGCCGACCGGGACTGGCCGGTCTGGTCGGTCCACTTCAGGGTGACGGTGTCGCCCGGGTGGTGCTGATCCATGGTCGAGGTGAGGTCGTTGGCCGAGGTGACCGCGTGGTCGTCGACGCCGGTGATGACGTCGCGGGCCTCGAGACCTAGCTGGTCCGCCGGGCCGCCCTGGACCACGCCCCGGATCTGCGCGCCGCCGGAGACCGAGCTGACCGAGACGCCGATGAACGCGGTGTCGCCGATGTGCACGCGATCCGAGGCCTGGCCGGCCTCGATCTGCTTGGCCACCGACAGCGCCTTGTTGATCGGGATCGCGAAGCCCTCGCCGCCGCCGATGCTGAAGCGGAAGCCCTTGGAGGCGGCGGTGTCCATGCCGATGACCTGTCCGGCCGCGTCGACCAGCGGGCCGCCCGAATCCCCGGGTTCGATATTGGCGGCGACCTGGATGAGCCCGGTCAGCTGCTCGGAGCTGCCGGTGGAGTCGTCGCTGGCGGTGATGGCCCGGTTCAGGGCGGTCACCTTGCCCGCGGCCGCGGTGGGCGTGCCGCGTCCACCCGCATTGCCGACGCCGGCCACCGTGTCGCCGACCGCCACCTTGTCCGAGTCGCCGAGCGGCGCGGTCTGCAGACCGGACGCACCAGTCAGTTTGATGACCGCCATGTCCTCACTGCGGTCGAAGCCGACCACGGTGGCGTCGTAGGTCCGGCCATTGCCCAGATCAGTGACCGAGATCCTTGTCGCGCCCTCGACCACGTGGTTGTTGGTCAGCACGTAGCCGTCCGAACCGATCACGATGCCGGTGCCCGCGCCCTCACCGTTCTGCAGCCCCAGCTCGGTGTTCACGTCCACGATGCCCGGCACCACGCCCTGCACGGCGGCGTCGAGATCGGCCGGGGGCGTGGTGAAGTCGATCGGCTGGCTCTGGGTGACGCCACCCGGCGAGTGTGCGATCGGGCTCCCCGGCAGCGTCGACGGCCCGCAGGCCACCAGGCCCAGGGTGGCGGCCAGCGCCACTGCCGCGGCGGCCGCGGCCCGGATGGTGCGTGAACGCGATGAACCGGATCCGGCCGCGGCGGACCGATTCGGCGAATGTGGTTGCACGGTCATGGCATCCCTCATCACTAGAGCCCCCAGGTCACCTTCCATTAAGCATGCCGTTTCTGAGAGCGGACTGGGGACTTACCGTGTGAACGCCCACGTACTCGGTGGTCTCGGCTCCGAACCTCTACCGTTGCCGAATCCGTGCCATGCGTGACGTTTCGCACAGCGGTGGCGAGCGCGATGTACACAGCGGTGACGGCCGCAACGTGAACAACAGTGCGGCCGGAATGTAAACGGAGAGATATATGGACCGGACGAGGGGTGCGAGGGTGATTTCGGCGGGATGGCACGATCGTGGGATGGCGTTGATGCGAACCGGCCGGGTCGTGCTCCTGGTGACGGCGTTGGCGATGACCGCGGCTGCGTGCACCAGCGTGGTGGACGGCAAGCCCACCGCGAGCACACCGGTGGGGATGGATTCCTTCTACAACCAGACCCTGACCTGGGGCAGCTGTGCCGATTACAGCGAAGACGAGATGCCCAAGAACTCCGAGTGCACGCGGGTCACGGTGCCGGTCGACTACGCCGATCCCAACGGTGCGACCGCCAAGATCGCGATCTCGCGGGTCCGGGCCACCGGCAACAAGATCGGCTCGCTGCTGCTCAACCCCGGCGGTCCCGGCGTGACCGGACTGAACATGGTCACCCTCGGTGACAGCACCCAGTTGGCCGAACGGTTCGACCGGATCGGCTTCGATCCGCGTGGCATCGGCGCGTCGCAGCCGGCCATCAAGTGCATGACCGCGGCCGAGGACGACGCCCAGCGCGCCGAGCCCAACAAGGACAACTCGCCCGCGGGCATCGCGGCCGCGGAGAACGAGAACAAGGACTTCGCCGGCAAGTGCGTCGAGCGCACCGGCAAGGACTTCCTGGCCCACGTCGGCACCCGGGAGGTCGTGCAGGACATGGACGTGATCCGGGCGGCGCTGGGTGATCAGAAGCTGACCTACCTGGGCTACTCCTACGGCACCCGCCTCGGTTACGCCTACGCCGAGAAGTTCCCCGACCACGTGCGCGCGCTGGTGCTCGACGGCGCGCTGGACCCCGAGCAGGATCCGGTCAAGGAGTCGGTGGCGCAGGCCGCCAGCTTCCAGAAGGCCTTCGACGCCTACGCCGTGGACTGCGCGGCCAAGGAGAAGACCAACTGCCCGCTCGGTGATGACCCGGGACAGGCCACCAAGAAGTTCCGCTCGCTGGTGGATCCGCTGTGGGACAAGCCGGTTCCCACTCAGGACCCGCGCGGTCTGCACTACGGCGACGCCATCACCGGTGTGCAGCAGACCCTCTACTCCAACCGCCTGTGGCCCGCCCTCACCAAGGGCCTGCGTGAACTGGCCCAGGGCAGCGGCGACACGCTGCTCGCCCTCGCCGACATGTACGACGGCCGTCACGACGACGGCACCTACGACAACAGTTCCGACGCGTTCAATGCCATTCGCTGTGTCGACGACCCGGCCATTACCGACCGGTCCATCGCAGCCAAGCAGGACGCCGACTACCGCCGCGTCGCACCCTTCCTCGACGACGGCCACGGCAGCAACGCCGCGCCGCTGGAGCTGTGCGCCATCTGGCCGGTCCCGAATACCAGCGCGCCGCACAAGCTTTCGATCCAGGGACTGCCGAAGACCGTGGTGATCTCCACGACCGAGGACCCGGCCACCCCGTACCAGGCCGGTGTCAACCTGGCGCAGCAGCTCGGCGCGTCGCTGATCACCTACAAGGGCACCCGACACACCGTGTCGCTCTCCGGAGTTCAGTGTGTCGACGACCCGGTGATTTCGTATCTCGTTGATCTGAAAGAGCCTGCGGCGGGCCTCACGTGTTGAGTGGGCACGACTCGCCGCGCCTCCTGACGTTCATGTAACACGGATTTAACTCCAGGACCCTACGCTCGCGGTCATGGACCGTCAGAAGGAATTCGTGCTCCGGACGCTCGAAGAACGGGATATCCGATTCGTGCGACTGTGGTTCACCGATGTCCTGGGGTATCTCAAGTCTGTCGCGATCGCGCCCGCCGAGCTGGAGGGCGCTTTCGAGGAAGGCATCGGATTCGACGGTTCGGCCATCGAGGGGTTTGCCCGGGTCTCCGAGGCGGACATGGTGGCCAAGCCGGATCCGTCCACCTTCCAGGTGCTGCCGTGGTCCACGTCGAAGGGACACCAGCACTCGGCGCGCATGTTCTGCGATATCGCCATGCCGGACGGTTCGCCGTCCTGGGCCGATCCCCGGCACGTGCTGCGCCGCCAGCTGAACAAGGCCGGTGACCTGGGCTTCAGCTGCTATGTGCACCCCGAGATCGAGTTCTTCCTGCTCAAGCCGGGCCCGCACGACGGCACGATGCCCGTTCCGGCCGACAATGGCGGCTTCTTCGACCAGGCCGTGCACGACGAGGCCCCGAACTTCCGCCGCCACGCCATCGACTCGCTGGAATCCATGGGCATCTCCGTGGAATTCAGCCACCACGAGGGCGCGCCGGGCCAGCAGGAGATCGACCTGCGCTACGCGGACGCGCTGTCCATGGCCGACAACGTCATGACCTTCCGCTACCTGATCAAGGAAGTGGCAATCGACGAGGGCGTGCGGGCCAGCTTCATGCCCAAGCCGTTCGCCGACCACCCGGGTTCGGCCATGCACACCCACATGTCGCTGTTCGAAGGCGAGCAGAACGCCTTCGCCGACCCGGACGACCCGGACAACCTGTCGGAGACCGCGCGCGCGTTCATCGCGGGCATTCTCGAGCACGCGCACGAGATCTCCGCGGTCACCAACCAGTGGGTGAACTCCTACAAGCGCCTGATCCACGGCGGCGAGGCGCCGACGGCCGCCTCCTGGGGCCGGTCGAATCGCTCTGCGCTGGTGCGGGTTCCGATGTACACGCCGAACAAGTCGGCCTCTCGTCGCGTCGAGATCCGCAGCCCTGACAGCGCCTGCAACCCGTACCTGGCCTTCGCGGTGCTGCTGGCCGCGGGTCTGCGCGGCATCGAGAAGGGCTACACGCTGCCGCCGGAGGCCGAGGACGACGTGTGGTCGCTGACCAGCGCCGAGCGTCGCGCCATGGGCTTCCGCGAACTGCCGGCGTCGCTGGACGAGGCGCTCAAGGCCATGGAGAAGTCCGAGCTGGTCGCCGAGACGCTGGGCGAGCACGTCTTCGACTTCTTCCTGCGTAACAAGCGCCGCGAGTGGGCGGGCTACCGCGCCCAGGTGACGCCCTACGAGCTGAAGGAATACCTCGGGCTGTGACATTTTGCCCTCCGCTTCGCTCCGGGCGGTTCGCGGCCCTGTGACCTCGGCCTTCCCTCCTCCGCTCCTCCGCTTCGCTCCCACGCTCCGTGAGTCCAGGCCGAGGCGGGCCGCGAACTCTGGGTGGAGTGCCCTCGGGATTTGCGGAACCGGGGCGGGTGCATTCAGGAGTCGAACCGGCTGCGAGCGGGCAACGATGTCCCGTTTGAGAGGGATGGGCGGCACGTCCGATCAGCGTGACATGTAATTTGAAGGGCATGGTTCGGCCACCGACTGCTCGCTCCGCTGTACCCAGTGTCGGACGGCTCGGTCTGCTCGAGCCGTCGGCCGCCGACTCTCTGCGAGAGTTGGCGTGGGACAACGTGGACAGCGTGCCACTGTTATGGGCGCTGTCGCGGTCCCCCGACGCCGATCTGGCGCTGCTGACGCTCATCCGGCTGCGCGAGCAGCTCGGGAGCGACTGGGCCGCTGTGGATTACGAGCTGCGCCGGGACACCGCGCTGCGCGGGCGGCTGCTGGCCCTCATCGGCTCGTCGAGCGCCTTCGCCGATCACCTGGTGGCGGATCCGGGCTCCTGGCAGCTGCTGAAGCGGAAGACGCTGCCCGATCGGGCGGAGCTGCTCGCGGATCTGCTGGACGCCGTGCACGCCACCCCGGAGACCGGGGAGAACGCCGGCCCCATGATGCACCGGGCCGGCGTGGCCGGCCCGGAGGCGATCGCCTTGCTGCGCAAGCGATATCGCGATCAGCTCATGCTGCTGGCCGCCATCGACCTGGCCGCCACCGTGGAGAACGAACCGGTGCTGCCGTACCAGCAGGTCGGCCGGCACCTCACCGATCTGGCCGACGCGGCGCTCACCGCGGCGCTGTCGGTGGCGATAGCCCGGGTGTGCCCCGACCGGGAGACGCCGGTCCGGCTGGCCGTCATCGCCATGGGCAAATGCGGTGCGCGGGAACTGAATTACGTCTCCGATGTCGACGTCATCTTCGTCGCCGAACCGGCCGACACCACCGCCACCCGGCTCGCCGCCGAGATGATGAGCGTGGGCAGCGCGGCCTTCTTCGAGATCGACGCGGCGCTGCGGCCGGAGGGCAAGGCCGGCGCGCTGGTGCGCACCCTGGACTCGCACATCGCCTACTACAAGCGCTGGGCGCGCACCTGGGAATTCCAGGCGCTGCTCAAGATGCGGCCCGCCACCGGCGATCTCGCACTCGGCGCCGCCTACCGCGACGCACTGATGCCCATGGTGTGGGCGGCCAACGAGCGGCCGGACTTCGTGGCGGACGTGCAGGCCATGCGGCGGCGCGTCGAGGACCTGGTGCCCGCGGACCTGCGCGAACGCGAACTGAAACTGGGGCACGGCAGTCTGCGCGACGTCGAATTCGCTGTCCAGCTACTGCAATTGGTGCACGGCAAGGCCGACGAATCGCTGCACGTGCAGGGCACGGTGGAGGCGCTGACCGCGCTGGCCGCGGGCGGCTATGTGGGCCGCGACGACGCCGCCAACCTGACCGCCTCCTACGAATTCCTGCGGCTGCTCGAACACCGCCTGCAGCTGCAGCGACTCAAGCGCACCCACACCCTGCCCGCCCCCGAGGACGAGGAGGGTATCCGCTGGCTGGCCCGCGCCGCGCACATGCGGCCCGACGGGCGGCAGGACGCGGTCGGGGTGCTCACCAGCGAGATCAAACGCAATGCGGTGCGGGTGCGGCGGCTGCACGCCAAACTGTTCTACCGGCCGCTGCTGGAATCGGTTGCGCGCCTGGACGCCGCCAGTCTGCGACTCAGCCCCGAGGCGGCGGTGCGGCAGCTGGCCGCGCTGGGCTATGTGGCGCCGGAGAACGCGCTCGGGCATCTGAAGGCGCTGACCGGGGAGGTCGGGCGCAAGGGACGGATCCAGGCGCTGCTGCTGCCGACCCTGCTCGAATGGCTCGGTGAGACACCGAATCCCGACGCGGGCCTGCTGGCCTATCGGCGGGTGTCGGAAGGGCTCGACAACGAGATCTGGTTCCTGCGCGAACTGCGCGACGAGGGAGCCATCGCGCAGCGGCTGATGATCGTGCTCGGGTCCTCGGCGTACCTGCCGGATCTGCTGATCAATGCGCCCGAGACCATTCGCATGTACGCCGACGGGCCGGACGGGCCGCTGCTGCTCGCCACCAAGCCCTCGGATGTGGCGCGCGGAATCCTTTCCGGCGCACGTCGTTACGACGACCCGAGGCGCGCGGTCGCGACCGCGCGCTCGCTGCGCCGGCACGAGCTGGCCCGCGTGGCCTCGGCGGATGTGCTGGGCATGCTCGAGGTCCCGCAGGTGTGCGAGGCGCTGTCCTCGGTGTGGATCGCCACCCTGGAGGCGGCGCTGCAGGCCGTGATCCGGGCCAGTGAGGCCGAACTCGGCAGGCGCGCGCCCGCCGACTTCGCCGTCATCGGCATGGGCCGGCTGGGCGGGATGGAACTCGGCTACGGCTCCGACGCCGACGTGCTGTTCGTGTGCGATCCGCGGCCCGGCGAGGACGAGACCGTCGCGGTGAAATGGGCGATCAGCGTCGCCGAACAGGTGCAGCGACTGCTCGGCGCGCCGAGCACCGACCCGCCGCTCCAGGTCGATGCCGGGTTGCGGCCCGAGGGCCGTAACGGTGCGCTGGTCCGCACGCTCGCCGCCTACTCCGCCTATTACACGCAGTGGGCGCAGCCCTGGGAGGTGCAGGCTCTGCTGCGCGCCCACCAGGTCGCCGGCGACCGCGAACTCGGAATCCGGTTCCTGCGCACCATGGATCCGATCCGCTATCCGGAGGGCGGCATGTCCCCCGAGGGCGTGCGCGAGATCCGCCGCATCAAGGCTCGCGTCGATTCCGAACGCCTGCCGCGCGGCGCCAACCCCGCCACCCACACCAAACTGGGCCGCGGCGGCCTCGCCGACATCGAATGGACCGTCCAGCTCCTGCAGCTCCTGCACGCCCACGAGGACCCCGAACTCCACAACACCTCCACCCTCGAATCCCTCGACGCCATCGAACGCGCCGAGCTGATCGACACCGCCGACGCCGCCCTCCTCCGCGACGCCTGGCTCACCGCCACCAAGGCCCGCAATGCCCTCGTCCTGGTCCGCGGCAAACCGGCCGACCAACTCCCCGGCCCCGGCACCCTGCTCTCCGCCGTGGCCCGAGTCGCCGGCTGGCCCAACGACGACGGCAGCGAATTCCTCGACCACTACATGCGCGTCACCCGTCGCGCCAAAACGGTCGTGGAACGCGTCTTCGGCGGAGAGTAGGAGCCGCGCCGGCAGCACGAATCCTCCTCACGCCCTGCCTGTTCGCGACGTTGCAGCCGGTCGCCGTCAGTAGGCGCACATCGACAGTGCGGTGGTGAGGTCTCTTGTCTGCCGGGGCGGTCGCGGTGGTGGACCTGTTCGAGGCCGCAGGTGTGCCGCGCGAGGCAGCGGCGGAGACCTCCATCGCCGGCTCGCGGCGCTTGTTCGGCCGAGGGATCAGCTCGGGTCGCCGATGTCGGGTTGCACGAGATCGTTTCGGGCTGCGGGGAATTCGGCACCGATTGCGGGTGGGACGTGGGGGAGGGGGCTTCCGAGGAGTTCGTCCTGGCGGTCGCGGATCAGCCAGGGTGGGGTGCGATGGGATGAATCCGGGTCGGTGGTGGGGCGGCCGCCGGGGGCGAACATGCCGGAAGGTGCCGAGCCGGGTGGGGCGGCGAGGTTGGGGGAGTTGGGTTGTCTGGGCTGGGTGAGGGGTTCGGGGCTGGGCGGGCCGGGGAAGCTGCGACCCGGATCGGGGGTAGCGGGGGTGGGGGAGAGCGGGATGGCCGGGTGGCCGCCGGGGGTCGGGGTGAACGGGGACGTGGGTGGGGTGGTGGCGGCGGGTTCGGTTTCGGGATCGGTCCGATGAGGGGCGGTCGAGGGCTGATCGCCGGAGGTTCGGCGGTCGGGACTCCGGTATGCGGGATCGTGCGCATCGGCTTCTGTCCCGGAGCCCGGAAGGTGTTGGGAATCGCCCGGATCGGTTGCGGCGGCCGTGGTGCCGGGAGACTGAGGTCCGGGATCGTGACCGCCACCCGGGCCGCTCCAGGCATCCGAGGGCGGGATGGTGGGCCGGCCTGTGTCCTGGGTGGAATCGGGTGTGCCGCCGAGGTTTTCGGATGCGGTATCGCCGGGAGATCTGAGCGCGAAGAAGGCGGGGACGGCCGTGCCGGCGGGTGGGTAGATCGGGACGTAGTTGGCATCCAGGGCGGCCAGTGCGAGGTGGTACTGCTCGTCTTTGGTGTCGGCGGGGACGTCGGGTACAGGTGGTGGCACGGTTTTCCGGACGGCTTCGGCGCCGTAGGCGGCAGCGATCACTCGGTGGCCGGTGCTGTGCGCGATTTCGGCGACATCCGTGGCGTCGCGGACGAATTGGCGGGCAGCGGTCTCGGCGGCGTCGGCGAGATGGCCGGACATAGCGGCGGCGAGGGTGGTCTGGACGGTGGCGTGCAGGGTGCTCAGGGCGCCGAACATGCTGTCGGCGATGCTCACCCAAATCTGGGCGGCCGCGTGCATGTCGCCGGGGTTCATGGCCTGGACGCGGGCGTGGATCTGCGCGTGCGAGAACCGGGGAAAATGCTCCAGCTGCCGGATGTAATCCGGGTCGAGTCCGCGCCCGGCGATCCGCGACTGCTCATGTTCGGTGCCCGACTGACTCAATCGGGCCCTGCGCCGCAAGGCTTCCGGTTCCATCGATCTCCTCCCATCGTCCGGCGTCTCCTCACTTGGACGCCACGGGTGGGGCACCGGTTCCGCGCCCCACCCTGTCGCGGAGTGATTCGCTTGGGGCCAGCGCTCGGACTTCCGGTGCCGTCAACCGAAACGAAGGCGGTCAGCCGAAATACCAGTGGCGTCCCACCGCCCAGCCGAGCAGGCGGCGGCCGGCTCCGTTCGGCTCGAGGCCGTTCGGTGCGAACCGGCCGCCCGCCACGATGTGGGCCAATCCCGCGACGGCCGGCTCCAGGCGCGGGACAGCGTGCTGGTCGATCAGCCGGTCGATCTGGCCGGTCTGGCCGGCGAGATCGCAATAGCTGAGCAGGAATACGGCCTGCCGCCACGCGTAGGCGGCGTTCTTCACCTGGATGAGGGCGGCATGACCGTGGGCGGGCTGACTCAGGCGCCGGATGATCCAGTCGAAGGTGCGGTTCGCCAGATCGGGCGCGGACTCGCGCAGCTGTTCGCCCAGATCCAGCGCGTCGACGAGGACCGCCAGATTGTGGGTGGTCAGGATCTGGCTC
Organism: Nocardia sp. NPDC059228; assembly: GCF_042754245.1. Lineage (NCBI taxonomy): Bacteria > Bacillati > Actinomycetota > Actinomycetes > Mycobacteriales > Nocardiaceae > Nocardia > Nocardia sp. NPDC059228. The sequence goes on along the minus strand of NZ_JBHZAL010000007.1, from coordinate 47,488 downwards.
TGCTCCAGCAGCGCGCCATTGCGGGCGACGTAGTCGTGCCGGGTACCTGCCTCGACGGCGCGCCGCGCACACAGCTCCGTGAAATCGGTGGCAGTGGACTTGCCCCACCGGATTTCGCTCCGCGCACCCGCGCGCCAGTGGTCGGCCGACGGCAGGTCGTAATACCGCTGGTACAGCGTGCCTGTCAGGGTCCGGCTCGCAATGATCGCCGCTGCCCGCCACTTCTCGGTGAACGTGCCCATGAAGATGTCCGCCGCCACCTCCTCGACCAGCGGCACCCGCAGCCCGGCCTGCTCTGCGAGAGTGTGGAATTCGCGCACCAGAGGGTTCGGCAGCACCGCCTCCGGAAACGACTCGATGGCCAGCAACGTCGTCTGCCGCAGCAGCCGCCGCGCCGCCGCCGATCCACCACCGGAGTTCCCGTCGCGGGATTCCCGGGACTTCCTGGAGCGGAGGCCATCGGACGACCCGGCGCGGGTTGCGTCGTCCGGCTCTCCGGTGCCGGTCGCCGTGCGCAGCGCGTGCAGGGCTGTGACCCAGGGCAATTCGTCGAACCGCACCTGATACTGGAGGTTGAGCAGCAGCAGGCTGCGTCGCTGCCGGAAGGCCGTGTACATCTGCTCGTACAGGCTCGCGGCCACCGGATCAGCGATATCGGCGGCCAGCAGCCGGGAGGTGAGCTGTGGCAGCACCGCCGCCAGCACCTCGCCGGAACCGATGATTCCGCGCTGGGCCAGCTCCTCGGCGGGCGCTTCCAATGCGCGAATCGCCTTGTCCTGCAAATGCTGTGGGATGGTGGTGCCGTCGGCGATCGCGACCCTGTCGTCCGCCCCGACCGGCGTGGTGACAGGGTCCAGCGAGGGCAGGCCACCGTCCGCGGGGAAGCGTTCGATGCGCGTCAGGAGAACGCCGGCGAAATCCGTATACAGCGGCGCGGTAATAGCGGCCGCCTGTTCCGCCCGCGCTGACTCCCGTGCGGCGCTACCGGGTTCCCCGTGCCGGGTGAGCGTATTGGCCAGCGCCCGGCGAACTCGATCAACCTGGTGCGGGTTCAGCAGACTCGTACGTGCCGGCCGAGTGTCCGCGTCGGTCGACTGCGCGGCGCCCGGGTGCGGGTTCGCTGACTGCGAGTTCACCGATCGAGCGGCCGCCGACTGCTGGTTGGCCGGGTTCGTTGCCGGTGCGGGCCCGGCCGACATGCGGGCGGTGGTTCGTGATGACACATCGATCGAGCCGTTGTCGCGGGCCTCGTCGCGGATGCTCAGCAGCGCCTCGTGGAGGTGGGTGAAGTTGCTCTTGCGGTGGGCGTGGCGGCCGCGGAACTCGTGGGTGGTGCGGGCGGACTCGAAATCGGCCAGCCAGCGGGCACGTTCGTGCATCCAGTGGGGCGGGACGGCGCTGCCCGGAAGGCCGCCGATGACGGTGCCGGTGCGGTCGCGGCTCGGGAGGTCGCCGTCGACGGTGGCGCACCAGAGTGCGACCAGACGGTCGTAGAGCGGGGTCCAGACCTCGATGGTGGCGTGCATGAGGGTCAGTTGTTCCGGGGTGCGCACGCCGCGCAGGGCGTCGGCGGCCTCGCCGACGGTCGCCACCCGCACCGCCGCGCCGGACGGGCGGGCCACGAGGTCGAAGGCGGGGGTGAAGCGCAGACGCGACATGTACGGGCGGAGTTCGGCGACCAGGTCGAGCGCCTGCTCGGGAAAACCCTTGTCCAGCAACAGGGCTACGACGAGCAGCGCCGCATGCTCGGGGAGCTGGATGCGATAGTGGCCGCTGCGCAGGGCTGCCAGGAGCTGGGCCTGGCCGGCGTCGCCGAGGTACCAGAGGTTGAGTCGTTCGCGGGGGTTGTCGCCGGGCACCTCGGCGGGCAGGTCGGCGACTCGTTCCGCCTCGTCCCGGGTGAGCGGGGCCTCGGCGAGGCCGCGGCCGGTGGTGAATCCGCCGTGTGCGACCTCCAGGGTCACCCAGGCGGGCAGATCGGCGACGGGGGTGCGGCTGCCGACCGTGACGCGGCCGCTCGTCAGTCCGTCCAGCACCTCGCGCCAGCGTTGCGCCTTGGCCTCTGCTCGCCGCCGCTCGGCCTTGTTCGCCCCGGCGCGCACGATGGCGGTCAGCGCGCGCGACAGCTGCCCCGTCGCATACCGCTGCGGACCATGGCGAAAGACCTGATCGGACAAGGGAACTCCTGAATCGGTGACAAGCAGACCTGGCCGCGAGATTCGAACTCGCGCCCTCCCGGTCCGAAGCCGGGTGCTCTGCCGCTGAGCTAGGCCAGGGTGGGCATGGAGGCAGGATTCGAACCTGCGCCCTCCCGGTTAAGAGCCGGGTGATCTACCGCTGATCTACTCCATGTGGCGTCCGGATCGTATCCGGGGCGGAACCGGATGCGCACGAACATTTTTCGATGTCAGTGTTTGCGTGCCTGCAGGGTGAAGCTGAGGGGCAGGCGTTCGGGGTGTTCGGCGAGCCGCCATTCGGAGTCCTCGCCGCACACCATGCGACCGGGGAGGGCCTCCCACGGCACGCTGTGGTGCTCGACGAGCTGGGTGAGGGTCAGGTCGGCCTGCAGGACGGCCTCCACGATCTCGCCGAGGCCGTGATTCCACTCGTGGGTGGTGCTGTGCGCGACCGCCAGATCGATGTCCACATAGGTGGTTCCGTCGTCGAACACCATGGGCTCCGGCGTCTCGAAGTACGGGTAGCCGAGGGTGAGCGCGTCGGTGCGGGCCTCGTCCACGGCCATCCGGACCGGATGGTCGTCGCGGATGAACAGCCGCCCGCCCGGCCGCAGCAGCCCGGCCACCGTCTCGGCCCACCGGCGGATGTCGGGCAGCCAGCACAGCGCCCCGATGCCGGTGTACACGAGATCGAATCGCGCAGCGCCGAGCACGGTTACGGCGTCGTAGACGTCGGCCTCGACGAAATCGATTGGTGTGGCGCTGGATTCGGCGAGCTTGCGAGCCTCGGCCAGGGAGGCGGGGGAGAAGTCGAGGCCGGTCATGGTGGCGCCCAGCCGCGCGAGGGAGAGGGTGTCGGTGCCGATGTGGCATTGCAGGTGCACCGCGTCCAGACCGCGGATGTCGCCGAGGCGCGGCAGGTCGAAGCGGACCACGTGGCTCAGGAACGACGGATCGGTCCGGAATTTGTCGAGGGCGTAGTCGCCGGAACCGGCGTGCAGCGGAGCGCGATCGTCCCAGTTGGCCCGGTTCAGGCGGCGGTAGTCGCTCATGATGCTCGACTGTGCCATGAATGCGGCGGCCGTCTCAGCTGATTTTCCGGATGCGTGTCGCGAGCGGCGCGCCGTGACCGGGCCGATGATTCCCACCGGCAGTTGCGAGACCGGGGACTTCGTGCGATATGTCGGTGGATACTCGGAGCAGGTCCCGAGTGGTGAGCGGGAGGCGAGATGGGGACGTCGCGGGTGCGGCTGGGGCTGGCCGTCGTGCTCTTGGTGGCGGGGGTGGTCCTCACCGGTTGTTCGGCCGTCAAAGGACCAGCCGCACAAAATGTTCCGGCTCCGGCGACGACCAATCCGTGGGAACTCACCGGGCAGACCTCGGCGAGCGGGCCCAGCGGTCCCCGGACCGGGGTGCCGGACGCGGATCTGCGGGCCGAGAACGGGGACGGCGGGGCCATCGACAAGCTGGCCCTGAACGCCATCTCCGATATCGCCGACTACTGGAAAGGGCAGTACGCCAAGAACTTTCCGGGCACCTTCACCCCGGTGACCCGATTCATCTCCTGGGATGCCACCGCGCCCCGCGCCCGGGCCGTCGATTTCTGCCGCAGCAGCACCTATCAGGAGGTCAATGCCGCCTACTGCAGCGTCGACCAGACCATCGGCTGGGATCGCGGCACCCTGCTGCCCGAACTCGTGAAGAAGTTCGGGCAGCTGGCGGTGGTCATGGTGCTGGCCCACGAATACGGGCACTCCGTCCAGGCGCAGGCCGAACTGAACGGCTTCTTCACCTCGAGCGTGGTGCGCGAACAGCAGGCCGACTGCTTCGCGGGGGTGTTCCTGCGCTCGGTGGCGGAAGGGAATTCGCGGCACTTCACCCTCAACACCACCGACGGGCTGAACGGCGTGCTGGCCGCGGTCATCTCCTTCCGGGACCGGGAACCCGGCGCGTCGCAGGACGAGCACGGGACCGCGTTCGGACGGGTCACCGCCGTGCAACCGATCTCGACGCGGCGATCTCCGGACTGTTGCTCGACGGGCTGGCCGCCGCCGACGTCAACGGCGCTGTGGTTCCCAGCGGCTTCGTGCGGCTCGAGGCCTTCCGGACCGGGGTGCTGGACGGCGAGGACGCCTGCCTGAAGGCTTACCGGTAGCGGACCAACGGCCGGAATCCGGAGTGGCGCAGTGGATTCCGGCCGTTTACGGCCGCCGGCTCAGTTCTGCGGCAGGTGCGCCTCGAGCCAGTTCACCAGGTCGGTGAGCACCTTGTCCTGTTCGGGCTCGTTGTAGATCTCGTGGTAGAGCCCGTCGTAGCGGATGACCGTCTTGTCCTTCGACGCCGCGCTCCGCTCCAGCAGGTCGCTGCCGGTGGGCGAGGCGAGGCCGTCGGAGGTGCCGTGCTGGACCAGCAGCGGGGCGGTCAGGCGGTCCAGGTGGGACTTGACGTACTCGCCCGCGCGCAGCATCTCACCGGCGGTGCGGGCCGGGACGCCGCCGTGGTGCACCAGCGGATCCTCGTCATAGGCGCGCACCACCTCGGGGTCGCGGCTCACCAGCGTCGAATCCAGCTTCACCACCGGCAGATTCGGCAGGTATTTCGACACCAGCGGCGCGGCCAGGCGCTGCACCGCATTGCCCGCCTCGATATCGATGGCCGGGGCCGACAGCACGACGCCGGTCACCTCCGGCTGGTCGCGGGTGGCCAGGTAGGCGGTGGTGAGGCCGCCCATGCTGTGGCCGATGAGGAAGCTCGGCAGTCCGGGATGGCGTCCGGTGGCGGTGGTGAGCATGGTGCGCACATTGTCGGCCGCGGTATCCAGCGAGACGACATTCGCCCGCGGGCCCTCCGATTTGCCGTGCCCGGTGTGGTCGAGCGCGTAGACCGCGACCCCGGACTCGGTGAGCCGCTGCGCGACATGCGCGTACCGGCCGGAGTGCTCGGCGTACCCGTGCACGATCACGGCGACGGCGCGGGGGTCGCCGTCGGGCAGCCACGCCTGCCAGAACACGCGGCCTTCCGCTCCCTGGAATTCACCGGTTTCCGTGCGGGTCATTCGCCGCTCCCTTCGGTTCAAGGTCGTCACGCTGCCGGAGGGTGCGCCCGCCCAACACGGTGCGCCCGAAATGTCGAGTACCGGCGGAATCATTCTCGCGCATCCGGCGCGTGGCGGGGCCGGACGGGCAAATCCGTCCGGTGGAGTGGGGGTTGCCGGGGTCAGCCGACGAGGCGGTCGAGCAGAAGCCGGTTGAACCGGATCAATCGGGCGTAATCGGCGCGGGAGATTCGTTCGTCGGTGCCGTGGATACGCTCCAGATCGGTGGCGGTCAAGATGATCGGCGCGAAATTACAGCGGGTGGCGGCCAGATCGTCGTAATAGCGGGAGTCGGTGGCGCCCGGGACGACGCCGACCGTGACGGCGATGCCCGGCGCAACCTCGCGCGCGACGTCGGCGACGAGATCGAAGTCCGGGCCCGCCGACGGGTTGGCCGAGGGCTCGGAGGTGGTGCCGTCGAGTTCGATGGATACGCCCTTGTCCCGCACCACCTTCCGGCAGTGGGCCAGCACATCGGCCACCGAATCGCCCGGCAGGATGCGGAAGTTCACGAACGCCTCGGCCCGCTGCGGCAGCACATTGGGCTTCACCCCGCCGCTGATCATGGTCGGCGCGGTGGTGGTCCGCACCAGCGCCTCGGTCTGCGGCCGGGCCGCCAGCACCCGCGCCGCGATGGCCCCGGCCACGTGCACCAGCCCGAGCAGCGTCCGGCGCGGTTCGGACATGAATTCCCGTACCCGCGTGAGCATGTCGACCGCGACCGGCGTCAACCGCAAGGGGAACGGATGATCCTGAATACGTGCGACCGCCCGCGCCAGCCGCCCCACCGCGGTCTGCCGTCCCGGCATCGACGAATGCCCGCCCACATCGGTCACCGACAGCCGCACCGTCGCGAACCCCTTCTCGCCCACCATGATCGTGGCCACCGGCACGTCGATCCCGTCGGCCACGCCCGTGGTGATCACGCCGCCCTCGTCGACCAGCAACCGAGCCCGGACACCGGCGTCACGCAACCGCTGCGCCATCCGTCCCGCGCCCTCGGCGCCGAAGATCTCCTCGTCGTGCCCGAACGCGAGATACACGGTCTCCCTGGGCCGGACACCCGCACTCAACGCCCGCTCGACCGCTTCCAGAATCGCCAGCACCCGGCTCTTGTCATCGATAGCCCCACGCCCCCAGATGAATTCGTCATCCACCACGCCGTCGAACGGCGGGTGCGTCCACGCCTCCAGATCGTCCACCGGCACGACATCCATATGCGCCAGCAGAATCGCCGCCACAGTGTCATCCGGCCCGTCGGCGGCCGCCCAGCGGTACAGGCGGCTGTGGCCGAAGGTTTCCCAGGTGAGGTGGGTGTGGACCAGTGGGAAGGACTGTTCGAGGTGAGCGGTGAGGCGGTCGAATTCGGCGCGGTCGATGCGGTCGCGGTTCTCGTAGGAGACGGTTCGGCAGCGGAGCGCCGCGGCCAGCCGCTCGGCGGTGGCATCGTCGACGGTGCGGGCGTCGGTCGGCGCGGTGCTGGTCATGGGCCTATCCGCCGGCCCTGGGCGGGAAGTTCACGGTCACACTGGCATTGTTCACCACATCGGGGGACAGCGAGACCGACTTCTCGTTCCGCCACTTCGGAATGGCCTCGCTGATATCGCCGGGCAGGTCGGGGGTGCGGATGCTGGCGAGCAGCGGCAGGTGGATCTGGGCCGTCGTGACAGTGACCGGTGCGAAGGCCGGCGGGTGCGCCCACACGTCGTCGACCACGTCGGTGATGCGGATGCCGATCCGGTGGCCGGCGGCAATGGGCCAGTCCTGTGCGAGCAGCCGGACCTGGGCGGTCGGGGTGACCGGGGCGATGCCGCGGGTGACGACGGTCGCCCGGTTGTTCGGGTCGATGTCGTAGACCTCGACGGTGACGGCTGCCGCGGCGGGCCCGTCCAGGCCGAGGGTGGCCGTCGCCTGACCGGACAGGTGCTGGTCCTGGTCGAGTGGCTGGGTCACGGTCCAGATCTCGCGGTCCGCGCCCGGGACAAGGCCGCGGTCGTTGTAGCGTCCGGTGCGCAGATCGATGTCGACGGCGCGGCTGTCGGCGGGCGGCCACGCGGTCTCCGAACGCCACCGGCCGTCGAACTGGCCGACGGTGATCCGGGGTCCGGGCACCGTCACGTCCTTGCCCGCCACGTGCCGGTCGAAGAACGCCAGCAGCTCGGTGGCGAAGTCGGGCGAACCGCATTTCTCGGTGCAGTCGCGGTGACCCCACTGCCCGAACCAGGCCCGGTGCTCGCCCGGGCCGAGCGCGTTCCACAGCGGGAAGACCCGGTCGGGGCGGGTGTTGTAGTCGACGAAGCCCTGGCTGAGGAACAGCGGTATGGTGTTGCCCCGCACCTTCTCCACCAGATCCCGGTCCCGCCAGAATGCGGAATTCGCGTCGTGGTTGGTGGTTTCGGCGAGGTAGTGCTGATAGCAGGCCGGATCGATGCTCGAAGCATTCGCCTTGTACTCGGCCGAATCGGTCGGATACGCGGGCGTGGAGGCGATCATCAGATGCTCGAAGCCCGCGAGATCGCCGGGCCGGAAGCCGTTCTCACTGATCGGCTTGAGCGAGAACTTCCAGGCGATGCCCTGCATATAGAGGTAGGTGCTGGGATCCACGACCGGCTCGAAGGCGGCCACCGCCGCCAGTCCGGCGGGCCGCTCGGCCAGTCCCATGAGCCCGGTCCAGCCCTCGTAGGAGGTGCCGGCCAGCCCGACCCGGCCGGTCGACCACGGTTGTCCCGCAGCCCATTCCACCGCGGTCTTCACATCCGACCGCTCGCCCGGGCCGCCGAAATCGGGGCAGCCGTTGGAGCCGCCGAATCCGCGCAGATCCACGATCACGTAGGTGTATCCGGCCTGCAGGAACAGCGACGCCGGCAGATCGTCGGTGGACGGCCCGCCCTTGACCCGCGGCTCGCTCAACCGCATGAGGTGCGCCCGGTACGGGCTCACGGTCATGATCACCGGTGTGCGCACGTCGTCGGCGATTCCGACGGGTCGCAGCACGTCCGCGTGCAATCGCGTCCCGTCCGGTGCGGTGATGAACTCCTCGTGCCATTGATACTGCGCCTGCGCCCCCGCCCGCCCCGGCTCCGCCACTACCCCCACCACCAGTAGCAGCACGCCGATCAACGCGCGCCACAACACCATCCGCATGCTCACCATAGTGACCTTGGTGCTTGCGAGGGCCGCGATCCAGCCCCAGGAACCGGGGTGCGCGGTCCGCTTCCCGGTCGGCACGCCACGCCGGGTTTGACCCTCCCGTCACGGGAGACCGCATCCTCGAATCGACCCCGAGGGAGGAGCACCCATGAAACTGGACCTGGCCAAGACCGACAGGCACTACTACGACGCCCCCGCCGAACCCGTCCTGCGTACCTTCCGGACCTGCAACTATGCGACGGTCAGCGGTGTCGGCGCACCCCTGGGCGACGCCTACACCGAGGCCGTCTCGACCCTGTACCGAGCCGCCTACGGCGCCAAGAAGATCGCCAAGGCCGAGGGCAACGATTTCGTGGTCCCCAAGCTGGAGGGCCTGTGGTGGGTCGAGTCGGACCGTCCCGCCCTGGAGGTGCCGCGTGACGAATGGCACTGGACCATGATGATCCGCATGCCCGACCCGGTGACCCCGGACATGGTCTCCGGAGCCACTTTCGAACAGCTCACCGAGGGCGACGCCATCCAGATCATGCACCGCGGCCCGTACGCCACCGAGCCCGAGACCCTCGCCCGCATGGAAGCCTTCATGGCCGAACACCACCTGACCATGAACGGCCGCCACCACGAGATCTACCTCTCGGACCCGCGCCGGACCCAGGACGCCGCCATGCGCACCCTGCTTCGCCACCCGGTCCGGCCGCTGTCCTGACGGGGGAGCTCTCACCATGGCATCTCGCCCGGTTCCCTATGCTGAGAGCTCCCCCGATCCCGTGTGATTACACGGGACGGAGGTTGATCATCTTGCGGAGGCGGGCGCGGTCGCGTTCGAGGCGGCGGGCCTCGTAGGCGATGGGGAAGTAGCGGACGCGCTCGGGGAGGAGGGGGACGGTGCGGCCGATGACGCGGCCCAGGATGCGCAGGGCGCGTTCGTCTTTCGCGGTCCATTCCAGGCCGAGCCGGTCGCGGACCAGCTCGGGGGTGGTGCCGACGGTGAAGAAGTACTGGAGGCGGCCGACCGGGTTGGTGACGGCACGCCAGACGGGGTGCAGGGGAGCGGGGACCTGCTTGGGCGGGGCGATCTTCCGGATCACCTTCAGATAGTCGTAGGCGACATTCGTTGCGACGAGGTGGTTTTCGACCTGATCCTGGAACCAGGGCTCCCATTCCGCGTAGGTCGCGGGAATCTCCTTGGGGGCCACCGAGAAATTGCGCATGAGCTGCACGGTCTCCTGGTAATAGGACTCCTTGTCGGCGTCGGTGAGCTTCCGGCTGGAGAAGTACTTGTTGCCCTCGGTGAAGGCGAACACGCCGGTGTGCAGGACCCAGGCCCAGGGCGCGGACGCGAGGGCCCGGTGCTTGACGCTCTGGGCGTCGGTGGAGTTCAGAGTGGCATGCATCCGCCGCAGCCGGTCGGCCTCGGCGAGCGCCTCGTCGCCGCCGTAGATCCACATCATCACCGAGGCGATGCTGCGGGTGGCCCGGCCCATCGGGTCGGTGCGGAAGGTCGAGTGTTCGTCGACCACCGCGGCGATGGTCGGTTCCATGGTCTGCAGCAGGAAGGCGGACCCGGCGGTGAGGGAGAAGGTGAGCAGGCCGACGTCATCCCACATCCGGCTGCCGGGTTCGAACGGGCGGCGTTCGGGACGGCCTTTGGTCTCGTGGTCGAGCGCGACGGCGGCGGTCATGCTGATCTCCTTTGATCACTCCCGCCGGAGCGCCACACTGCGACAGGATGAGAGAGTTACTAACAAATCTTCTCATCATGTCGAGAGCGTGGCAACCGTCACTCGGGCATCGGTCCTCCACTGGATTCGTCGCCTGCCGGCTCTCGGGCCGGGAACTCTCCCGGTCGGCGAGTATGACCGGTCGGGATGGCATACCGTGGGCAACGATTGAACGCCTGAATATCAGGTTATTTCGACGAATTATGTTGGTGCGCAATAAAATAAAGCCCGCTACTCAGCGGCTGGAGATGTGATCCGAGTCGGCCTTCTCTGTCCGGGGTGCCCTGTTGACGGATGTCGCCTGCTCAGGACGTCGTGCTACCCTCGGTATCGGTACCGACGGTACCAGTATGGAGCCTTCCCATCATGAATGTCACGGCAACCACGAGCGCGGTGCTGCCGCCAGGGCCGCCTCTGCCCGCCGCTCTCCAGGCACTGATCTACTTCAGCGATCCGATCGGATCGCGCGGCGGCGGAATGGGCTGCCGCGGGTGACTCCGCGGCCTGACCGGGCGTCCGCGCCGACACACCGGCGGACGAGAGCCGCCGCGACCGGGAAACGCCCTCCGACCCGGCGTGCCATGATCTTGGACGCTGCCGTGGACGCCTTCGCGCACGGTGGCTATCACGGCACTTCCATGTCCGATATCGCGGCGGCCGTGGGCATTTCGGCGCCGGCGCTGTACCGGCACTTCCACGGTAAGCAGGCACTGCTCGGGCAGTGCCTGCTGGTCGGCCTCGACGACACCCTGACGCGTGTCGAGGCCGCCCACCGGGCCGACCCGTCGGGGGCGGCGGTACCGGCCGCTCTGGTCCGGGTTGCGCTCGAGCTGCGTGAGCTGCCCAGGCTGTGGCAGTTGGAGTTCCGCAATCTGACGCCCGGTGACCGGACCGCGGTGCTGCTGCGCGCCGCCCGGCTCACCGGATACCTCAGACACTGGATTCGCGGCTGCCGTCCCGAACTGAACGTCGCCGATGTCGAGCTGCTGAGCTGGTGTGTGCTGTCGGTCGCGGTCAGTCCGTCCTATCACCGGACCGAGCTGCCGCTGCCGATCGCCGCGCAGCTGCTCGAATCCGTTGTCGCCGAGGTGATCCGGACCGAGCTGCCGGATCGGACGGGGGGACGGCCGCCGACGCGCTCCGCGCGGCTCGACGGTGCGAATACCGCGCTGGATCGAGCGCTCCGGTCCGAGCGGATGCTCGCCGAGGCCGCCCGGCTGTTCAGCACTCGCGGTTTCGCCGCCGTCGGCATCGAGGACATCGGCGCGGCGGTCGGGGTGTCGGGACCCGCACTGTACTACCACTTCTCGAACAAGGCCGAACTGCTCGATCGGATCGTGCGACGGCAGGACGAATGGCTGCAGCTGACACTGGTGCGGGCGGTCGCGGAGACCCGCAGCGCCGAGGCGTCGATGCGCTCGCTGATGCGCAGCTTCGCGCGATTCGGCGTCGACGAACCGGACCTGCTGGCCATCACCGTCAGCGAAACACGTCACCTGCCCTACGACGCGGTGCAGCGCTACCGGCGCGTCCGCCTGGACAGCATTGCCCAGTGGGGGCGCATGTTGCAGGCGGTCCGGCCCGAGATCCCGGCCGCGGTGGCGCGGCTGCTGGTCCGCGCATCCACCACGGTTGTCATCGAGGCCGTGCGCAATCCGCGGTTGCGGTGGCGTGACGATCTCGTCGACGTCCTGGTTGCGGTCGACGAGCGGATCGCGGCGGCCCCGATCGGCGTCCGTGCGGCGGCCCGGTGAATTACGCCACTTAGCGGCCATTCACTTAGTCGATTCGAATTGCCTGCTACCAGTACGTGAATGGCGTGAATTGATACGGGTTCCTTACTTATCGGTCATTAACAAGCCATTGTCAGCCCGTTCCGTATCTCGAAAAGTGGTGACTCGTGAGCCATTACAAGAGCAATGTCCGCGACCTCGAATTCAACCTGTTCGAGGTGTTCGGGCTCGGGACCGTCCTGGACGCGGGCGCCTTCGGCGACCTCGACGCCGACACCGTGCGCACCATGCTGGCCGAAGCGGCCCGCCTCGCCGAGGGACCGGCGGCGGCGTCCTACGCCGAAACCGATCGCACGCCACCGGTTTTCGACGCGGCGGCACACGCGGTGCGGCTGCCGGAAGACTTCAAGCAGGCCGTCCGGGCCTGGTACGACGCGGACTGGTGGCGGGTGGGCAAGGCCGAGGAGATCGGTGGGATGCCGGCGCCCGCGATGGTGTCCTGGGCCATCTCGGAATTCGTGCTCGGTGCGCAACCGGCCGCCTACATGTACCTGATCGGCCCGATGATGGCCAATGTCCTCCACGGCGTCGGCACCGAGCAGCAGCGCCACTGGGCGCAGTTGATGACGGAACGGAACTGGGGCGGCACCATGGTGCTCACCGAGCCCGACGCGGGCTCCGACGTCGGTGCGGGCCGGACGAAAGCCGTTCGGCAGGAGGACGGTTCCTGGCGGCTCGAGGGCGTCAAACGCTTCATCACCGGCGCGGATTCGGACGATCTGTTCGAGAACATCGCGCACCTGGTGCTGGCGCGGCCGGAGGGCGCCGGTCCGGGCACCAAGGGCCTGTCCCTGTTCTTCGTGCCGAAGTTCCACTTCGATCCGCAGACCGGTGAGCTCGGTGAGCGCAACGGCGTGTTCGTCACCAACGTCGAGCACAAAATGGGCCTCAAGGCCTCGGCGACCTGTGAGCTGACCCTCGGCGGGCACGGCGTCCCCGCGGTCGGCTGGCTCGTGGGCGAGGTGCACGACGGTATCGCGCAGATGTTCAAGGTGATCGAGGAAGCCCGGATGATGGTGGGCACCAAGGCGATCGCCACGCTGTCCACCGGCTACCTGAACGCGCTGGACTACGCGAAGCAGCGGGTGCAGGGCGCGGATCTGACCCGCCAGGCCGACAAGACGGCCCCGAAGGTGACGATCATCAACCACCCTGACGTGCGCCGATCCCTGCTGCTGCAGAAGGCCTACGCCGAAGGGCTGCGGTCGGTCTACCTCTACACGGCCGGGCACCAGGACGCCGTGGTGGCGCAGCATATTTCGGGGGCCGGCCCGGAACTGGCCGCCGCCGTCAACGACCTGCTGCTGCCGATCGTGAAGGGTGTCGGCTCCGAACGCGCCTACCAGTATCTGGCGGAATCGCTGCAGACCCTGGGTGGTTCGGGCTTCCTGCAGGACTATCCGATCGAACAGTACATTCGCGACGCGAAGATCGACTCGCTCTACGAGGGCACCACGGCGATCCAGGCGCAGGACTTCTTCTTCCGCAAGATCGCGCGTAATCGCGGCGTCGCGCTGGGGCACGTGCTCGCCCAGGTGCGCCGGACCGCGGAAGCCGACGGTCCGCAGCAGCTGAAGCTCGCCAAGGATCAGCTGTCGGTCGCGCTGGAACAGGTCCAGGACATGGCGGGGATCCTGACCGGCTATCTGCTGGCCGCCGGCGAACAGCCCGACGAGCTGTACAAGGTCGGTCTCGGCTCGGTCCGCTTCCTGCTGGCCGTCGGCGACCTCCTCATCGGGTGGCGCCTGCTCGCCGGCGCCGAAACCGCTCTCGCCGCACTCGATTCGGACCCGGCCGAGACCGATCGCCGCTACTACGAGGGCAAGGTCGCCACCGCGACATTCTTCGCCCAGCAGGTGCTGCCCCGGCTGGACGCCGACCTCGAGGTCCTCGCCGCGCTCGACAGCGAGATCATGACCGTCGAAGAATCGGCTTTCTGACCCCGGTGCGGAGTCACGAGTGGGCCATCGTCGAGTTCGCCCTGATCTGGCAGCCGTACGGTGGCCCCACCCCCGAGGACATCCTGGTCGAGTTCGGCATGACCGAACCCGTCTTCCGCGCGAGGATCCGTGCCGTCCTCTCGGCTCGGGGAACGACGGCCGAGGAACCATTCCTCCGGCATGCGCGCTCGGCACTCTGGCCGTATCTGCGGGCGGCCGGTGTCGCGCGCTAGGCGGGTTGCAGCTGGCGGAAGGCGAGCGGGCCCACGGCCTTTGCGGCAGTGGGGCGTCGGCGAGCGTGCCGTCGAAGGCGATGATGTATTGAATCGGCGACGTGGTCGCGCCGCAGAGCCGCTGCCGGCGCAGGTCAGGAGGCGGTGGTCAGCGGCCGGTCGAAATCGATCGTCACGCCGGCGGCGGTCGCGGCCCGCTCGATGATCGCCCGCACCACGGGTTCCGCCGCCGCCACGAATTCCTCGGCCGAGCCGGGCATTTCGGCGGGCGCGGACCACCAGTTCGCCGCGCCCTCCACCGCCCCGACGATCATCGAAGCGTAGAGGGACGCGTCGACCGCCGTTGTGGCGCCGGACGATTCGATGATCAGGACGACCAGATCGGCGACCTCGGAGCGGATCGCCTGCCAATTCTCGAGCGACTTGGCTCCCGGGCTCTCCGCGTCGAGGAACAGGAACCGCGCGATCTGCGGATGGTCCACGATCAGCGCGGCGTATCCGGCGAGCGCGGCGTGCAGCATCGCCCCGGCGCTGCCCGCCGGCTGCCGGCGGACCTCCGCCAGGCCGCGCACGATATCCTGTTTGGCCTGATCCGCGATGGCGAGCGCCAGATCCGCCTTGTCGGCGAAAAACCGGTAGAGGGTGGGCTTGGAGACCTTCGCCTCTGCGGCGATGGCGCGCATGCTGGCCTGCGGCCCCTCGGTCTCGATCACGCGGATGGCGGCGTCGATCAGAGTGCGCCGCATCTCGACCCGATGTTCGGCCCATCGTTCGGTCCGGGCGTCGCCCACAATCCACCTCTCCGACCGTCTGGGATGCAACATGTTCAGCGCGAATTCACGTCTCGACCAGCGATGTTAGCAGGGCTCGAACGGCCGGCCGCGGCTCGGCATGCCCGGCGTCACCAGGCTTTACGCAGGTGAGCCCTCCGTGGAGGGGGCCGTTTCCTGGCGTCGGTGTTGACTGCCGGTGGCAGAACTGGCCGCAGCAGCGGTGCCCAGAATCAGGGCCGCGCCATGAATATTCGCAGTTGCAGCGAGGACCAGGCCGACGAGCACGAGCAGAGCTGCTACCGGGCGGCGAAGGTCCAGACCACGCGCCGCCATGAGATTTGCGGGCCCGACGAGCAACGCGCATCCCAATACCGCAGGCAACCACGCTTGGCCTCCAAGGGTGGCGAACATGGCTGCGCTCCATAGCATTACGACGGTCAGCGACCAACGCGGCAGGCGTTCGTCGCGCCGCCACAACGCCACTGCGAGCCCGCCGGCAAGACCGCAATCGGCGATGGAGTTTCCACCGCCGACCGGCTGCCAGGCGTACGCGATGAACTCGGCCACCAGCCCGATCCCGAAATACTGGAGCAGCCAACGGGACTGCGGGAGCACCTGCTCGGCAAGCAGGCCGAGCGCCAGCAAGAAGGCCAGGTTCAGTATTGCGCCGGCGAATCCGCCATCTTGCACGAACAGTGCTGTGCCCGAGCGCCACCAATCCCCATGCAGCCCTGACGGAGTCCGCTCCAGGTGCGCCAGCGTGCCGGGTACGAGCCATTGCAGGACGTTCACCACGGCCGTCACCACGAATACACCGAAGGTCAGGTTCGGGAACCGCTGCAACCCCATGGATTCGAGAATAGGCACGCCCGAGGCTAGCCGTAGAGACGCGAAGAGCCGGATGGCGGGGACCGGCCGGGTAACCCGGTCCACGCCATCCGGCGTTCACTACCCGCCGCCGGGTGAGTACGGCTGCCGGTCGCGCGGCGTGGCATGGGTAACCGCGCGCGCCGGGTGGCGGGCGACGTCGTCCGATCCTGGATCGAAAACCGGACGGCGATCGGGGCGTGACTAGGTCACGATGCGCAGCGGATGCTCGATGAGCGCCTTCAACTGCTGCAGGAAACGGGCCGCGACGGCGCCGTCGATGGAACGGTGATCGGCCGACAGCGTGACGCGAAGGATCTTGCGCGCCACCACCTTCTCGCCGTCCAGCTTCAGCTCGTCCTGGGCCGCGCCGACCGCGAGGATCGCGGACTCCGGCGGGTTGATGACGGCGGTGAACTGCTCGATGCCGAACATGCCCAGGTTGGAGATGGTGAAGGTGCCGCCGGACATGTCCTCGCCGCGCAGCTTGCGGTCGCGGGCCCGGGCGGCCTTGTCGCGGCCCTCGGCGGCGATGGCGGACACGCTCTTGCGGTCGGCGTCGTGGATGACCGGGACCAGCAGGCCCGCCTCGGTGGCGACCGCGATACCGATATTGATCGCGTTGTGCCGCAACAGCTTGTCGCCCGCGAAGGAGACGTTCACCGCCGGATCCAGGCGCAGCGCGGTGGCGACCGCCTTCACCAGCAGGTCGTTCACGCTGACCTTGCCGGAGCCGGTCTCCTCCAGGGTCTGGTTGATCTGCGCGCGGAAGGCGAGCAGCTCGGTCACATCGATCGCACTGGTCAGATAGATGTGCGGGGCCTGCTGCTTGGACTCGGTGAGGCGCTGGGCCGAGACGCGCTGGATGGTGGTCAGCGGGATCTCTTCGTAATCGCCGGTGGCCGGAGCGATCGCGGGAGCCGGGGCGACCGGAGCCGGGGCGGCAGCGGTCGGAGCGGCTGTGCTGCCCGCGTTTTCGACATCCTGCTTGGTGACGCGGCCGCCGGGGCCGGTGCCGGTCAGGGCGGCGATGTCGACGCCGAGTTCCTTGGCGACCTTGCGGGCCAGCGGCGACGACTTCTTGCGCTCACCGGACTCGGCCGGAACCTCAGGGGCACTGCCGTTTTCGGCGGTCGGAGCCGAATTCGCCGGCGCGCTAGCGGTCGTCGCGGCCGGAGCCGGAGCCGCAGGGGCAGGAGCTGCGGCCGGGGCCGGAGCCGACGCCCCGCTGCCGTCACCGAGAATCGCGATCGGCTCGCCGATGGCGACGGTGGTGCCGGGCGCGGCGATGATCTGCTCGAGCACGCCGTCCTCGTAGGCCTCGAGCTCCATCAGCGCCTTGTCGGTCTCGATCTCGGCGAGGATCTCGCCGGCCTTGACCTGGTCGCCGACCTGCTTGAGCCAGGCCGAGACGATGCCCTCCTCCATGGTGTCGGAGAGCCGGGGCATGGTTACTTCAGGCATGATTCCTTCCGGTTCTCAGCGTCGCTTGCCCACGGCGGCAAGGGTTTCGAGGGCGGCCCTGTAGAGGGAGTCCGGCGACGGGAGCGCCAGCTTCTCCAGGGGCTTGGCGTAGGGCAGCGGCACCTCGGCCATGGCCACCCGGCGCACGGGGGCGTCGAGGTAGTCGAACGCGCCGTCGGAGATGGAGGCCGCGACCTCCGCGCCGATGCCGTAGGTCAGCCAGTCGTCCTCGCCGATGACGGCGCAACCGGTCTTCTTGACCGAGGCGACAATGGTGTCGCGGTCCAGCGGCCGCAGGCTGCGCAGGTCGACGACCTCCGCCGAGATGCCCTCCGCGGCGAGCTTTTCCGCGACCTGGGTGCACACGGTGGCCATGCGCGAGTAGCCGATGAGCGTGATGTCGGTGCCCTCACGGGTGACCGCGGCCTTGCCGATCTCGGCGGGCGGCAGGTCGTCCGGCACCTCGCCCTTGGTGTTGTAGAGCGAGAGGTTCTCCAGGAACAGCACCGGATCGTCGTCGTCGATGGCGGCCTTGAGCAGCGCCTTCGCATCGGCGGGCGTGCTCGGCGCGACCACCTTCAGGCCCGGCACGAACGCGTAGTACAGCTCGATGTTCTGCGAGTGCGTCGCGCCGAGCTGCTGGCCGCCGCCACCGGGAGTGCGGATCACCATCGGCACCGACGTCTGCCCGCCGAACATGCCGTAGATCTTGGCGGCGTGATTGACGATCTGGTCCAGCGCCAGCAGCGAGAAGTTGATCGTCATGATCTCGACGACCGGGCGCAGGCCCAGCATGGCGGCGCCGATGGCCGCGCCGACGAAACCCTCTTCGGCGATCGGGGTGTCACGCACCCGCTTCTCGCCGAACTCGGCCAGCAGGCCGGCGGTGATCTTGTAGGAGCCCTCGAAGACGCCGATCTCCTCCCCGATGAGGAGGACGTCGTCGTCGCGCCGCATCTCCTCGCGGAGGGTCTCGCGCAGCGCTTCACGGTAGGTCATGACAGCCACGGTGATGTCCTTAGGCGGTGAAGAGCGGATCGCCGGGCAGGCGACGGGAATCGCCCGCGACCGGGGTCGCGTAGTTGTAATCGAACAGGGTGGCCGGGTCCGGGTGCGGGGACTGATCGGCGAAATCGACCGCGGCGCGGACGCGTTGCTTGACGTCGGCCTCGATGGCGGCGGCCGAGTCCTCGCTCAGCACGCCCGCGTCGAGAAGACGGTTGTGCCACAGCACGATCGGGTCGTGCTCGACGGCGGTGGAGACGGCGTCCTCGCTGCGGTACTTGGCCGGGTCGACGACCGAGTGGCCCTTCAGCCGGTAGGAGACGGCCTCGAGCAGGGCGGGCTTGCCCTCGCGGCGGGCGGTCTCGATGAGATCGCTCGCGACCTCGCGCACGGCCAGCACATCGGTGCCGTCCACGCGCTCACCGCGCATGCGGTAGGACGACGCCCGCTTCCACAGGTCCGGTTCGGCGGAGGACTTCTCGACGGTGGTGCCCATGCCGGTCTGGTTGTTGATGACCAGGAACACGACGGGCAGGTTCCACAGCGCCGCGATGTTCAGCGACTCGTGGAAGGCGCCGATATTGGTGGTGCCCTCACCCATCTGGCACACCACGACGTCGTCGCCGCCCCGGTAGTCGATGGCCAGCGCCGCGCCGATGGCGAGCGGAACCTGGCCGCCGACAATGGCGTAGCCGCCGAGCAGGCGGGTCTCGGTGTCGTACATGTGCATCGACCCGCCCCAGCCCTTGGAGGTGCCGGTGGAGCGGCCGTACAGCTCGGCCATGACGCGGCCGGGCTCGATGCCCTTGGCCAGCGCGTAGCCGTGCTCGCGGTAGTTGGTGAACAGATAGTCGGTGGGGCGCATGGCCTTTCCGACGCCGACGACGGTGGCTTCCTCACCCAGGTTGAGGTGGCAGTAGCCGCCGATCTTGGCCTGCTGGTAGGCCTGCGCGGTGCGCTCCTCGAAGCGGCGGATGAACAGCATGTCGGTGTACAGCTCGCGCAGCGTGTCCGCATCCGCGCCGCCGAAATCGGCTCCGCCGAGGAGGTTTTCCGATACGGCTACGTCGGCGGTCCGGTCGGCCGGGCGGGTCGCCTTGCGCGCCGCCTTGCGCGGCGCGGCGGTGGTCTTGGTCAGCTCCGCTGAAGTGGTCGTGGTCATGACGGAACTCCTCAACGCTTCCGGGGCGGCGCGACGTGGACCGGCAGGCCCAGCCCGACCAGGGCGGCCTCCATGCCGATCTCGCCGAGGGTGGGGTGGGCGTGAATGGTGTCGGCGAGCTCGTCGAGGGTCGCCTCCAGCGAGATCGCCAGGGCCCCTTCGGTAATGAGATCGCTGGCCGACGGGCCGATGATGTGCACGCCCAGCACCTCCTGGTGCTGCCGGCCCGCGACGATCTTCATGAAGCCTTCCTGATCGCCGAAGGACTTGGCCCGGCCCAGTGCCGCGAACGGGAACTTGGCGGTGATGACGTCGTGGCCCGCGGCTTTCGCGGCGTCCTCGGTGAGGCCGACGCCGGCGATCTCCGGGTGGGTGAAGGTCGCGGCGGGGATGACGTTGTAGTCGATGTGGGCGGCGTGGCCGGCGATGGTGTCGGACGCGACCAGGCCCTGATGCGAGGCGACGTGCGCGAGCAGCGCCTTACCGGTGACATCGCCGATGGCGTAGACGTGCTCGACAGCGGTGCGCAGCTGTGCGTCGACGGGGATGAAACCCCGTGCGTCGGTGTCGATTCCGGCGACGTCCAGGCCCAGCCCGGCGGTATTGGGGCGGCGGCCGACGCCGACCAGCACCACGTCCGCGGCGAGCTCCTGCGCCTGCGGGCCGCCGACGCTGACGGTGAGGCCGGTGCCGCCCTGGGCGATGGCGGTGACCGTCGCACCGGTCAGCACCTTGATGCCGCGCTTGGTGAACGAGCGCACCAGGGCGGTGCCGATCTCCTTGTCCTCCAACGGAACCAGGCGATCCTGCATCTCGACCACGGTGACATCGCTGCCGAACTCGTGGAACAGGTTGGCCCACTCCGCGCCCACCGCGCTGCCGCCGATGACGACCAGGCGCTTCGGCACCTCGGTGAGGCCGAACGCGCCGTCGGAGGTGATTACGCCCGGCAGATCCGCGCCCGGAATCGGGAGCACGGCCGGGATCGAACCGGTGGCGACGATGACATCCTTCGCGCTCACGGTCCGGACGGCGTTCGCGGTCGGGGCGGCGGCGTAGCGCGGGCCGCCCTCGAAGATCGGCGACGGCCCGGCCTCGACCACCTCGACCGTGGTCGGCGACGTGAAACGCGCATGGCCCTCGATGACGGTCACGCCATTGGCCTTCAGCAGGCCCGCGACACCGTCGGTCAGCTCCTTGACGATGCCGTCCTTGCGCTGCCGCACGGCGGCGTAGTCGAAGCGCAGGTTATCGGCGTAGATGCCGAAATCGGCGGCGTGCGCGATGGTGTGGAAGACCTCGGCGGAGCGCAGCATGGCCTTGGTCGGGATGCAGCCCCAGTTCAGGCAGACGCCGCCCGGGCGTTCCTTTTCGGCCAGGGCCACTGTCAGGCCCCGCTGGGCGGCGCGGATGGCGGCGACGTAACCGCCCGGACCGCCGCCGATCACCAGAAGATCGAATTCCGGCACTCGTGGTGCTCCTCGTTCTCGATTGCTCTCGTAACCCGCCATCGGTTGTGATGCGAGTCATTCCGATCGAGTCTGTCGGTCACCAAATGCACAATCAATGCACTGGAAGCCCATATATGACACGGCGCGGCTGGGCGCAGAGCACAATTTGTACCCGTGAGTAGCGGGCTTTCGGCGGCTCAGTCGCGGTCGGCGCCGGCCAGTCCCAGGGCGGCCAGGGCGAGGGAAAGCTCCAGGTAGGCCCGCTGCCCCTCGAGCGGGCGGCCGAGCAGCAGGGTGATGCGCTGCAGCCGGTTGATGACCGTGTTGCGATGGCAGTGCAACTTCGGCGCGGCATTGGCCGCCGAGCAGTTCTCGGCCAGCCAGACGGTCAGTGTGCGGAGCAGAATGTCGCGCTCCTTGGGCGGCAGTTCCAGCACCGGGCCGAGGGTGCGCGCGACGAGCAGATCGGTGAGATCGGGGGAGCGCAGCAGCAGCGCCTCCAGGTAGCGCTCGTCCAGCGAAACCAGCAGCCCCTGCTCATCGCCGGGCGCGGTGTCCAGCGCGAGCACCGCCAGCCCGTGCGCGGTATCGATGCCCGCCAGGCCCGGAACCGCCGGCGAGACCCCTGCCCGCCCCCGGATCAGCGGCCGAAGCTGGTGCAGCACAGCCGAACTCGCGCGATGCTCGAGCGAGACCAGCCCGACCGTGGAATCGACCCGCTCGTGCCACACCGACCGGATCCCCGACACCCCCAGCGCCGCCTCCGCACCCGTGCGCAGCCGCGGCCCGCCCTCACCGCGCGCCACCACCACCAGGTACGCCCCGTTCGCGGGCAGATTCAGCTCGCGTCCCGCCCGCGCGGCGAAGGTGGCGTCGTGCGCCCGGCCCGCCAGCAGATCCTCGATCAGCGAATGCCGCCGCCGCTCATCGCTGCGCACCCGGTCGAGCTCGGTGTTCCGGTACGAGGTGACCAGCGCCGACGACATGCCGTCGACCACCGCCCACATCGCCGAACCGACCTGCCGGGTCTCCGCTGAACCGATGTCATCGGCCTTGTCCAGCAACGCTTCCCACACGATCTGGCCGCCCAGCCGGAAGGTCCGCAGCATGGCCTCCAACGGCACGCCCTGCTCGGCCCGCCGCCGCCCGATGGCCGCGGCCACATCGTCCCCGTCCGGATCCGGCGGCTGCCCGCCCAGCAGATCCAGGATCCGCGTCAGATACCGCCGGCACCCGTCCCTCAGGTCCGCCCGCGGCACCGCCGTGTAGTCCGTCCACCCCGGATTGTCGGTGAAAATGGCCGCGATCAGCTGCTTGGTCAATGCGGGCACCTCGGCCTGACACGCCGCGGCCAGCCGCTGCGTGCCGACCGCCGGGATCGGATGCCTGGGTGCCGCCATGACCCTCAACCTACGCCGGGCCCGCGCCCGCCCGCCCGAGCCGGGCCGGTCAGCGGGTTTCGATGGCGCCCAGGACCGGCTTGATGTCGAGGACGGGGGTGCCGTCGATGGCTTCCAGGCCGGCTACGCCGAGGACCTCGGGAGACACCGTGGTGATGGTGACCTCGTGCAGGCCGATCGGGTTGGGGCGGTCGGGGGAGCGGGTGGCGAAGACCCCGGTGGGCGGCCGGGTTCGATCGCCGCGGGGATGGACCGCGAGCACATCGCGGCTCCCGGCGTGCAGCCAGGTGAGCAGGACGACGCGCATGCCCGGGCGCAGATCGGCTGCGGCCGCGGCGAATTCGGGGGCGAGGACGATATCGGCGGGTGGGGCGTCCTCGTCGGCCTGGCGCGGTGCGCCGGTGCGGTCGGTGAGCGGGGAACGGACCCGGCCCACTGGTCGCA
The DNA here is from genome assembly GCF_042754245.1 of Nocardia sp. NPDC059228. Taxonomy (NCBI): domain Bacteria; kingdom Bacillati; phylum Actinomycetota; class Actinomycetes; order Mycobacteriales; family Nocardiaceae; genus Nocardia; species Nocardia sp. NPDC059228. The sequence goes on along the minus strand of NZ_JBHZAL010000007.1, from coordinate 24,814 downwards.
CCTCGAAATGTTCGGGGTTGTCGGAGGGTTCCGAGGACACGATCGTCTGCTCCTTCCACCGTGGCGATGCGGCGGCCATGCCGTGCGGGTCGAGGCCGACGTTCCGGCCATTGCCGTTATAGCCAACGTGGTGGGCGGCGTCCATGATCGGATCCTCGCCGCGGGCGACGGTGAACCGGATCTCGACCCCTCTGAGCTGGTATTTCATCGACGCTGTCACATTCGGCCCGGTTACTCGGTCGTGGAGGTGTGGGCCCCGATTTTCCGGACGCGCCCGCACGGTACGGATGGACCGACCGGTCGTGATCGAGGAGACTTCGGCAATGGGCAACGAGCGTGACGAACTGGACCTGGTGGCACGGGAATTCGAGTTGCAGCGCGGCCGGCTGCAGGCGCTCGCACAGCGCATGCTCGGCTCCTCCGCCGAAGCCGAGGATGCCGTCCAGGAAGCCTGGCTGCGACTGAGCCGCTCCGAGACCGACGGGATCGACAATCTGGCCGGCTGGCTCACCACCGTCGTCTCCCGCGTCTGCCTGAACATGCTCCAGTCGCGCGGCACCCGGCGCGAGGACGCGCTCGCGGACTACGACGCGCCGGAAGCCACCTTCGGCCCGGAACAGGAAGCGCTGCTGGGCGATTCGATCGGCGCCGCCCTGCTGGTGGTGCTCGACACCCTGACCCCCACCGAGCGGCTCTCCTTCGTCCTGCACGACATGTTCGCCGTCCCGTTCGAGGACATCGCCCCCATTCTCGGCAAAACCCCCGCCGCCGCCCGGCAACTCGCCAGCCGCGGCCGGCGACGTGTGCGCGGCGTCGACGAGATCGCCGTCGACCGCGAACGCCAGCAGGAAGTGGTCAACGCCTTCCTGACCGCCTCCCGCGGCGGCGACTTCGCCGCCCTGCTGGAACTGCTCGACCCCGACGTGGTGGTGCGCGCCGACGCCATCGGCGTCACCATGGGCGCGGACCCCGAAGTCCGTGGCGCACAGGCGGTCGCGACCACCTTCGCGGGCCGCGCCAAGGCCGCCCGCCCGGCCCTCATCGACGGCCTCGCCGGCCTGGTGTGGTCGACCGGCGGCACCCCGCGCGTCGTCTTCGACTTCACCGTCGTCGACGGCCGCATCACCGCCATCGAAATGCTGGCCGACCCCGATCTGCTGAGCGACCTGAATCTCGAAATGTTCGGCTGAAGAGCGGCCGCCAGGGAATCGTCAATCCGCGCGCCGGCGAGCAAATATTCACGAGAGATTAACGGCCACACCGATGTTCGATGGGCAGAATGAATTGTCGAACATCTGACCCGTCGAGGGGAGTGCAATGAACGCAATGGCCGCTCCGGCGCCGGCCGCGTCGATTCCGGTCTCCGACTCGATGTCGCGGCGGGTGCGGGAATTCTTTGCCCGCCAGCTGCTCCCGTCGTGGGAAAGCGACGAGCGAATGCTGGCCCGCACACCCCTCGCCGTACTCGGCCCCGCCCCGATGCCCCACCAGCGGTAAGCCGATCACCCGGAAACCGCGACGGTCCTCCAGTCGACGCCGCCGCGGTTTCCGCTGATCGGACTGGGCGCCACGGTTTTTCGTCGACGCCGTGTTTTGACGGCGTATGATCGGCCGCGATGGGCACCCGGAGCCAGCCCCTGCAAGTTGTCACAACCGACTGGGACGTGTTTGTGCACGGCCTGGCCGGCTGCCTTGCGAAATTACCCTCCCGCGCCACCGTCATCCTCGCCGCGACCGGCAATCGCTACGTGCAATTCCAGCAGTTCGACATCAAACTCTCAGCCGAACTCACCGGCAATTACTATCTCGCCGAACCGATTTCCGAGACCGCCGACCGCCTTCTGCGCGAGCTGGGCTGGACCGCGCCCACTCTCCAGCACGAAATCGAGAACTGGCGCCGCACCATGCACTGGCCGATCACCCGCACCGGCTTCGAGGACCTGGCCCGCTCGGCCGCGCGCGGCCTGCACGAGGCCCTGGGCGTCCCCACCCCCGACGACCTGCGCGCCACCGGCTGGACCGAGACCACCGCCCTGGACCTGTCCGCGTTCGCCGCGCCGCCCCGCCGCTGATCTGGCCGCGGGCGGGGCATACCCGGCGCTTCCGGTTCACTCGGGCCAGGTGGCGCGACCCCAATTGATCAGGGACACCATGTCGTCGCCGCTGGCGAGGGCATGGTCGAGATCGCCGTCGACGCTCTCCGCAGCCGATACGACACCGCACAGCCGGACATGGCCGTCGTCGAACCAGGAGAAGAAGAGCCCACCCGCATTGCCGGGATCGAGGCTCGCCTCGGCCTCGATGTACCAGCCGTTGTCGTCTTCGTGATCGTGTTCCACGCTCCCGTTGATCCGTACCGCCGGACGCGTCCCGCCACCCATGTCGGCCGGGTAGCCGATGCTGTGCCAGACCTGCAGCCCGCGCCAGTCGTCCGCGAACGAGGTGGCGCCCAGGAACCCGAGCTGATGGCCCATGGGCTCGAACAACCGGCACAGCATGAAGTCGTGCCCGGCACCGTATTCGGTGTCGCGCCCGGCGTTGTAGTGCGCCAGATCGCTGACATCGCTCGAACCGAACGGCGCGTTCGGATCGGCGCCGCTGTCGAAGTGCGGCGAGAAGGTCATCCACCAGCTGCCCCGGGCGATGCTCTCGCTCGGCCGCAGCTGGTCCGCGGTCAGCACGAGCCGGGAGCCGACCAGCACGCCGGATCCCGCCATGCCGTCACTGGTGGTGACCCGCCCGGTCAGAATCCACGGCCAGGTGTGGTCGGTCAGCAGGTGCCGGCCGTGGCCGGAAGATACGGACGGCGGCCGGCAGTCGCCGGTGAGTCTGCGCGAATGCGCATACAGTGCAACGGTTTCCGTGTGTGGGCGGGTATGAACCGGCATATCCTTCGGCAGGAATCCGGCCAATTGCTCCGGTGCGTGCTCGCCGCGTCCCCGGCGCGGCAGTGCGACCACGCCGCGACCGGTTCGCTGTGGCGTCGTCGCGGCTCCGGACCGACCGCTCCGCTCGAACTCGCCCGCGCAGGTCTCGAACTCCGCGGCAGTGAGCCGTCGGCGTTCCGAGAGACGCTTCATGGTGCATCCCTCCCGAAATGAGTGACGAACAGGGTTGTGACGACTACGATCCTGCGCCGAACCGGTCGCACCGACACGGGTAGCGCGATACCCGAATCGGGCGGCTGCTGCTACTCGCGCGGATCGGGCCGCAACCCGGCCGCGAGCCGCTCTCCGGATGACCGGAGCCCCGCCTCAGCCGCTGCGACGGGGCTCCGGTTGTGGTGGGCTCAGCCCGCCAGGTTGTGGTGCAGGCGGAGGATGGTGCCGGCGTCCAGGCCCAGGCCCTTGGTGAGGAAGTGGTCGAAATCGCCGTACTGCTGGTTCATCTGGTTGACGGCGGTGTCCAGGTACTCGTCACTCACTACCTGCAGCGGGATCAGCAGGTCGGGGTTCTGCATGATCCCGGCCGCCTTCAGCTGGGCCCGCTGGGCGGCGTCGGCCGCGGCACGGTACTGGTTGGACAGCAGGTAGTCCTTGCGCGCGATGGTCTCCGGTACACCTACCGCGCGCAGCAGCACATACGTCATCCAGCCGGTCCGGTCCTTGCCCGCCGTGCAGTGGTAGAGCGTCGCCCCGCTTGCGGCCGCGATGTCCTTGATGGTCTGACCGAACTTGGCCACCGAATCCGCGCTCAGGAAGCTGACATAGGCGTCCTTCATCATCTGCTCGGCCTTGCCGTCCGCGAGCGCGGCCTGCTGCTGCACCGGATCCTTGGATCCGATGGCCTGCGCCATCTTGATGTACATGCCGCCGTCGTCGATGGGCCGCGCCACCGCGGTCAGCCCGGCCGGCAGCCGGTCCGCACCCTGCGCCTGCACCTCGGCCTGCGTGCGGAAGTCGATCACCTTCTGAATGCCCAGCGTGCCCAGCTTCTGGACATCGGCATCGGTCAGCTTGTTCAGCGCATCGGACCGAATCACCTTGCCGGACCGCGTCGGATCCCCGGTATAGGTGACATACCCGCCCACATCCCGGACATTCACCGCTCCCTGCAGCGTGATCTGAGTGGCATCCGCCCGCATGATCGGCGCGGCCACGGCCGTCGGCAGCCCTCCCACACCGAGCACCGCGGCGGCGATAGCAGTCACAGCGAACACTGAAACACGAAGTCGTGCAAAACGTTTGGTTTTCACAGCCCGGGACGCTAGGGGTGCTTACGCGTCCCCCGCAGTCCTACCCACGGTTCCTCCCGCCCACCGAACCTCCCGCCCCACCCACCGGGACCACGCCTGGACCACCATCAATGCTCTTGCACCCCAGTAAATCTCACGCAATCATACGCGAATTCCCTTGCCTGCAGCATCCGGAAGAGGCCGGGCAGCGGCTCGAAAAAGGACGGAGCCCCAACCGCGATGCGGTTGGGGCTCCTGAGATCGCTTGCGACCCGACGATTTACACGTCCAAGTACAGCTCGGACTGCCACCTTGGCCTTTGCGGTTGTGGCCACGTTGTACCAGTGGGCTGACCCGCGGGTTCCCTGTCGACGGTTGTTGATGGTTCGAGAGGGTTCCCGAGGCGCGTAGTGGGAAAGGCCGGGCTTGGTGTTGTCGCCAGCGCGACCAGCCCCAGTTGTGGTCGGCACCCCACCTGGCTGTTCCGCTGGCCGACATGGCAACGAAGACCTCAACACCAGGAAAAACCCGCTCACTACCAGCGAAGAAGGCACTACATCACAAAGTGATGCTGGAGCTGGGTCGGGTACTATGCATCGGTCGAGACTGTGACCGCACCCGAGCTGCAAGCTAGAGGAGGCGATCCATGACTACTTCACAACAGTTCGAGTTTCCCCCGCGCGACGGTTTCGTGGTCACCCATTTCCTCGTCGTCTCCGACCAGGACAGATCGCGTGACTACTACCGGACTGTGTTCGGCGCCCAGGTTGTGCACGACCGTGACCCCGTCATCCTGCAGTTGGCCAATACTTGGCTGATCCTCAACGACGGCGGCGGTCCGACAGCGGACAAACCGACCGTAACTCTCACCACGCCGCAAGACCCCGACACGGTCAGCGCCTTCCTCAACATCCGCGTCGCCGACATCTACCGGTCGCAGCGCGAATGGACCGCCCGAGGTGCGGATTTTCTGACAGAACCGGTCGACCACCCTCACGAACTCCGCTCCTACATCCGTGATCCCGACGGCCACCTCATCGAAGTTGGCCAATCGAAGGGGCTCTGAACGTGCCTGCGGGACTGCCGCATACGGCTTCAGCTTCCGCTGGAGGTCGGTGACGGCCTCGAGGCACCGCGAATAGTTGACCGTCGAGGTCAGTTGAACAACGACCTCGGCTCGTTCAGCCGCCGCCTCGATCTCATTGCGCTGTAGGAAGGCGGTAGCCATCGCGGCCTGGCCGAGGCCGCCCCTCCGTGCGCGCCGCTGTTCCAGGCGTTCCTGAATCGAGCGGTCAGCGAAGCGGTCAATTTCGTTGGGCTGACCGAGGTCCCGGAAGACCTGCGCAGCCTCACCGAAGAAGCTCTGCTGTCTCCTCGGTGTCCTGACTGTCTCCTTATCGCGCAGTAAGGACACAGCAGTGTCCACCCGAGCAGACGGGTGGACACGCCCAGGAGACGGGGCGGACACAACGGTTGACAGGCAGACACACGAAGCGGGGGGGGGGCGCCAACTACAAAGTGGCGCCCCCCCGTGGAATTGGGGGTAGTGCGTGAAGAAGCCCCCCCTAGGGGGGTTT
>NZ_JBHZAL010000007.1:0-19053 GCF_042754245.1 Nocardia sp. NPDC059228 | reverse complement strand
CTGCGGGGGGCACCCGCCCTGGTGCGGGGGCGTACCCACGGTTTGCCCGCCACAAACCCGACGGGGCGGTGCCAAAAATCGACCGCGGCCCACCGCCGCTTCGTATTGCGTCTACTGCGTACCGTACGCCCGAATCAGGCGTATACGCACAGGTCGGGCTTAGACGTCGAAGTACAGCTCGAACTCGTACGGGTGCGGCCGCAGGTTGACGGGCGCGATTTCCTGGGTGCGCTTGATGTCGATCCAGGTCTCGATCAGGTCCTCGGTGAACACGCCACCCTCGGTGAGGTAGTCGTGGTCTTCCTCGAGGCGGTCGATGACCGACGCCAGCGAGGTGGGGGCCTGCGGGATGTTCTTGGCCTCCTCCGGCGGGAGCTCGTAGAGGTCCTTGTCGACCGGGGCGAGCGGCTCCAGCTTGCGCTTGATGCCGTCCAGGCCGGCCATCATCATGGCGGCGAAGGCCAGGTACGGGTTACCCGAGGAGTCCGGCGCGCGGAACTCGATGCGCTTGGCCTTCGGGTTCGAGCCGGTGATCGGGATGCGGATCGCGGCCGAGCGGTTGCGCTGCGAGTACACCAGGTTGATGGGGGCCTCGTAGCCCGGCACCAGACGGTGGTAGGAGTTCACGGTCGGGTTGGTGAACGCCAGCAGCGACGGGGCGTGGTGCAGGATGCCGCCGATGTAGTGACGCGCCAGATCCGACAGGCCCGCGTAGCCGGACTCGTCGTGGAACAGCGGCTTGCCGTCCTTCCACAGCGACTGGTGGGCGTGCATGCCCGAGCCGTTGTCGCCGAAGAGCGGCTTCGGCATGAAGGTAACGGTCTTACCTTCCTGCCACGCGGTGTTCTTCACGATGTACTTGAACAGCTGCAGGTCGTCAGCGGCGCCCAGCAGGGTGTTGAAGCGGTAGTTGATCTCGGCCTGACCGGCGGTGCCGACCTCGTGGTGGCCGCGCTCCAGGTCGAAGCCCGCGTTCTGCAGGTTGGTCGAGATCTTGTCGCGCAGGTCGACGTAGTGGTCGTACGGGGCAACCGGGAAGTAACCGCCCTTGTTGCGGACCTTGTAGCCACGGTTCGGGGTGCCGTCGGCGTTGTACTCGGCGCCGGTGTTCCAGGAGCCCGAGATCGAGTCGATCTCGTAGAAGGCGCCGTTCATGGCCGAGTCGTAGCGGATCGAGTCGAAGATGTAGAACTCGGCCTCGGCACCGAAGTAGCAGGTGTCGGCGATGCCGGTCGAACGCAGGTACTCCTCGGCCTTACGCGCGATGTTGCGCGGGTCGCGGGAGTAGGCCTCGCGGGTGAACGGGTCGTGCACGAAGAAGTTCATGTTCAGCGTCTTCGCGGCACGGAAGGGATCGATCCGAGCAGTGCTGTAATCGGGCAGCAGCAGCATGTCCGACTCGTCGATCGACTGGAAGCCGCGCACCGACGAACCGTCGAAGGCGAGGCCCTCCTCGGCGAGATCAGCGGTGAACGCCTTCGCCGGGATCGAGAAGTGCTGCTGCACACCGGGGAGGTCGGTGAACCGAACGTCGACGTATTCGACCTCCTCCTCCTTGATGTACTTGATGACCTCGTCGGCCGTGCTGAACGCCACTTAGTACTCCTTACGGATCGGTTCCCAGCCAGTGGTGACTGCATGGGTTCGTCGCGACCACACGGTATGGACGCGGTGTTTCCCTGCAATCAAGGCTGTGTTTCGCCAGTGTTACACGCACTGCTGGCCGGGGGGTTCGGCGGTGCCCCCGGGTTCGCGAAGACGCCGCAGCGGTCGCCGAGCAATGCTCGACCAGCAGGGACATCCTGCCACCGACCTGCCCGAAGCGGCTGTTAAGACTCTGAAAAATCAGGGGACTTGCCAACTCCAGCCGGGTCATCGTGACAATCCTCACCGTCCGGCATCCACCTGGCAATCTCGGATGCTGAGCGATTGCGCGTCTGTCCAGAACCGGGTGAACAGCTAGGACGCACCCATATATGGTTCCGTCCTCGGACCCCGACCGGCAGGGGCGCGAAACCGGCCCGCCGACGCCGCATAAGCTGGGCCCATGGCTCGTATCACCGGCTCCTGGCTGTCCGGACCGAACGCCGAATCCGGAGACAACCCGCCCGGTGACTACCAGGGCAAGGAACTCGGCCTGCCGCCGTCCGGACGCGGCGCGCTCGCCCCCTTCACCCGCCGCGTCCTGGCGCTGCTCGTCGACTGGTTCATCTCGATGGGCCTGGCCGCGATCATCGTGCGGCCCGATGCCGAGCACATCATCTCGAAGATGACCATTCCGAAGGGCCAGCAACCGCCCTCGCACTTCGAGGTCATCACCCAGGCGCTGTCGACGCCGACGCTGCTGGTGTGGTTCGTGCTGGGGATCGCCGCGGTCACGCTGTTCGGCTTCACGCCCGGCCAGTACTTCCTGAAGCTGCGGGTCAGCCGGGTCGATGCCGAGGCGCCGGTCGGTTTCATTCGCGCCCTGGTCCGGCAGCTCATCCTGCTGTTCGTCATCCCCGCCCTGTTCACCGACAGCGACGGCCGCGGCATGCACGATCGCGCCACCGGCACCGCCCTCGTCTACAGCCGCTGACCCCCGCCGCAGACTTCCGCGCGGATTGATTCGAAACCCAGCACGGTGCGTGCGTCGGCCTGCGCCGGGCCTGTGACCTGCGATGCTGTTGGTGCACTGTGCGACAGGACGTTGCCAAATGTTCACCGCAGTTTGCTTTGGATCGGTATGGTGACGGCGATTTGCCGTGACGCAGCCGCCAGGCTGCCGTCGGGCAGATAGCTGATGTTGTGCTGATGGAGGATCGATGGTCGAGGGCTACCCGGCTGCCGCGTGGAGAATCAGCCGGCGGTCCCTGTTCGCGACCACCGGGCTGCTCGGCCTGGCCGGCGCGTGCGCGGCCGTCAGCGCGGGCGGTAATGCGGCGGTCGACCCGGCGGAGATCGGGCAGACCGCGGCCGGCATCACCCCCGTCGTCCGGGTGGAACGGGTCTACTCGGCCGCCCGCCGCCGCGACGTGGACCTGGTCACCATCCTGCCGCCCGGCGTCCCGACCGAGAACCTGCCCGTGTCGCTGCTGCTGCACGGCCTGCACGGCACCGCCCGCACCGCGGCCGTCGGCAATATCGGCGACGTGCTCGCCGCCGGCGTCGCCACCCGGCTGTCCCCGGCCTTCGGTTTCGTGGCCCTCGACGGCGGCGACAACTACTGGCACGACCACGGCACCGGCGACGATCCAATGTCCATGCTGCTCAACGAGGTTCCCGGCTGGCTGGCGCAGCGCCGCCTGGGCGCACCGGGCGGCCTGCCGTTCGCCTGCACCGGCACCTCCATGGGCGGCTTCGGCGCGCTGGTGTACTCGCGCCGCCGCTTCGAGCAGGGCCGGCCGCTGAACGCGGTTGCCACCATGTCGCCGGGGCTGCTCACCTCGTGGACCGAAATGGCCAAACGGAACGCCTTCATCGATGCCGATCAGTGGGCGGCACTCGACCCGCTGCGCAACCTCGACAAGGCGGGCCCGGCCCCCGTCGGCGTGTGGTGCGGCGACCGTGATCGCTTCATCGACGGCTGCCGCCGCTACATCGCCACCGCCCGCCCCGAGGTCGGCCTGGTCACCCCGGGCACCCACGCCGACGAGTACTGGCGCACCGTCACGCCGGACGTCGTCCGATTCCTCTCCCGCTACGTCGGCTGATCTGCCGGTAACGACCCCGCCGGAAGCGAGAGCGTCAGGCCTTGTGGCCGAACGCATTTCGGAAACGAACGAGGCCCGCGTCCTGGGGACGCGGGCCTCGAAGGTTCCGGTGGATCAGCGGCGGCGGATGCTGCGCTGCACGCCACGCATCTTGGCGCCGCTCGGCAGCGGGCCCTTGGGGAGCGCCGGGCCGCCGCGGGTGGCCAGCGCGGACAGCCGGCCCTCGATGAGGTCCATGCGCTTGGCGTCGATATTGCGGGGAAGCTTGGTCAGGTAGCGCTGCAGTTCCTTCAGCGGCACCTGGTCCTGCTCGTTGCCGATCACCACGTCGTAGATCGGGGTATCGCCGACCAGGCGGGAGACCTTCTTCTTCTCCTGCGCGAGCAGGGATTTCACGCGCTGCGGCGAACCCTCCGCGACCAGGATGACACCGGGCAGGCCGACCACGCGGTGCACGGCGTCGAGCTGGGTGGTGGCGGCGACGCCGGGGGAGACGCGCCACTTGCCCTGCAGGTTGTCCAGCACCCAGGCGGCCGCGCCGGCCTGACCCTCGGCCTTGGCGTACACGTTCTTCTGGACCCGGCGGCCGAAGATGATGAACGCGGCCAGCGCGCCCAGCAGCAGACCGATCGGCAGCAGGAACCACTGCAAGCCGAAGATCAGGCCGATCACCAGGAACAGCACGGTCACGCCGACGAAGGCGCCGATCATCAGCGGCAGCAGCAGCTTGTCTTCCTTGCGCTGCATCTGGAATGCCTGCCAGAGTTGCTGGCGGCGCTCCTTCGACGCCTGTTTGCGCGCCGCCTTCGCCGCGGCCTTCGCTTCCTTCGACGGATTACCGCCCTTGCCTGCTGCCATGGCGTCCAGCTTAATGGCCGGGGACACCCGGTTCGCGACGGGATCACCGGGATGACGAGCGGTCGGTACCGCTGTAGCGGCGTTCGTCTCACCCAGTGGGATCGGTGGCAGCCGGAACGACCGGCGTGCTGGACAGAATACGAACCGGTGGGTGTGCCGTTCGGTCATCGGCCACCCACCGCCCGCGCGACCTCGCCGGGTAGGCCCCGGATTCAGCTCGCGCTCTTGGCCTTGTCCCGCATCGACTCCGCCAGCTGGGTGGGCATGGCCTCGTGCCGCGCGTAGGCACGGGTGAAGGTGGCCCCGCCGTGCGCCAGTGAACGCAGGTCCACGGCGTAACGGCTGAGCTCGAGCTCCGGTACCTCCGCGCGAATCGCGGTGCGCCCCAGCCCGACCGGCTCGGTGCCCAGCACCCGGCCGCGACGGCTGGACAGATCGACCAGCACCGGCCCCACGTAGTCGTCCGAAACCACCACGTGCACTTCGGATATCGGCTCCAGCAGGTTGATGCGCGCCGCTCCGGCCGCCTCCCGCAGGGCCAGCGCCCCGGCCATCTGGAAGGCCGCGTCGGAGGAGTCGACCGAGTGCGCCTTCCCGTCGAACAGCGTCACCCGCACATCCACGAGTGGATATCCGGCCGCCACACCGCGCGCGGCCTGAGCGCGCACGCCCTTCTCGACCGACTGAATGAACTGGCGCGGAACGACTCCGCCCACCACCTTGTCCACGAACTCGATCCCGGACCCCTCGGGGATCGGCGCCACCTCGATTTCGCAGATGGCGTACTGCCCGTGCCCGCCGGACTGCTTCACATGCCGCCCGCGCCCCGACGCCGGGGTGGCGAAGGTCTCGCGCAGCGCCACCCGGTGGTCGATGACATCCACCTGCACCCCGAACCGGGACCGCAGCCGTTCCAGCGCTACATCGCGATGCGCCTCGCCCAGGACCCACAGCACCAGCTGATGGGTGTCGGGGTTCTGTTCCAGTCGCACCGTCGGATCCTCGGCGACCAGCCGGGACAGGCCCTGCGAGAGCTTGTCCTCGTCGGCCTTGCTGTGTGCCTTCACGGCCACCGGCAGCAGCGGATCGGGCATGGACCACGGCTCGATGATGAGCGGGCAATCCTTGGCGGACAACGTATCCCCGGTCTCGGCGTGCGACAGCTTGCTCACGCACACGATGTCCCCGGCGATGGCCTGCGGCAGCGGCCGCTGCTGCTTCCCGAACGGCGCGGACACCCCGCCGACGCGTTCGTCGGCATCGTGGTCACCGTTGTCGCCCTGTCCGTGCCCGCACACGTGCACGGTGTCGTCGGCGTGCAGGGTGCCCGAGAACACCCGCACCAGCGACAACCGGCCCACATAGGGATCGGAGGCGGTGCGGATCACCTCGGCGGCCAGCGGCGCGGCGGGATCGCAGGCCAGCGCGGCGGCCTTGCCGCCGGACCCGGTCGCCGACACGGGATGTTCGGCGGGCGTGGGGAATCCGCGCGTGATCAGATCCAGGATCTCCACCGTGCCGAGCCCCTGCCGCGCGCCCTCCGGCGGCGGTGCGGCGATCAGCACCGGATGGAAACTGCCGCGCGCCACCGCCTTCTCGAGGTCCGCGATCAGTGTGGCCAGGTCGATCTCCTCGCCGCCGATGTAGCGGTCCATGAGGGTCTCGTCCTCGCTCTCGGCGATGATGCCCTCGATGAGCCGGTTGCGCGCCTCCTCCAACTGTTCCCGCTGCTCCTCGGAGGCTGGCGTTTCCACGCGTTCGCCGGTGGCGTAGTCGTAGACGTGCTGGGTGAGCAGTTCGATCAGCCCGGTCACCGGCCGGTGCCCGTCGGCGCCCTTGGGTCCGTACACCGGAAGATGCAGCGGCAGTATGCTTTCCGCCCGCCCGCCGCCCAGAATCTGGCGGCAGGTCTCGGTCATGTCCTCGAAGTCCGCGCGCGCGGTGTCCAGATGGGTGAGCACGATGGCGCGCGGCATGCCGACGCGCGCGCACTCCTCCCACAGTGCCAGCGTCGCCCCGCTCACGCCCTCCACGCCCGCGGCGGCGGAGAGTACGAAAAGGGCCGCGTCCGCCGCTCGCAGACCGGCCCTGAGTTCCCCGACGAAATCCGCGTAGCCGGGGGTGTCGAGAAGATTGACCTTGACGTGGTCCCAGCCCATCGGCACCACCGACAGTTGCACGGACCGGTGTTGTCGCTGCTCGATGTCGTCGTAGTCCGAGACGGAGGTACCGTCCTCGACCCGCCCGGCCCGGAGTACCGCCCCGGCCGCCACGGCGAGCGCCTCCACCAGCGTGGTCTTTCCGGACCCGCTGTGCCCTACCAGCACCACATTCCGTATATCGGCCGGCCTTTCGGCCACGACCACCCTGCCGTTGACACCTTGCGACGTCGTCGTTCGCTCGACCATGGCTCGCTCCCGGGGTCGATCAATGCGGTCCTTCGAGCTTCCCACCAGCGCCGCGCACGCGTCCACGAATCGACCGAACCGATTTGGATGGCGCGCCGATACCCGGCGTTCACCTGGCGAGGTGCCGCAAAACGACTGTGGCCCGGACGGTGCGTCCGGGCCACAGTGCACGAATTCGGTCGGCTAGGAGCCGAAGCGCGCCAGCACGCTGGTCGCCTCCTGCGCCGCGCTGCCCTCCTCGGCGAGATGGGCCATCTCCGGAGAGATCTCGCGACCGTGGTGGCGCATGGCCTGGGCGTACAGGCGACCGGCACGGTAGGACGAGCGGACCAGCGGACCGGCCATCACCCCGGCGAAGCCCATGGCCTCGGCGGCCTTGGAGTGCTCCACGAACTCCTCCGGCTTCACCCACCGGTCGACCGGGTGGTGGCGCGGGGAGGGCCGCAGGTACTGGGTGATGGTGATGATGTCGCAGCCCGCCTCGTGCAGGTCGCGCAGGCCCTGGGTGACTTCCTCCGGGGTCTCGCCCATGCCCAGGATGAGGTTGGACTTGGTGACCAGACCGGCCTCGCGCGCGGCGGTGATGACCGCCAGCGACCGCTCGTAGCGGAAGGCCGGCCGGATGCGCTTGAAGATGCGCGGCACCGTCTCCAGGTTGTGCGCGAGCACCTCCGGGCGTGACTCGAAGATCTCGGCCAGCTGCTCGGGCACGGCATTGAAGTCCGGGATCAGCAGCTCGACGCCGGTGTGCGGGTTGAGCCGCTTGATGGCGCGCACGGTCTCGGCGTACAGCCACGCGCCGCCGTCCTCGAGATCGTCGCGCGCGACGCCGGTGACGGTCGAGTAGCGCAGCCCCATGGCCTGCACGCTCTCGGCCACGCGGCGCGGCTCGTCCCGGTCCAGGGCGGCGGGCTTGCCGGTGTCGATCTGGCAGAAGTCGCAGCGGCGGGTGCACTGCTCACCGCCGATGAGGAAGGTGGCCTCGCGGTCCTCCCAGCACTCGAAGATGTTGGGACACCCGGCTTCCTCGCAAACCGTGTGCAGCCCTTCGCGTTTCACCAGACCCTTGAGCTCGGTGTACTCGGGTCCCATGGTCGCGCGGGTGCGGATCCACGAGGGCTTGCGCTCGATCGGAGTCTCGGCGTTGCGAGCCTCGATGCGAAGCAGCTTGCGGCCATTGGGTGCGGCCGTGTTATCGGATGCCGGGGTATCGACAGAGGTCACTTGGTTCACCCTACGCTCATGATCATTCGGCCTTGGCGGGCACGGTTCGCGGCACTACCGGGAGCTGATCGGTCGTCGATGCGGGAAGCGGTTCCGGGCATTCGGCCGACGCCTTCACGCAGTGGGAGATGGTGTGGTCGGCCACCTTCAGATCGCCGTCGAGGGCGCGCGCGATCGCATCGGCTGCCAGGGGACGCGCCTCGTCGACGGTGACCTCGCGCCCGAGTTCGCGGCTCAGGGTGGTGACCCCGGCATCGCGAATCCCGCACGGCACAATGGCATTGAAGCCGTCCAGGCTGGAATTGCAGTTCAGCGCCATGCCGTGCAGGGTGACCCCGCGCTGGACGCGCACGCCGATGGCCGCGACCTTGCGCTCGGGCTGGGACTCCGTCGCCGGCACCCACACGCCCGAACGGCCTTCCACCCGGCCGGTTTCCAGTCCGAGCTGTGCGCAGACGGCAATGAGCGCTTCCTCCAGACGGCGCACGTAGGCCACCACGTCGACGGGCTCGGCCAGCCGGATGATTGGATAGCCGACCAGTTGCCCAGGTCCGTGCCAGGTGATCTTCCCGCCGCGGTCCACCTCGATGACCGGGCTGCCGTCCAAGGGCAGATCCTGCGGCTCGGTGCGCCGGCCGGCGGTGTAGACGAAGGGGTGTTCCAGCAAGAGCAGCCGGTCCCGCCCGATGCCGTCGGCGCGTTCGGTGGCGATGGCGCGCTGAAGCTCCCAGGCTTCCTGATAGTCGATGAGGCCCAGATTTTCGACGGTAAGGGGTGTGCCGTCGAAGCGGGCCGATACCGCGCTGGGTAACGGTGCGGTGGCCGTACTGCTCGTGCTCACGGCTGCGACGTTACCCCTTCATCGAGAACGGTTTGCATCAGTGTGAGATCCATCCAGCGGCCGAACTTGTGCCCGACCTCCGGCAGTTGCCCGACGATCCGGAACCCGAATCTCTCGTGCAGGGCGATCGACGTGCGGTTACTCGACTCGATCGCGGCGATCATGGTGTGCACGCCGCCCTGGTGCGCCCGAGCCAGCAGCTCGGTCATCAACGCCGTGGCCACTCCGCGCCGCTGGAATATATCTGACACATACACCGAGTTCTCGACGGCGAACCGGTAGCCGGACTTCGGCCGGAACTGCCCGTAACTGGCGTACCCCGCGACCTTGCCGTCGATCTCGGCCACCAGCACCGGATGTCCGGCTCCGGTTCGCGCCGCGAACCAGGCCTTGCGCTCGTCCAGGTCGGCGAGTTCGGTATCCCAGATGGCGGTGGTCTCGGCGATGGCGTTGTTGTGGATCACCAGGATCTCGGGGAGATCGCTCTCGCGCGCATCCCTCACCAGCAGGTCGGACGGATGATTGGTCACGTTCCACACGGTATCGACGGGCCCGCTGTGACGTGCGCCGCGCCCACCGCAACGGACCGGATCAGCCGGACTGGCCGAGCGTCGCGGACAGTGCCGCGCCGATGGTGGGGTGCTGGAAGGGGTATCCGGCGGCCTCGAGCGCGGTGGGAATCGCCCTGGGGCCGTGCAGGATTGCCTCTTCGGCGAACTCGCCCACGGCCAGCCGCAGCGCGAACGCGGGCACCATCAGGGGCGTCGGCCGGTGCATGACGCGGCCCAGCGCGCGGGTGAACTCCGCATTGGTGACCGGCGCGGGACCGACCATATTGACCGGGCCGGAAAGGCTTTCGTGGGTGAGCGCGTAGCTGATCGCGCCGACCTCGTCGTCCAGGGAGATCCACGGCACGTACTGGCGGCCGCTGCCCAGCCGCCCGCCGAGGCCGAGATAGTAGAGGGGATACAGCATTCCGAGCATGCCGCCGTGCCGGGCCAGCACCACCGCCGAGCGCAGCAGCACCGTGCGCACGCCGGCGTCGGCGGCCTGTTCGGTGGCGGCCTCCCAGTCGGCGCACAGGCCGGCCAGGAAACCCGTTCCGGCGGGGGAACTCTCGGTGACGACGCGGTCGCCGAGATCGCCGCCGTAGTAGTGCACGCCGCTGGCATTGACCAGCGTGGGCACGCCCGCGGCGGCGACCGCGGCGGCCAGCACGTCGGTGGGGACGATGCGGCTGTCGCGCAGTTCCTGTTTGTAGCTGCCGGTCCAGCGCCGCTGCCCGATGCCCGCGCCGCAGAGGTTCACCACGGCGTCGGCGCCGCGCAGCGCACGTTCGTCCAAATTGGAACGGACGGGGTCCCAGGTGAATTCGTCGCGGGCGTGCACGGGACGGCGCACGAGGCGGGTGACCTCGTGCCCGTCGCGGCGCAGAGCCGCGACGAGTGCCGTCCCGATCAGTCCGGACGAACCGGCGATCACGACCTTCATCCGATCAATCCTGCCGCCCGTATCCGGCATCAGAGCCCGAGGTCACCCTCGAACGCGGCCTCTTCCAGCCGGTGCTTGACGGTGGTCAGGAAGCGACCCGCGTCGGCGCCGTCGATGAGGCGGTGATCGTAGGTGAGCGGCAGGTAGGCCATCGAGCGGATGCCGATGAACTCGTTGCCGTCGTCGCTGATCACCATGGGGCGCTTGACGATCGCGCCGGTGCCCAGCATGGCGGCCTGCGGCGGCAGCAGGATGGGGGTGTCGAACAGAGCGCCCTGCGAGCCGATGTTGGTGATGGTGAAAGTGCCGTTGGCGAGCTCGTCCGGCTTCAGGCCGCCGGTGCGGGCACGGTTGGCGATATCGGCGATGGCACGCGCCAGTCCGGCCAGCGACAGGTCGTTGGCGTTGTGGATGACCGGCGAGAGCAGGCCCTGCTCGGTGTCGACCGCGATACCCAGGTTGACCACCGAGTGGTAGGTGATCTCCTTGGTGTCGGAGTTGTAGGACGCGTTCACGTTCGGGTGCACGGCCAGCGCCTCGATGACGGCCTTGGCGTAGAACGGCAGGAACGTGATGTTCACGCCCTCGCGCTGCTTGAACGCGGCCTTGGCGCGGTTGCGCAGCGCGGCGATCTTGGTCATGTCGACCTCGTGCACCTGGGTGAGCTGCGCGGTGGTCTGCAGCGACTCCAGGGTCTTGGTCGCGGTGATCTGCCGGATGCGGCTGGCCTTCTGGACCGTGCCGGTCAGGTGCGACAGCGACGGACGCGGTGCGGGCGCGGCAGCGGCCGGGGCGACCCGAGCAGGAGCGGCGGGCGCGGCAGCGGCGGGCGCCGGAGCCTTCTTGGCCTCCGCGGCGGCGAGCACATCCTGCTTGCGGATGCGGCCACCGACACCGGAACCGGTGAGGGTCGCGAGGTCAACGTTGTTCTCCGCGGCCAGCTTTCGCACCAGCGGGGTCACGTAGGGGCCGCCGTTGGTGGAGGGCTCCTCGGCCGGGGTGGCCGCGGCCGGAACCGGAGCCGGCTTGGGAGCCGGAGCAGGGGCGGGGGCGGGGGCCGGTGCGGGCGCCGGAGCCTCAGCGGCCGGAGCCGGAGCGGGCGCGGGGGCCGGGGCAGGCGCCGGAGCGGGCGCGGGGGCCGGTGCGGGTGCGGCCGCAGCAACGCCGCTGCCGATGACGCCCAGTTGACCGCCCACGGCGATCACGTCGTCCTCCTGCGCGGAGATCTCCAGCAGGGTGCCGGCGACCGGCGACGGGATCTCGGTGTCGACCTTGTCGGTGGAGACCTCGAGCAGCGGCTCGTCCACGGCGACCTGGTCGCCGACCTGCTTCAGCCAGCGGGTGACGGTGCCCTCGGTGACGGACTCACCGAGCTCGGGCATCTTGACCGGGGTGCCGGAGGCGGCAGCGGCCGGGGCGGGCGCGGCGGCGGCCGGCGCCGGAGCGGCGGCGACTGGCTGCGGGGCCGGGGCGGGTTCGGGGGCCGGGGCAGGGGCGGCGGCGGGCGCCGGGGCGGCGGCCGGGGCCGGAGCGGAACCGGCCTCACCGATCACGCCGAGTTCGCCGCCGACCTCGACCACGTCGTCCTCCTGGGCGACGATCTTCGTGAGAACGCCTGCGACCGGGGACGGGATCTCGGTGTCGACCTTGTCGGTGGAGACCTCGAGCAGCGGCTCGTCGACCTCGACCGTGTCTCCTTCCTGCTTCAGCCACCTGGTCACAGTGCCCTCGGTGACGCTCTCACCAAGAGCCGGCATCTGGACGGAGAAGGTCATGTCCGTTGACTCCTCTGACTGCTCGTCGGGTTAAACAGTTCGTCTCTCAGCGGGAGTGGCACCGCGGGTCGCGGTGTCGTCCCGACGGCCACCGATCATTCTGTGGCACCGGAGATCCGTGTTGGTTCTTGTTCCAGCCACCCATCCTTGCACTCGTCCGGGTGCGGCGTGTCACAGGGCGGCCGTTGCGCCGACCTCTCAGTGTCGCGATCCCCCGCGTGAGCAAGAGATCTCCCTGGCGTGAGCGTGAATTGGCGGGAATGGCATGAGACGTATCACGTTTGCGCGTGGCACCGCTTCTCGGGGTGCCGGTAGACGGGAGTCGAGGTCGCGCCGAGTGGGATAGCGGTCAGCTAGCTGACCGCGCCGCCGACGCCCGCAGACCGGATGGCCGGGGCGCCCGCGCGAGTATGGCGGATGCGTGGTGGAGAGTGCCGAATTCGCGGGGGAGCGGTGAATCGGTTGAGGGCGTGCAGGATGCCGACGGCTCTGCCGCCATGTCGATGGATGCCGTCGGCGCGCGAGCACCCGTTCGCGCGCCTCTCGTGCCGGCGCATGGATTTGGCCGCCCGCGGCATCGCCTCACCGGCCCTGAATTGCCGAGTGCGCCACCGGGCTCGCCGAATCGCGCTTCCGCGGTCGTCCCCGGGCGCGGGACGCGGCGCTGGGCTGAGCTGGGGCTGAACGGATTCTGTGGGGCTGCTTAGGGGTTGGCCGGGGGACTGGCGAACGGTCCGGGAGCTGGCACTATCGAATTATCCGGCGGTCTTTCCGTGGCCGGAGAGGAGGTAGCCGGGGATGGGTTTCCTGGATCTGTTCGGGCGCAGCGGTACAGCGCGCCGGGGTGATGCCGACCCCGAGGCGATGGCGCATCTCGTGGCCTGGACCCGAAGCCGTTACGGCGTGGAGGCTTTCGTCGAGCCGCGCACGACGGTGTCCGATGTCTCGGTCGTCCTGGTGGCCCACGACGGGTCGTGGACCCGCCGCGCGGTCGGCGAGCGCGGCGCGCGACGCCTGTCCGCCACCTTGAACATCCCCGTCTACGACGCCCGCCGAGTCGGCTACCCCCAGCGCATGCGCGACCACGAGGCGCGCCGGCGCATCCTCGAACGCCGCGCGGCTCAGGACCTCTGACGCCGGGACCCCGAACGTCCGGCGCGAGTCCGGCCGCGCCGAACGACGACGCCCGCCCCGCATCGAGCGGGGCGGGCGTCCGTGTGCGACTGCCGCTGTTCGCTATTCGGCGGCGATGTCCTCGAGGGTCGCGATGAGGGTGCGTACCGGGACACCGGTGCCGCCCTTGCCGATGTAGCCGAACGGCCCGCCGGTGTTGTAGGCGGGACCGGCCACATCCAGGTGCGCCCACTGCACGCTCTCGGAGACGAACTCCTTGAGGAACAGCCCGGCCGACAGCATGCCGCCCCACCGGTGCGGCGCGACGTTCTGCAGGTCGGCGATCTTGGAGTTCAGGTCGGCGCGCAGTTCCGCGGGAAGCGGCATGGCCCAGGCGTTCTCGCCGACGGCCTGCGAGATGCGGGCCACCCGGTCGCGGAAGAGGTCGGTGCCCATGACGCCCGGGGTACGGGTGCCGAGCGCGACCATCTGGGCACCGGTGAGGGTGGCGACGTCGATGACGTAGTCGGGTTCGTCCTGTCCCGCGCGTACGAGCGCGTCGGCCAGGATGAGCCGGCCCTCGGCATCGGTGTTGATGACCTCGACGGTGGTCCCGCCGAACTGGGTGAGCACGTCACCGGGCCGCTGCGCGGTGGCCGACGGCATGTTCTCGGCCATGGGCACGGTGGCGATGACCGTGAGCGGCAGGCTCAGTCGCGCCGCCAGCAGCGTGGTGGCGATGACCGCCGCCGCGCCGCCCATGTCGGAGGTCATGTTCTCCATGTTCGCCGCGGGCTTGATGGAGATGCCGCCGGTGTCGAAGGTGATGCCCTTGCCGATGAGCGCCACCTTGGGGTCGCCGCCCGCGTAGGTGATGCGGATCAGCCGCGGCGGCCGCGAGGAGCCCTTGCCAACGCCGAGAATGCCGCCGTAGCCCTGGGATTCGAGTTCCTTCTCGTCCAGGATCTCCACCTGCAGGCCCGCGGCCTTGGCCAATTCCGCTGCGCGGTTGGCGAATTCGGCCGGGAACAGGTCGTTGGGCGGGGTGTTCACGAAATCCCGCGCGGTGGCGACGGCTTCGGCGACGGCCTGCGCCCGGAACAGCGCCTCTTCCCCGAATCCCGGTTCGGGAACCAGGAATTCGACGCGCTTGACCGGCTGATCGTCGTCCTTGGGCGCGGTCTTGGCGGACTTGAACGTGGTGAACTGGTACGCGCCCAGGTAGAAGCCCTCGGCCGCCGCGCCGAGGTCGAGCCCCGACAGTGTGGTGACCGCGGTCGCGACCCCGGTCAGCGCCCGCCCGGCCGCACCGGCCGACTTGCGCACCTGCTCCGCGTCGAGCTTGTCCTCGGCTCCGAGCCCGACCGCCAGCACGTAGTCGACGCCCAGCCCGGCCGGAGCCGGCACCCGCGTGACCTCCTCGCCCTTCCCCTTGGCCCCGACCGCCTGCAGCGCAGTCAGCAGCGCGGCCCGGGTCTCGCCGTCCAGCACATCCTCGAAGGCGTCGGCGGGCGCGATCTCCGGCCCGTCATCCGTCGAGGTGAGGCCGATGACGAGGACGTCGGCCTGCCCGATGGCCAGGGTGCGTACGAGTTCCGGTCCGAGCGAACGATCTGCAACAGCTGTCATAACCGCCCACGTTACTTCCCCTGCTCACCCGAGGCGGGTTCGGCGCGTCTCCCGGGGACTCGCCGAGCGGAACCCCACCCGTCAACAGTCCTGTACGTCTGGTTCGGGCTGTTCTCGACCTGTGCGGGTCAGCAGCTGAATACCCTGGAAAAGACACCGCCGTCGGGCATGACTTCGCGGTGTCCCCACCCTCCGGTGCCCTCTCGAATCGCGCGGGCGCACAGGAGGTTCCCAGTGGCGAAGGCGAAGTTCCAGCGGACGAAGCCGCACGTCAATGTCGGCACCATCGGCCACATCGACCACGGCAAGACCACTCTCACCGCGGCGATCACCAGGGTCCTGCACAACAAATATCCGGACCTGAATCCCTTCACACCCTTCGAGGCCATCGACAAGGCCCCCGAGGAACGGCAGCGCGGCATCACCATCTCCATCGCCCACGTGGAATATCAGACGGAGAACCGCCACTACGCGCACGTCGACTGCCCCGGCCACGCCGACTACATCAAGAACATGATCACCGGTGCCGCCCAGATGGACGGCGCCATCCTGGTGGTCGCCGCCACCGACGGCCCGATGCCGCAGACCAAGGAGCACGTCATCCTGGCGCGCCAGGTCGGCGTCCCGAAAATGGTGGTGGCACTGAACAAGTGCGACATGGTCGAGGACGAGGAGATCCTGGAACTGGTCGAACTCGAGGTGAGCGACCTGCTCAGCGAATACGAATTCGACGGCGACAACACCCCCATCGTCCGCGTCTCCGCCTACCAGGCGCTGGAGAACCCGACCGGCGAGTGGGGCGACACCGTCACCGAACTCCTGGCCGCCGTGGACGATTGGATCGACACCCCCACCCGCGAGGTCGAGAAGCCCTTCCTCATGCCGATCGAGGACGTCTTCACCATCACCGGCCGCGGCACCGTCGTCACCGGCCGCATCGAACGCGGCGTCCTGAAGGTCAACGCGGAGGTGGAGATCGTCGGCATCCGCCCGAAGACCACCAAGACCACCGTGACCGGCATCGAGATGTTCCGGAAACTGCTGGACGAGGGCCAAGCCGGAGAGAATGTCGGCCTTCTCCTGCGTGGTGTCCGCCGCGAAGACGTGGAGCGCGGCCAGTGCGTCATCAAGCCGGGTTCGGTCACACCCCACACCCAGTTCGAAGGCCAGGCCTACATCCTCTCGAAGGAGGAGGGCGGCCGCCACACCCCGTTCTTCAACAACTACCGCCCCCAGTTCTACTTCCGCACAACGGATGTCACCGGCGTGGTGACGCTTCCGAAAGAAGTGGAGATGGTCCTCCCGGGTGACAACGTCTCCATGGAGGTGGTCCTCATCCAACCCATCGCCATGGAGATCGGTCTCAAATTCGCCATCCGCGAGGGCGGCCGAACGGTCGGCGCCGGCCAGATCACCAAGATCCTCAAATAGCGGGTCAGCCCATTTCTTCCAGTGCCTTTCCCTTCGTCTCCGGAACCCACCTGAGCACGAAGGGAATCGAGAGGACAGCGAAGGCGGTGTAGATGACGTAGGTCCCCGACAGGTTCCAGTCGGCCAGGCTGGGGAAGCTGGCGGTGATGACCCAGTTGGCGATCCACTGCGCCGACGCGGCCACACCGAGCGCGGCGGCGCGCAGCCTGTTGGGGAACATCTCGCCGAGCAGCACCCACACCACGACACCCCACGACATGGCGAAGAACAGCACGAAGCAGTGCGCGGAGACGAGCGCCACGATGCCCTGGGTGTGCGGCAGGCTCACACTCTCCCCGGACCCGGACTTGTAGGAGAACGCCCAGCCCTCCAGCGCGAGCGAGATCGCCATGCCCGTGGATCCGATGAGCGCCAGCGGTTTCCGCCCGATCCGGTCGACCAGCACCATGGCGATCACGGTGCCGACGATATTGATGATCGAGGTGGTGAACGAG
Organism: Nocardia sp. NPDC059228; assembly: GCF_042754245.1. NCBI lineage: Bacteria > Bacillati > Actinomycetota > Actinomycetes > Mycobacteriales > Nocardiaceae > Nocardia > Nocardia sp. NPDC059228. The sequence continues at coordinate 2,097 of NZ_JBHZAL010000007.1, read as the reverse complement.
TAGAAGAACGAACTGGACGGGTCGATGCCCACCGACTGCCACAGCGTCGCCGAGTAGTAGAAGACGACATTGATGCCGACCAGCTGCTGGAACACGGACAGCCCGATACCGATCCACACCACCGGTAGGAACCCGAACCCGCCGCCCAGCAGATCCTTGAACGTCGACCGGTGCTCACTGTGCATGGCCTGCTCGATCTCGGCCACCCGCTCGTCCAGATTCCCCTTGCCGCCCTCGACCTGGGCCAGCACCTCCTTGGCCTTGTCAGTCTTACCGATGGAGATCAGGTACCGCGGCGACTCCGGAATGGTGAACGAGAACAACCCGTACAGCGCCGCCGGCACCACCATCACCCCGAGCATCCACTGCCAGGCCTCCAGCCCCGCGATGTGACCGCGCTGCTCACTGCCCGCCATCTTCAGAATCGCGAAGTTCACCAATTGTGAAGTGGCGATACCGATCACGATGGCCGCCTGCTGGAACGACGCCAGCCGCCCGCGATACGCCGGCGGTGACACCTCGGCGATGTACGCGGGCCCGATCACCGACGCCATCCCGATCCCGATGCCACCGATCACACGCCACATCGCCAGATCCCACAGCGCGAATGGCAATGCCGACCCGATCGCACTACAGGTGAACAGCGTCGCCGCGATCCGCATGCACCAGATGCGCCCGATCCGGTCCGCGATCCGCCCCGCGATCGCGGCCCCCACCGCGCACCCGATCAATGCGATGGCCACCACCTGCGCCAATGTCGCCGACCCGATGTCGTACCGATCCCGGATCGCCTCGACCGCACCGTTGATGACCGAGCTGTCATACCCGAACAGAAACCCACCCATAGCCGCCGCAGCGGTAATGAACACGACATAGACGAGGCCGTCCGCCCCACCCACCTGATCGCCGGGCGTGCGCTCGCCCACCGTTGAATTCACGCAGACTCCTTCGTCCCGACCCGGAGCCTGGTGAGCCCGGGCCAACCACCTTGGGTAAGACCGAGATGACGCACAGAACCCCGTCAGACGGCGCACTCCGACGATCGTTGCTGCCGTGATGCTTGTCAACGCGGCCCGCAGCGGTCGTTTTCCGGCGATATGGACAGCGGAATTGCCCGCGATGCGGTCGTCTCTCCCCGCCAGCCGTCCGGCCTCCCGCAGTAGTAGTGCCGCGGTCTCGACGTCGCCGGCTCGCGCGGCGTCCGTCGCTCGCGACACCGCATACAGAACTCCGGACCGATCCTCGCGACTCTCTGTCCGCGCCCGAACAGCTGCGGCCACGAGACCTCCTTACCTATAGGCAGCGTTGTGGGGAGGTATTCGGAGCCGCGCGCTCTTCAACTTGTTCGTGCCACTCATCCGATGTGCCGGAAAAGCGCAGGTAGACAGCCGATTTGACTTTGGTTCGTAGCAACACGTAACTTATTCCAGGTCAGAGCGACACGGACACCGACCCGGAGCCCCAAGGGCCTGGGAAACGAGGTTGGACGAGGAGCGCCTGATGATCACACTAGTTCCACCTGACCAGCAGATTTGGTCTGCTGCATGATGCGAGCTAAGCTTGATAAGTTGCCTAGCTGATCGAACGGGCTTACCGCCCGGGAGATGGCTTGTGCGTGTGTTCTTTGAGAACTCAATAGTGTGTCGATGAATGTCAGTGCCAAATATTTAAATTTGGTTCCGGCCTCTCACCCCCCGTGTGTTGGGGTCGGACATTTAAGTCGGCTAATTTCCAGCCGGCTATTTTTGCTAGGTTTTCGGACTCTGGTTCGAGATACTTCTGATTCGCCTTCGGGTGTTTCTAGAGTCTTCAACGGAGAGTTTGATCCTGGCTCAGGACGAACGCTAGCGGCGTGCTTAACACATGCAAGTCGAGCGGTAAGGCCCTTCGGGGTACACGAGCGGCGAACGGGTGAGTAACACGTGGGTGATCTGCCTTGCACTCTGGGATAAGCCTGGGAAACTGGGTCTAATACCGGATATGAGCCTGGACTGCATGGTCCGGGTTGGAAAGGTTTACTGGTGCGAGATGGGCCCGCGGCCTATCAGCTTGTTGGTGAGGTAACGGCTCACCAAGGCGACGACGGGTAGCCGACCT